>CAYMYK010000001.1:0-59502 GCA_964394625.1 uncultured Pirellulales bacterium
AATATGATTAACGACCTTCTTCATCTTGCCAAGACCGAGGCGGGCAAGGTCCAACTGCGCATCGGCACCGCTGACGTGCACGAGCTTTGCAAATCGGTTGTCGCGCTGTGTTCGGAGGCGACCAGACGGAAAAAAATCAAGGTACGGCTGAGCGTGGACGATGGGATAGGCGTTTTGACAACGGACGGCGGCAAGGTTCAGCAGATACTCGAAAATTTTATGAGCAATGCGGTCAAGTTCACTGCCGAGCGGGGCAGGATAGAGATAAAGGCCCTGGCGCTCGACGACAAGAGCGTTCGGCTGAGTGTATCGGACACCGGCTGCGGGATTGCCGAGACGGACAAGGAGAGAATTTTCGAGAAGTTTCGCCAGGCGGACGGTTCGCTCACCCGGCGCAGCGCCGGCAGCGGGCTGGGGTTAGCGATATGCAGGGAGCTGGCGGATATGTTGGCCGGCAGTATCGGAATGGACAGCCGGCTCGGCGAGGGTTCGACGTTCTGGCTGGACATACCCGTTACGCTCGGCGGAGCCCAGCAGCAGGACGCAGCCGGCGAGTGAAAAAGACAAAGGAGAATGATATGGGCGTCATAGAGACAAGCCGGATAAGCAGGCGGCAATTTCTATGGTCGTCTTCGGCGGCGGCGATGCTTCTCGGGCGCAGGGCGTTCGGGATGGGGTCTCAGCCGGGCAGGGGCCGGCCGAATTTTTTGTGGATAAGCTGTGAGGACACCGGCTGTGAGCTGGGCTGTTACGGCGACGATTATGCGGTAACTCCTTATCTCGATAAGTTTGCCTCGCAGGGCGTTCGCTATACGAATGTCTTCACACATGCCGGCGTTTGCGCACCTGTCAGGTCGGGCATCATCACGGGGATGTACCCGACGACACTCGGGACGCACCATATGCGGTGCAAGGGCGTTTTGCCTGCGCAGGTGAAGTGCTTCAGCGAGTACCTTCGGGGGGCGGGTTACTACTGCACGAACAACAAGAAGACGGATTATCAGTTTGACTCGCCGGCCAGCGCGTGGGACGAATGCAACGGGAATGCACATTACGGCGACCGCGCGCCGGCTCAGCCGTTTTTCGCGGTATTTAACGTGACGATATCGCACGAAAGCCAGATACGCAACCGAGATAAATGGCTTATGGACAGATTCAAGAGGATAGAGCGGCACGACCCGGCCAGGGCGTCGGTGCCGCCTTATCATCCAGATACGGAGCCGGTTCGCAAAGACTGGGCGCAGTATTACGATATAGTGACATTGATGGATACGGAGGCGGGCGAGCTGCTTGCCAAGCTCGATAGGGACGGGCTGGCAGAGGAGACGATTGTGTGGTTCTGGGGCGACCACGGCTCGGGTATGCCGCGGGGCAAGCGGTGGATTTACGATTCGGGCACTCACGTGCCGCTGTTGATTCGCGTTCCCGAAAAGTACCGCAAGCTTCTCAGTCCCGACAGGCCCGGCGCGCTCGAGCCGGGCGGCGTCAATGACGAGCTGGTCGGCTTTGTCGATTTCGCCCCGACGATGCTGTCGTTGGCGGGGATAAAGATACCCGATTACATACAGGGTCAGGCCTTTTTAGGGCCACAGCGGGCCAAGCCGCGTGAGTATGTTTTCGCACACCGTGACCGGATGGACGAGCGCTACGACATTATCAGGGCGGTGCGCGATAAGCGGTACAAGTATATCCGCAATTACCTGCCGCAGCTGTCACGGGCGCAGTACATTGCATTTATGGACCTGATGCCGACGATGCAGGAGATGCGACGGCTCAATGCGGAGGACAAACTAAAGGGGGCGGAGAAGCAGTATTTCGAGCCGCACAAGCCGATTGAGGAGCTTTATGACACTAAAAACGACCGTTACGAGGTTAAGAACGTGGCTGACGACCCGGAGTATGCGGATGTCCTGAAGCGTATGCGGACGGCACACGCCGAGTGGATACGGGGCACCGGCGACGTCGGGCTTATACCGGAGCCGGAGCTCGACGAGATGAAGCGGGCGGGCGGCGAATGGGAGAAGACCGAAGCGCCGGTATTCAACTCTGTGCCCGGCGAAAAGCAATACGTCGCGCTTAGCTGCGCCACCAAGGGCGCATCGATTGTGTATAAGCTGGATAGCGAAAGGGGATGGAAGCTATTTACCGGGCCGGTAAGGTTAAAAAAAGGCCGGCTGCTGACGGCCAGGGCGTGCCGAATCGGGTTTATCGACAGCGACAAGGCAACGTACCGGCTCGGGGACAGGACGGCGCCGCCGGCCAGGCCCATTGAGAAGCATACGCACTGGAGGCAGCGTCTCGAGCGGACAGACCTTTTGCAGCGGCTGTGGGATATAAAGCAGCTTGACTATAAGGGCAAGGCAGCAATACCGCAGTACATAAAATCTCTTGACGATGAATACGCCTCGGTGCGGTACTGGGCGGTGGTGGGTTTGCTATGGCGGTGCGAAACGCCGAGCGAAATTGCAAAAGCAAAAGGTGCGATTGAGAAAAAACTCGCCGACCCGTCGCCTGCCGTCCGCATCGCCGCGGCGCAGGCAATGTGCGAGTGGGGCAAGGAGGACAAGGCGCTGGGCGTGCTCGTTGAGATGTTAAAACACAAGTCAAACAGTGTCAGACTGAGTGCGGCCATTGCGCTTGGCGAGATAGGTGAAAAGGCAAGCCCAGCCGAGTCCACAATGCGAAAGGCAGCAGCAGAAGACACCGGGTCGGGCAAGTACGTCAACAGAGTCTGTGAGAGGGCGCTGGCCCTGCTGGGAATCTCTGAGTGAATGTGTACCCTTAGATTTTGCGGAAAGGAAAGGAGAAATGTAAATGGCAAATGAGGCAATTACAGTTTTGGCACGGCTGAAGGCAAAAGATGGAGTTGAAGAGAAAGTAAAAGAGGAGTGCATGCTGCTCGTTGAGCCGACCCGTCACGAGGCCGGCTGTATCAGCTACGATTTTCACCAGTACGACGACGACCCGTCGCTTTTTATGTTCACAGAGAGATGGCGAAGCAGGGAAGACCTGGACAACCACATCAACAAGCCGCACCTTCAGCGGTTTATGGCGCTGGCGGATGAGCTTCTGGCGGAGCCGATGGATGTTACTATATGGAAGAAGCTCGGTTGAAACGGGCATAATGCGGGGGATGAGATGGAATACGCAGTTGGGAAAACGGGCAGGGTAATTGCGGTGCGGTTGTTCGAGGGCGAGGAGATTTACGAATCGATAGAAGCAATTGCGCGCAAGGAAAACTTCAAGTCGGCGGCGGTTTTGATTACAGGCGGATTTCGCAAGGGCAAGGTCGTTGTCGGGCCTAAGGCGGAGGCGCCGAAGATAGAGCCTGATATGCGCGAGTTTACAGGTCCTGCGGAGATGTTCGGCGTGGGGACTATCTATTGCGACGATAATGGGCCTAAGCTGCATATACACACTGCGATAGGCAAGGGCGATGAAACGGTAGTGGGCTGTCCGAGAGGCGGGGCGAAGACGTTTTTAATTCTGGAGGTTACGATAATCGAGATAGAAGGTATCGAAGCCAATCGCCGACTCGATGAGGCTACGGGTTTTAACCTTCTGCGATTCGAGCAGGATTAACATTTCGAGATACAGAATCGGTTAAGGAGCGGTCAGGTGGCGATAACTCGGCGTGATTTTTTACAGGGCACCGCTTATCTGGGCGGTGCGGCGTTTCTTTCTGCCACAAGTTACCCTGGCGGATGCACAGAAGGAGCGACCGTCAACAGAAAAGGCGGTATGAATTCGGCGGCGTGTTACGGTGTAAAGCAGCTTGATTTGTCTCCGGCGAAGTGGGTGTGGTATCCGTCGCAGCGGACGCTGCCGAACACGTTTTTGCTTTTCCGCAGAGAGCTGAGACTCAGAGCGAGGCCCATCCGCGCGACGGGGTGGATATGCGCTGAGAGCAGGTATCGGCTTGACGTGAACGGCGAGCGTATTCAGTTTGGCCCTGCGCCTTATGACCCGCGCTGGGCCGAGGCCGACCCGGTTGATTTGACCAATGCTCTGGTCGAGGGGACAAACACCATCGGCGCAACGGTATTGTATTACGGCTACGGCGAGGGGACATGGCCGATAGGCAAACCGGGATTCATATTCAAGCTGAAAATAGAATATGCGGACGGTCAGGCCGAGACGGTTGTGAGTGATGCATCATGGCAGGTGCATCTGGCGCGGGCGTGGAGGCCGGGGCAGTATAAGCGGTGGTATCTTCGCTCGCTCCAGGAGGAGTTTGATTCGCGGCTGTATCCGCATGGCTGGTTGAGCAAGGGTTTTACGGTTGACGGAAACTGGCTTGCGCCGATGGTCCTGGACTGCCCGTCGAATAAGCCCGCGGTGTGCTCAAGCTATAACGATTACATGTTCGAAATCGGCGGCGGTAGTTGTGAAGGCGCTCGACTGCTTGCGCGGACGGTGCCGAAGATGCGAGAATACGAGGTCCCTGTTAGAAAGCTGACGGAGTCGATGTGGATAAAGTGGAGGCGGCCTGTTGAGGAGTATTTTGAAGTTGTGACACCGGACGCGTTTGAAGTTGACCGCAGGGGGTGTGCAAAGAAGTCGGGTGACGGCTGGGAGGTTAGATTCGACGAGTCGAGAGCGAGCATGGCGGCAGGGCTTACGTTTGAATTAGCTGAGCAAATTGTCGGCTGGCCGATGTTCACGATTGAGGCCGGTGAAGGAACGGTTGTCGAATTGATGGTGCATGAGGGTCATGAGGTTGGCGGACCGGCGTTGTTGAATACGCATCTGAATTCGTGGACGAGGTTCACATGTAAAGAGGGCGTCAACCACTTCGAGACGTTTGATTTCGAGAGTTTGCGCTGGCTGCAGCTTCACATTCACAAAGCCGCAGGAGTGGTGAATATCAGCAAGGTCCGCGTGCGTCGGCGAATCTTCCCATGGCCTAACGAGGCGAAGGTGACACTGGAAGAGGCGAAGCTGCAGCGGCTGATGGATGCGACGGTCAATACGCTGCATAATTGCGCGCAGGAGACCTGCGTGGACGGGATGGGACGTGAGCGGCAGCAGTATAGCGGCGATGGGGCCCATCAACTGCATACGATATGGCTTGCGTTCGGCGAGACGCGACTACCCGCGCGATTTGTGCGGACATTCAGCCAGGGGATAACCAAGGCGGGGTATTTTCTCGACTGTTGGCCGGCGTATGACCGGCTCAACCGGATATCATCGCGCGAGCTGGATTTGACGCCGTGGGGCCCGCTCCTGGATCACGGAGTGCAGTTCAATTTCGATTGCTACAATCATTATATGTACACGGGTGATTTGACGGCGCTGGCGGAGGTGTACCCGCGGCTTGTGCGATTCGCACATTATCTCGAGAGCATTCAGGGCAAGGACGGGCTGCTGCCCGTGGTGGATATCGGTGTGCCGTGGGTGTGGATGGACAACACGTTTGAAAAGCAACAGCACAAGCAGTGTGCGTTCAACCTGTATGCGTCGGCGATGTTAGGGACGGCGTTTGCCCGGTTGTGCGGGCAGTTCGGGGAAGCGAAGGAGCGGGATTTTGCGATTGGCTTCGGCAAGGAGCTTTGGGATGCGACGGTGAAGCGTTTCTGGTCGGATGAGAAGGGGATGTTTTTGGATAATCTGCCGTGGCTCAGGCAGGACGGGCAGATTCGCCTGCACGAACGGACACTTTCTATGGCGGTTTTGTTCGAGCAGTGTCCGGACGGAAAGACGGAAAGAAGTGTTGAGGCTCTGGCGAAGCCCGGCGGGAACATGCGGATGTGTTATCCCGGTAACGCTATCTGGCGATACTGGGCGCTGGCTAAGGTTGGCAGGGCGGATGTGATAGTTGATGATTTGCGCAGGCGGTGGGCGAATCTGGACTCGGTCATTTTGAATAATACGCTGCAGGAGCACTGGCACGTCCGTCCGGACTCGCGTGACCAGTGGAGCCACTGCCCGGTTGCGCCGCTGATTGCACTCTATACGGCCATACTGGGGATAAAGCCGTTGCAGCCGGGTTTCGGCAGATGTGAAATCAGGCCCCAGCTGGCAGACATCGGAAAGGTCGATATCGTTACGCATACGGTCAACGGACCGATATGCTTCAAGTCCGAAGGACGGCTCGGCAACCGACGGATTACGATTACGCTTCCACCCGGCTGCCAAGGCGAGCTGGTCGTGAAGAAAGAAGAAGACCTTATACTCGATAAGTTATCCGCTGCTGCGCCGCCCGGCCACTGCCGATGGATACTGCCCGTCGATAAGCAAACCAGTTTTCTGCTAAAACATTCTTAAGCTTGGGGAGGCAACAGCAGATATGTTCCCGCAACACGTCGGGTTATTTAGCGGTATAATGGATACAGAGAAATGGAGCGTTGATGGCTGAGCAGGAAAAAGGCGGGAGTGAAACGGTAAATCGAAGACCCAGCCGGAAGAGTTTTTACCTGATAGCGGCAGCAGTTCTTCTGATTATTAGCATCGGAATCATTGCTCCTGTGGTGACAAGGCCTCGTTCAGTAGCTTATCGAACGGTGTGTGGGACCAATATGGCAAGACTTGGCAAGGCAATGCAACTTTACGCACGTGATAACCAGGGGTCGCGTCCAAGGGCTGAGAAGTGGTGTGATTTGCTTATTGATGGTGGTTATGCAAAAGAAGAAGACTTCCAGTGCGATGGTGATGAACGGGGACCTTGCAGCTATTCGATGAATCCGAATTGCCGTTCGTGGAGCGATGATGCGGATATGGTGCTGCTTTTTGAAAGTAAGCCCGGCTGGAACCAGTACGGCGGGCCTGAGCTGGCTACGTGTGATAACCACAACGGAGATGGATACAATATACTTTTTAACGATGCAGGTGTGGAATTTAATAGATGCGGGTATATCGAGACGCTCAACTGGGGCAAGCCCTCAGGAACAGACCGCGAAGAGGAGGGGATTGATACAGATGCGCCAAAATAAGAGTATAAACTCACTTGTTGGCTTTTAGCTTTTTTATGAAGAAGTCCAGCATATTTTTGTAGTTGTGGTTTTTGTATGCGGGGTACTGCAGGGCACATTCGACGCCGAGGTTGCGCATTTGTTTTTCGAGCATAATTCCGAAGCGGGGGTGATGCGCCCAGGCCTTCTGCGGCGTGTTCGCATCGACTTTGATGTTTGACTGATAATATTCGCAGAACACGGGCGGGTCGTCTTTGGTCAAATGCGTTATGGGCGATGCCTCGGCCATTAGTTTTCGAATTCCGGGCCGGTTGAAATCTTCTATGGACTTAACGCCGTAGAACGGAAAAAGCGCAGGATGATGCATCGCCATCGGGCCGAACATCTGCTTCATTACGCGCGGGTCGTAAGTGCACTGGCCGCCAATCGAACCGGCGCAGGCGAGGCGCGTCGATTGTCTTGCAATCGGGTCGTTGCTGTCCGGCTCAGCCAAATCGTCGTGAAACGCCAGCCACATCGAGATACCCGCACCTGCCGAGCCGCCGAAGGCGGCAAAGCAATTTTTGTCGAGGTTCCATTGTTTTGCCCTGCTTTTGAGGAATTGAATCGCCCCGGCGGCATCGTGCATCTGGGCGGGGAACGGGGCGGTGTGGGTAAGCCGATAATTTGCGGCTGCTACCGAGATACCGGCTTCGAGAAGCTCGTTGAGCATCGCCGGGCGAAGCTGGGATTTGTCGCCTGCGCGGAAGCCGCCGCCGTGAAAGAAGACCACCACCGGTGTGGGTGTATCGCTTTTGGCCAGCCAGATATCGAGCACGTTGCTCTTATGTGGGCCGTAGCTGACGTCCCTTTGTTCGGCTTTAACGAGCTTGGCATTTGCCTGGACGGGCTTTCTCTGCGGCCTTTGCTGCTGCTGTGCGCGTAGGCATAACGACGGTATAGCGGCAACAATTGCTGCGAAGTACAAGAACTTCCTCATCAGTCAATAATCCATTTGTGTTGTTTTTATCATTCAATCGCTTACGCGGAACCAATGTTCATTTACTTTTGCACGATTATGCCATCTCTCGGCGGTGTGCGAGCCTTTTTCAATTATGCCGTTGGATCTGTATATATATGCTATGTGTTTTGGGGGAGGCCCCATGGCGCCAACAAAGAACTCAACAGTAAGCGAGCCATCCTCCTCACGATACGCTATAGGCTGTCCATAAGAAAGATGGGTATGTTTTGTGGCGACGCGACCGTATTCATCCATAGGCAGTGTCCCCATTTCGATTCCGGTCGCTACCTCTTCATAGTGAGGCATGTAGTTCTTAAAACGCCATTGTCCCAAGGCGAGTCCGAAGAAACCTGCTACAAGGAGAACGAAGAAAGCAAGTAAGATTATCGCCAGAGGGGCAAATGCACGTATGCCATGTTGCTTCCAGAGAACGAACACCGAAGCGAAATCGACGAAGACAAGAGCTAAGAAAGGTAAAGCAAGCAATATCACAGCAACCCCACAAAGGCTCGCGATTCCAGGGGTAACTCCCGATATGACACAACCTCCGAACGCGGTGATGACAAAAGTATAGTGGACGGTAAGAATAAGCCCGCAGAGTATCCCATTGGTCCACAGTAGTTTTTTCACTTTAGAACCTCGTGCCTTGAGCCAACAGTCAAAATGTTCAGGCGCCAGCTGTTTTTGGTTCGTTTTTTTGGTGTTTCAGCTCAAATGCCCGGACGATGACATAGGCGATGAGGGCGAAGACGAAGAAGACCAGCAGCATCCAGGCGACTCCCTGCAGGGTCGAGATAATGGTTCGATAGACTTCGAGGACCCATCGCTCGGAAGTAAGCTGTACGATTTTCGACCCTTCATATCTCGGCTCGGTGATGTACTTTTCGAGGTCCCAGATTCGCACGCCGGACGAGATACCGGTGACGTAAATGGCGAACAAAAGGTACTTCGACCAGGCCTTACTGATTTCGTCGGAGATGATACGGGCCAGAATCTTATCCAGCGGTTTTTTGAAGAAGACAACGATAACCGTCGAGACCGAAAAGGCGATTACAAACGTGACAACCAAGAGCGTAACAAACATATCATATCTCCCACAACGAGAACCATTCGTTTGTTTTTGAGCAGGTGTATTGTAGCGAATAGCGGTTCGGCTTCAACGCTTTTATGCGGCGGCGGACGTCCATCACGAGGCGAAAGCCGTGGTTGTAGCTTAACCTGCAGGGAGGGTCGTTTCGCATGTGGATGCAGGAGCGCAGCCACCACGGTGGATTTGCAAAAGAGCCGCCTCGCATGGTAAGCGTCAAGCTGTTTGCCTGCAGCCATGCACTGCCGTCGGTCGGGGCGCCGTCGCAGCCCATGTGCCAGAGGTCCTGTACCCATTCCCATACATTGCCATGCATGTCATAAAGGCCCCAGGCGTTGGGTTTTTTCTGAGCGACGGGATGTGGTCTGACGCCGGAGTTGTAGCGATGCCAGCCCATCTCGCCGATGGAGCCGGCGTAATCGCCTGTGGTGCCGGCCCGGCAAGCGTATTCCCATTCTGCTTCGGAGGGCAGGCGAATATCCCGACCGGTCTTGTCACTGAGCCATTCGCAGAAGACGACGGCGTCGTACCAGCTTATGCACGTGGCCGGCTCATTTTCGGTCTGGACGAAACCCGGTAATCGCCAACTGATGAGAATTTTCGGATACCAGTCGCTTTGTCCCGAGCGTTTGAAGGCCCAGCCCTGCTTTTCGGCGTCGGTAACATATCCGGTCTGTTCAACAAAAAGCTGGAACTGTTCGAGAGTGACTTCTGTCGCGGCCATGTAGTAGTTATAGCCAATCCGCACTTTATGCGCCGGCATTTCCTCATCGCCGAGCACCGTACCCATCGTGAATTCACCAGGCTCGATGCGGACGAAGTCGAAATTGAGACCATCGACGGCGAGCTTTACCCGGGCAGGGTATTCGGATTCAGACGCTGAAGCCTGCCCGGCCTTTGATTTCGTTTGCGACTGACAGGGCCGGCGTTTCGGTTCACCCAGAGGTCGAGCGCGGACGATTCGAAATCCGGTGCCGCAGTCTCTGAAGGCCCGATGGGCGGCGTATCGAAATGCGGACCTGCAGCATTCTCTCGGTTTGCACCAGGCGCCTCCTCGCAGTACGCGGCGTGATGCTATCTCTGCGGGGACATCTGGATTCGTGTTGGCGCTTCCATCGATTGGCGCATTGTTGTAGCTGGAGTGATAGATGTCTTCACACCATTCCCAGACATTGCCGTGCATGTCGTAAAGTGCCCAGGCATTCGCTTTTCTCACGGCAACCGGTGAGGTACCGCCGATGCCCGTCTGGTCGAACCATGCCATCTCGTGCAAATCGCCGGCATAGTCGCCGGTGGCACCCGCCCTGCAGGCATACTCCCATTCGGCTTCGGTCGGAAGGCGGAAGTGTTGTCCTGTCTGTTCGCAAAGCCAATCGCAGAAGGCGACAGCGTCATTGAAGCTGATACATGTGATGGGATGGTCGTCGGTCTGCTCAAAGCCGAGCCTTTGCCAGTAGCGGTTTTTATCCGGGCCCATGAGTTCGGCATTTGGGCAATGCCACGCCCAGCCGTGTCTTTCTGCATCGGTCTCGTATCCGGTGGCGGCGACAAAAACTTTGAACTGACCGATGGTGACTTCGGTTTTGCCGACTTCAAAGCCGTAGTCGATGTTGACCCGATGAAGGGGCCTTTCATCACCGTCGCCGTTCTCCGAACCCATCAGAAATTCCCCGGCTGGTATGCGCACAAATTCAAAACTTACACCTTTGACCGATAGTTGCAGCCGGCCGGCCGGCTCAGAGGCGGCAAGAGGTAATGCACTTAATAATACAGCAAGTATAATTGTGTTTCTGCAAAAGGGCTTCATTTGTCCCTGTCCTTGTGGTCGCACATCTTTTTTCCCACCAATCCGCTTACCTCTCCTTTGGGTTAGAATTGTGTGCGTGGTTTGCTGTTTTTTTACGGTCGTTGGGTTTTGCAGGGCCGAAGAAGATGAATGAGATGAGGACGAGAAGCGCTCCGCAGGCAAACAGAATGGCACGGCGCCGGGGCCGGCAGCAGCGATTGAGCCAGGCCGGCATCGGCGCATCCGGTTCTGAATGACCGGCCTGGGCGGTCAGCGCCTGTTTTGCAGCGGCAAGTGTTTCGGGAGTAACCGGCGGATAAGCGGTGTTCGGCTCGTTCGGCTCGGCGCCCAGGGTGGCCGGGGCGATACGCCTGACGAAATTCGGGTCCTGCTCAAGCTGCTGAAGCAGGACATCGTAATCGGCGTTCAACGATTCAAGCTTATCGAGTGAATCCTGCATCACGGAAAGCAGGCGTCTGTTGTTGTAATACTCGAGCAGGTCATCGCAGAGGACGGCGCCGGCCAGAACGGTCGCCCCGATAGTAAAAAAGACGACGAACAGAAGCGTTCTGACGATATTCTGCGTGCGCATAAGCAAAAAACGGCAGGGGTGGTTCCCCCCCGGGCCTGTTGTTGCCCCTGCCGTATAGCTCGTCCTTAACCGCAGTTTTGATTTCGTTTTGGGCCGGATTTGCAAATCATTGCAAAATGGGAACCCGTTTCTTATTTGAACATAAAGCCGGCGTAGCTGGCGGCCTCGCCAAGCTCTTCGTTAATCCTCAAAAGCTGATTGTATTTACAGATTCGGTCGGTTCGGCAGAGGGAGCCGGTTTTAATCTGCCCGACGCCGGTGGCGACCGCCAAATCGGCAATCGTGGTATCCTCGGTCTCGCCGCTGCGGTGGCTGATGACCGCTTTCCAGCCGGCACGTTTCGCCATATTGATTGCCTCGAAGGTCTCTGTCAGCGTGCCAATCTGGTTGAGCTTAATCAAAATGGAGTTTGCAGAACCGAGCTTGATACCTTTGGCCAATCGCCTGGTGTTTGTTACGAACAAGTCGTCGCCGACGAGCTGGATTTTATCCCCGAGTTTTTTGTTGAGTTTTGTCCAGCCGGCCCAGTCATCCTCGGCGAGTCCGTCTTCAATGGAGATAATCGGGTATTTGCCGACCCACCCGGCCCAGTGCTCAACCATCTTGTCGCTGCTCATACTCTTTTTCGGGTCCGATTTGAAAAACTTATATTTCTTTGTCCTGTTATCGAACATCTCGCTCGCGGCGGGGTCGAGGCAGATGGCGATATCTTTGCCGGGTTTGTAGCCGGCTTTTTTGATGGCGCTGACAATTACTTCCAGCGCCTCTTCATTGCTCTTGAGCAAAGGAGCGAATCCGCCCTCGTCGCCGACGCTTGTTGAGCAGCCCTTCTTCTTCAGGACAGATTTCAGGGTGTGGAAGGTTTCGACGGCGATTCGCAGGGCTTCGGGGAAGTTTGCGGCGCCGATTGGAGCAATCATAAACTCCTGGAAATCGACGTTGTTGTCGGCGTGCTTTCCGCCGTTGAGGATATTCATCATAGGCACCGGCAGCAGGTTTGCGTTGCAGCCGCCGAGGTAACGATACAGGGGCAGCTCCGCAGCCGCAGCGGCCGCCTTGGCGACAGCAAGCGAGACGCCCAGTATCGCGTTGGCGCCGAGCTTGCCCTTGTTGGCCGTGCCGTCCAGCTCAATCATCAGCTTGTCGATGTCCTCCTGTGCCACGGCGTCCATACCAATAATTTCGGGTGCTATTTTTTCGTTGACGTTACTGACCGCGCGTGCAACGCCTTTGCCCATATAGCGTTTTGCCTTTGTATCGCGCAGCTCGACGGCCTCGTGGACGCCGGTGCTGGCGCCGGAGGGGATTGCCGCCCTGCCGAACGAGCCGTCTTCGAGAAGCACGTCAACTTCAACCGTGGGATTACCCCGCGAATCGAGTATCTCACGTGCCGTTAGGTCAACAATCGCTGTGAACATATCACACCCTTTCTGTAACTTTAGTTTATGTTAATGCGTTTTTTCAAAATGTGACTTATGTGGGAGATTAGCGATTTTGAGGGTGGGTGTCAAGGGTTGATTGGGAAAGCCCTTCCGGCGGGGCCCGGATGGGTCTGTGTTAAAAAAGGTTGCAGAACGGCCGGGGCGTCGGTAACATCGTGCGGTAAAGAGTACCGTCAAAATCCAATGGTAATTCAGGAGCGGCGGTGCCAGGGCACGCTCCGGCAAAAGAGGAAAGCAGGGTCATAAGGAGATTCACAATGATAAACTTCAGAGAAACCATCAAAGCCCGCATGGCCGAACTGGGCGTACCCAGCGGTTACGCCCTGGCTAAGATTATCAATCACAGAATCACCGTCGCCACCATCGACCGTTACCTCAAAGGCAAGTCCGAGATGACCAGCGCAAACTTGGAGATTATCCTCTGCGCCTTGGGCGCAGAAAATATTCAATTTCAAAAAACCAGAGGAGACTCTTAACGTAGGATAATTATGAGTAAGGATACGCAGAAGGTATCGGTTCGTGAGAAGATTGGTTACGGTCTGGGCGACACGGCATCGAATCTTTTCTGGCAGACGTTTATGATGTTTCTGCTATTTTTTTATACGGATATCTTCGGGATACCGGCTGCGGTTGCGGGGACGATGTTTCTTATAACGAGGATATGGGACACGGTGAACGATCCTATCATGGGGGTCATTGCCGACCGGACGGACACGAAATGGGGCAAGTTCCGCCCGTGGCTGTTGTGGCTTGCGATACCGTTCGGTTTGATAGGGCTCCTGACTTTTACGACGCCGAACCTGGGCTTCACCGGCAAAGTCATCTACGCTTATATCACTTATACACTGATGGGCATGGCTTATACCGCTATCAATATTCCATACTCTGCTCTTATGGGTGTAATGACGCCCAATAGTATCGAACGCACAAGCCTTTCATCATATCGTTTTGTCTTTGCATTCCTCGGCGGGCTTATTGTTCTGGGTCTGACACTGCCGATGGTCGAGCATTTCGGCAAAGGCAATGAGTCAATCGTCAAGGCCTCGGTGTCGGGAAAGAGCATCAATATCACCGAGACGGGCAGGGGGACGGCCAAGATAATTCTGCGAGCGGAAGATGATAAGGGCGCGCAGAGCCGGCATAACTTTCTGGTCAAGGTCAATGAGAAGGGCTACAACCCGCCGAAGGCCGCCAATCCGCTGAATGACCTCTATGTTGAAAAGGGGTTTGGGCTGCATGAAATCGAGCTTAGCGATGTTTTCGCCGACCCGGAAGGCGATACTCTTAAACTTACAGTGACAAGCGACAGGCCGAAGGTCGTGAAAGCCAAAATTAAAGACGGCGTTCTGGCACTCAGGGAAAAGGGCACCGGCACTGCGACCATTTCTGTCACTGCCGACGACAGGCGCACCGGGACGGCGACTGATAGTTTTGTTGTCAGAGTGAATGCGCCGGGCAACAGGCCTCCGGCGGTCGTCAATCCTCTGACAGAAACCACAATGGACAAGGCATTCAAGAGCACCAGCCTGGATATCGGTTCGGTTTTCAGCGACCCCGACGGCGACAAACTGACGTTTAGTACATCGGGTTACAACAGCTCGGTCGTTTCGGCATCGGTTTCCGGCAAGAGTCTCAACCTTAACTCCAGGTATGTCGGCTCGAACGACCTTATCACGATCGTAAGTCAGTTTTTCGGTATGCTCCCCAAGGAAAAGGCGGCAGGCACAACGGCGGTCACGATAACCGCCGACGACGGCAAAGGCGGGACAGTCTCTACTACGTTCAAGCTGACCATCAGGGGAAGCGGCAACAATTCTCCGACGGTCGCCAATCCGGTCGGCAGTGTGTCGGTGTTCGAGGATTTCGGGTCGAAGACCGTTGACATTTCGACGGTATTCGAGGATGTGGACGGCGATGCATTAAGGTATTCTCTGGAGATAGTTAACGAGGCCAAGGGCTACCAGCGGGCGATGATGGTATTCGGGTCGTTGGCGACGGTATTGTTCCTGATAACTTTCGTCTCGACCAAGGAGAGGGTATCGCCGTCGAAGGAACACAAGAGCACGCTGGGGAAAGACCTGCTTGATTTGTGGGCCAACAAGCCGTGGATTACGCTTTTCTTTATAGGCATCTTTACACTGACGTTTGTGTCGGTTAGAAACGGTTCGATTATTTACTACTTCAAATACTATGTCGGCAATGAGACTCTTGCCACGGCATTTATGGTCTGCGGCACCCTGGTTACGATACCGGGTGTTATGCTGACCAAGCCGTTGGCGAAGATATTCGGCAAGAGGATGCTCTACACGATGTCGATGGGTATAGCTACTTTTCTTATCCTGATGTTCTATTTTCTCGATAAGGAAAGCATCGGCATGATGTTTGCATTGCAGGTGGGTATCTGTTTTGTGCTGGGGCCGACATCGCCATTAGTCTGGGCGATGTATGCCGACACAGCCGACTACTCGGAATGGAAGACCGGAAGAAGAGCGACAGGGCTTGTGTTCAGCGCGGCGACGTTCAGTCAGAAGGCCGGGTGGACCATCGGCGGGACGCTGGCGGGCTGGCTGCTCGGATATTATGGGTTTAGGGCCAATGTCCCCGCAAGCGAGGAAACGCTATTCGGTATTCGTATGATGATGAGTTTTATACCGGCTGTCGCAAGTTTCGCCGCCGCGGGATTCATGATACTGTATAAGCTCGACGAGAAGACGATGAACACCATCGAGACCGAGCTTGCCCGGCGAAAGGGTGAGGCCTTGCCGGGGGCAACACCAGCAGGGCAACAGGGAAATGAGTCGGCTAACCAGGATGACGGGCAGACGAGCCGGGACGAAACGGGACAAGCAGAGTCCACTTCATAGCGTTCAGAGAAGGAATATGGAAAAGATATTAGGAGCATAAAAGTGGAGAAACTACCAGTAAGAGAAAAGGTCTGTTATGCCTTTGGTGACGTCGCATCCTGTATCATATGGAGCACCGTCATGTTCTTCTTGCCGAAGTTCTACACAGATACTTTCGGAATTCCGGCCATGTGGGCCGGCTGGATGTTTCTCGGTGTCCGAGTCTGGGACGCAATCAACGACCCGATGATGGGGGTAATCGCCGACCGCACAAAAACGCGCTGGGGCAAGTTCCGACCATATTTGCTGTGGATGGCTGTTCCGTTCGGCATCGGTGGTATCCTGATGTTCATCACCCCCAACTTCGCGGTTGTCAATAAATTCATCTACGCCTGCATCACGTATGCCGTAATGATGACAGTATATACCGCCATCAATATTCCATATTCGGCCCTTTCGGGGGTTATGAGTTCCAACCCGCTGGAACGAACAGTCCTGTCCTCGTTTCGCTTTGCCGGGGCCTTTGCCGGCAATCTGCTCGTCCAGGCCCTGACTCTCCCGCTCGTCGAGTTCTTCGGCGGGGGCGACGATGCAAAGGGTTTTCAGATTACAATGACGTTATTCGCCGTGGTATGCACGTGCCTGTTTTTCGTTGCCTTTGCGTTCACAAAAGAACGCGTTGAACCGCCCGCAAAACAGAAGAGCTCAGTCGGTCAGGATTTGCTGGACCTGTTGAAAAACCCGCCTTGGATAGTGCTGGCATTGCTGAGTCTTGCTACGCTCGTCTATGTTGCGATGCGCAGCGCCGTGATACTTTTTTATTTTGACTATTACGTCGGGAAAAAAATGCTGGCGACGCCATTTATGGTCTCGGGGACAGTGACAATCATTCTGGCACTGAGCATGACCAAGTGGCTGACCCGTACGTTCGGCAAACGACGTTGCTATGTGGGATGTATGCTCGTCGCTGCGCTTTCCTCGGTGGCATTCTATTTTGCCAGGCCGGACGATATTGTGTATCTGTTCATCGTTCAGATTATCTTTTCGATACCCTCAGGGCTGACGATGCCGCTTCTATGGTCTATGTATGCCGACGCCGCCGATTATGGGGAGTGGAAGAACGGCCGAAGGGCAACGGGCTTAGTCTTTTCTGCCGCCACATTTGCCCAGAAATCGGGCTTTGCCATAGGCGGATGGCTGGCCATGGTTCTGCTTTCCTTTTATGGATATGAGCCTAATGTGCCGCAGACCGACCGAGCTTTGCACGGTATCAGAATGATGCTCAGTATCTATCCGGCCATAGGCGCCACCATCGCAGCTATGCTTGTGTGGTTCTATCCGTTGAAAGAGGAGACGCTCGGCCAAATCGAGACGGAGCTTACGGCACGAAGAGTAGAAAGCGGCGATGAACCGGCTGAGGGCTGAACATCAGCGTGGGGCCCCGTTTTGCGATAAACCGCGAAATGGGAATCCTTATCGATGATTTTTAAGGATGGAAAAACGTATTGAAGTTTCTTTTGGCAAAGAGGTTCACAAATGCAATTCGGACATTTTGACGATGTGAAAAAGGAATATGTGATTGACAGGCCCGACACGCCGCGAGCGTGGACGAATTATCTCGGCACGACGCAGTACGGCGCGGTGATTTCCAACAACGCCGGCGGCTACAGTTTTTTCCACTCGGCGGGGCGGGGGCGTTTTATGCGATTTCGCCTGAACACGGTTCCCGCCGACCAGCCCGGCAGGTATATCTACCTTCGCGACAGGACAAGCGGCGACTACTGGTCGGCATCCTGGCAGCCGGTGGGAAAGCCGCTCGATAAATACAGGTCAACCTGCCGGCACGGGACGGCATACACAATCGTCACCAGCGAATACGCAAATATCGAAACGGAGACGACATACTTTGTGCCGCTCGGCTGCGAGCTCGAGTGCTGGCTGCTCAGGGTCGTAAATAAAGACAAAAAGCCGAGGAAACTGAGCTTATTCACTTACGTCGAATACCCCAGTATATGGAATATGCAGCTCGACCTTATCAACCAGCAATATACGCACGGCATCGTAAAGATGAACGTTGCGGACAACATTATCGACCACGGCTGTAACGCAGGCGCTTTGCGTGTTAAAGGCGACGTTATGGCGCCGGACCAGGCGCAGCATACATTTCTTGGCTTTCTCGGCGGCAAAATCGTCGGTTACGATACCGACCGCGAGGCGTTTCTCGGGCCATATCGCAGCTACCATAACCCGGCTGTAGTCGAACGGGGCAAGTGTACCGGCTCTGTGGCTGTCGGCGACAACGGCTGCGGAACTCTGCAAATCGACGTCGATTTGCAGCCGGGCCAGGAAAAAGAATTCGTGGTGCTGATGGGCGTCGGCAAGGCAAGGACTAAAGGCAAAAGAATCGTCGCCCGGTACGGCGATACGAAAAAGCTCCACAGTGAATTCGAGAAAGTGAAACGCTACTGGCACGACCGCATCGAAGGGATGGCCGTCAAGACGCCGGACGGCGAGTTCAACAGTATGATGAATATGTGGAGTCCGTTCAACTGCCTGATGACGTACTCGTGGTCGAGGACGGCCAGCTTCGTTTATGCGGCCCTTCGCGACGGGCTGGCGTATCGGGACACCGTGCAGGATTTTTTGGGTGTAACGCACCTGATACCCGAAGAGGCGAGGGGTCGGCTCGAATTGATGCTGACCGGGCAGTGCTCGACGGGCGGGGCGATGCCGGTTGTCCAGCCGTTCGGGCACAGGCCTGGCAAAGAAAAGGCGCCGAAGGAAAGCGAATATCGCAGCGACGACTGCCTCTGGCTTTTTAACGCCGTGCCGGCATACGTGAAGGAGACGGGCGACATCGGCTTTTACAAAAAGACCCTGCCTTACGCCGACAAGGGCGCCGGCACGGTCTTGGGGCATTTGAAGCGGGCAATACAGTTCAATTTGAGTCGAACCGGACGTCACGGCCTGCCCAGCGGGCTGCACGCCGACTGGAACGACTGTTTGCGCTTAGGCCCGAGGGGGGAATCGCTGTTCGTGGCAATGCAGCTTCGCTATGCACTTGCAACTTATGTCGAAATCTGCTCGATGGTGAAACGCCCGGCGGAGGTCAACTGGGCCGGGAAAATGCTAAAATCGCTCGACAGGAAAATCGAAAAGTTCGGCTGGGACGGCAAATGGTATCTGCGGGCGTACAAAAAGAACGGCGAAAAGCTCGGCTCGAAGGAGAACAAACAGGCGTCGCTGTATCTAAACCCGCAGTCCTGGGCGGTGCTCAGCGGACACGCGGACAAAAAACGGGCCGGTAAGATAATGGGTGCGGTCAATAAACGGCTTGCCACCGAATACGGAATTATGATTTGCGAGCCGCCTTATGAAAATCTGTTAGTCGCCGAGATTCGCTCGGTTCTGTTCAACAGGGGCGTCAAGGAGAACGCCGGCATTTTTTCGCATACGCAGGGCTGGGCGATTATGGCTGAGACAATGCTCGGCCGCGGCGACAGGGCGTTTGAATACTTCCGCGCATATATGCCCGCCGGCCAAAACAGCAAGGCCGAGATTCGCCAGATTGAGCCATACGTCTATTGCCAGCATACCTACAGCAAGTTCAGCCCGCGATACGGGACAAGCCGGATACCGTGGCTCAGCGGAGCGGCCTCCTGGGCGTATTACGCCGCGACGCAGTACATCCTCGGTATCAGACCCGAATACGAAGGCCTGAGAATCGACCCCTGCATCCCGGCCGGCTGGAAGCGGTTCACCGTCAAGCGAAGGTTCCGCGGCAAAAATTTTCACATAACCGTAAACAACAGCGCAGGCGCACAAAAAGGCGTCGCTAAAATAACCATCAACGGCCGCACAATCGAAGGCAACCTTGTCACAGGCGAGATGATGAAAAAAGAAAACGAAGTAATCGTTGAAATGGGCTGAAGTTTCAATTACAGTTCACATAAACTCAAAGACCAAAGGGAGTGCCGGGATGACTCGAGAACAGCTTAAAAAGGGCATTTTGCCGTTGCTCGAACGGTACGGGGTACGCCGGGCGTCGCTGTTTGGCTCGGTCGCAAGAGCCGAGGACTCGCCGGACAGCGATATCGACATCCTTGTTGAACTGCCCGATAGCGCCAGTCTTCTCGAATTGGCGGGGCTTAAAATAGAGCTTGAAGAAGCCCTGCACAGACAGGTGGATGTCCTGACCTATGATTCGCTGCATCCTCTTCTGAGGGACAGCATCCTGAGCGAACAGGAGCCCATTCTATGAAAAAGGATCCGGTAATCTTTCTCGAACATATAATCGAGTGCATCGACCTTATCGAACAATACACCAAGGGCAGGACAAAAGAGGAATTCTTCAGGTCAAGGCACTTCCAGGATGCAGTTATAAGAAGGATTGAAATAATCGGCGAGGCCGTCAAGAACCTTCCGCAGGAAATAAGAAAACCCTATCCGCAAATCCCCTGGAAACAGATAGCCGCAATGCGAGATATTGTCTCGCACGAATACTGGGGGATTGACCTGAATCTGACCTGGAAAGTTGCCACCGAGCGCGTGCCGGCGTTGAAAGACGATATAATCAAAATAAAAACCGCCCTGAATAACACACCTCTCTGAGTATAAGGACTGACGTTATGAGCAGGTCAAAACTGAACAGACGCGAGTTTATCAGCCGTTCGGCCCTTGGGATTACCGCAGCTACTTTAAGCGGCGCCTTTGGTGGCACCCTGTTTGGCTCGGCCGGCAAAGTCCGTCGGCCCAACTTCATACTCATCCTCACCGACGACCAGGGCTACGACGATATAGGCGTCAACGGCAACAAGCTTATCGAGACGCCGAACGTCGATGCCTTCGCGGCAAAATCCGTCCAGTTCCACCAGTTCATCGTCGCACCGGTATGCGCGCCGACGCGGGCGGCGCTTCTTACCGGCAGGCAATTTTTGCGCACCGGCGTCTCACACGTCCACGGCGGAAAGGATTTTGTCAATACCGGCGAAACGCTTATTCCACAGCTTCTTAAAAAGGCCGGCTATGCCACGGGGATGTGGGGCAAATGGCACAGTGGAAAGACGAGCGGGTATTTCCCCTGGCAGCGCGGCTTCGACGAGGCCTATATGGCTGCGCTCTACAAGCACAAAGACAACGCAGGTATGCTTAACGGCAGGCAGGTCAAGCACACCGGCTGGAGCTGCGCGACGCTTACCGACTATGCAATCGATTTTATGGAACGGCATAAAGACAGGCCCTTCTTTGCATATCTGCCTTACATTGCCTGCCACGCCCCGCTGGATGCGCCGGAAAAGCTAATCGAAAAATACCAGCGTAAAGGGCTTTCCAAAAACCTCTCGACGCTCTACGCAATGCTCGACAATTTTGACAGCCAGTTCGGCCGGCTTTTAGAGGCCGTGGACCGGCTGGGCCTTGCCGAAAACACCATTGTCATATTCACAAGCGACAACGGCCCGGCCGTCATCAACGACCTGCTCACCGACGAGGACAGAGAAATCCGATATATGAACAAGTTCAAGGGCCACAAAGGCAATATGTGGGAAAACGGAGTGCGTGTCCCTATGTTCGTGCGGTGGAAGGGCAAAACCACTGCCGGTGTCGTCAACAATTTAGCCGATATTACCGACATCTTCCCGACGGTTCTCGATTTTGCGGGTGTCGAGCTGCCCGCCGACAACAAGGGCCTCGACGGGCGAAGCATAAAGCCGTACATCCTGGGCCAAACCGAGCGGCTGCCAGAGAAAAACTACTTCGACTATGCAAGTCCCGGCTGGCCTCCCACCGGCAGGGCCTGGACTCCGGAGGGTATCAAGGATGAATACAGGCCGGTACCGCCCGAAGAAAAACACAACCTCAAATTTGAAGAGCAGCTTCTGACGATACGAAACGACCGCTACAAGCTGCTGCTGAACCCCGGCAAATCCAGAGGCACCGTCGAGCCGGTTGACGGGTACGTCCTTATCGACATACAAAACGACCCGCTCGAGACGAAGAATCTGTATCTCGAAAAGCCAGCCGTTGCCGAACGGCTCAAGGCGCAACTCAGGGATTTCTGGCGAGAGGTCCTCGACGAACCGTCTTCGTTCGGCGTCCCCGTTTTCGAGATTGGCCGGGGCAGGACAAACCTTGTGTACGCGTACGGGCCGGTGCGAATCGGCGGTAATATCAAAAACGCGGCGCTGTTCCTGTGGGGTTTCAGGCAGCCGGGCGACTGGGCCGAGTACAAAATTGACGTCTCCACGGCGGGCCGGTACAGAATCGAGGCCGCCTACGACGCCTCGGCCATCCCCGGCGGTACGCTGCAGCTCAGCGTTGAAAACGCTACCACCGCGGGCACACTGAACGGCGAATCCAGGGCGTCGCTCGGTATCCTCAACCTGCAAAAAGGCAGAGCCAATTTGAAAATCAAAGTCATCAAGCCGGCCAACTTAGCCGCTGCAAACCTGAAGCTAAAATCAATTACCTTCACCCCTGAGGGGCAAGCGCCCGTCCAGTCGTAAAGAAGCCGGGATACCGGCCGATACCAGACATTCGCCCCCTGGTGTAATGCACCTTGCGAAGGGACGGTCACTTCTTAAGATACGACTCCTTGAAGGCGGTGCGCAGAATGCTTGTAATCTAAAGCTCGAAAGAACAACCTTTTTCCCTGCAGCCGAACGACGGTGAATTGACACAATTGCAAGAACGGGATTTCCCCGAAGAATGTTTATCTGCCGGCATCGGGACTATAATTGAGCATAATCCTCAATAGTCACGCGTTTGTCGATCCACTTGAATTTTTTCCGGATGTCCTTATAAAGCTGCCTTACTTCGCGCTCCGTACCGACAAAACTGCATTTCAGGCAGGAGTAGTGTCCATTTTCGTACTTCATTAGAACGTCTATTTCGCGATTGAAACAGACAGGACATCGCATTGTTATTTTATGGCTCTTAGGTACAAACATACTCGACTCGTCTCCCCTGGTTTTAATACACGGGTTAGCTTAAACGTGTAATAGGGATTAAAGAGTATCCCCTCTGCAATGGTTCCCTTCCAGTCTTTACCGTCGGCGGGTTTGAATCCGACGATAGTCCGGATTGGTGGAATGGTCGCTTCGATGTGATTGACTTTATCCGAAGATAATGATTGCCGCTTGTATCTGAATGCTATGGTTTTGGCCGGATTGCTGTCAATGGACAGCTCGATAGCGCTCATATCCTCAGGATATTCGGTGATTCCGTAGCATCCCTTCAGGTATTCTGTAATTTCAATCTGCTGATTGTCACTTCCTTCGACGGAGATTAGCTCACGTTCGATGATGACTTCGCCGTCACTTTCGAACAGGAATCGCGTTTTCAAGGTGGCGGTCACACGGTCGCCGAACTTTACCTGTGACGGTTTTGTGACAAAGCCCTTTTGTTTCTGAAAGAGCTCGTCACACTTAAACTCGACATCGGCAAGATCCACTTCGATTTCATCGTGTTTGACGATTGCCGTAGTTCGGGAGCCGTCCGAGCAGTGATTCAGATAACCGGTGCGATGCTGGGAGTGAATCAGGTAAGGATAGCTGCCGAAAAAGCCGCATTGGCTGTCCGTACCGGTTGTCACGGGGACTTGTGAGATATAAGGCCTGAGGTCGCCGATGGAGCAGCCCTGAAAGAGGTCCACCAATACTCGAATGCAGGGGTCAATATACCAGAAATAATGTTTGCCGCTGCCATACAGCACTTCTTTGGCTAAGCTGACTTCGCGATGGTTGATGGGGAATTGCTTTCGATAAAACTCGCCAAATTCGGTCATCGTCTTAACTTCGGCTTCGCCCTTATCAACCAGGGATTTAATATATTCGAGCTGCTGTTTGTATAATGAAACAGAGACTTCGGGCGGCTCTTCACTGTTGTGATTCCAGACCAGCCATTGTGCACTGACAAATACGTTCAGATAGGAGTATCCCTGGTTGAACCGCTCCTGGTACCGATATTGGTCTATCAGGTTTTTGTCGTACGGGCAACTGTCTGCGAGATTTCCCATACCCCGTTGTACATTGGGGGGATGTGAGGCCCAGAAGTCATTTCTGCCTTCATAAGCAAGCACCATATCTCGACTGAGATGGGGTACTGCGACGATGTCAAATGAATCGGCCTGGTCTTTGGCCGGTCGCAGGGCGTGCGACCTGGAGGGATACCAGGCCGCCCAGGGCATACCTTCATTAAATAAATACCAGGAATTGTTGCATCCGTGGTAAACACGAACACCTTCCTCAAAACATCCGGCAACAACGGTTTTAATGGACGGACATTCTTCGGAGAGTATTTTTAAGGACGAGGCGTCAAAATGATAAGACGCCGCACTTTTGGGTTCGAAACCAAAGCTCTTTTTAAATTGGGCGGTCAGAAAACGTATCACTTTTTGTTTGTTCGATTCGTCATAAAGCCAAAAAGCGACTTCTTCATAACCGACCAGCTCGATGATTGAGGGAGTGTTAAGGACATGAAATGATATGCCAAGCTCATCGCCGAATTTGTTGTGATACATTTTCATCAAGTCGATGGTGTCCCGGTCTTCCAGAGAGGGAGCTGTCGCGAGAATCGTTGTGCTTAGGCCCAGTGTATGCGCCATCTCCTGCTGCATCTGAAAGATTTTCTTCCGGTATGAATCCAGGTCAGGTCGATGTAGGATATTGATTTGCATGTTTTCACCATTCGTTTAATTAGCAGCACGGGCCTGAAGCCCGTGTCACGGGCTGGAGGGCCGTGTTACTTTCTCATATAGATTTCCCAAACAGCCGTAAGCAAAAACCAGGACGTCGGCAGCCCGATCGCCCACCACTTCAAGCCGGGCCACGATTTGAGCCCAATCCATGGGCCTTTTATATCTTCGACTGTCCACACCGTCAGATTGGTCAACTCCGCATCGGATTTTGGTTTTTCAAACAAACTAAAGAGATAGCCAAGTATCAGCACGGCTAAGAATTGGAAGGTTCCGATATGAGCAAAGTTCAGGGCTGTATATCTGTCTAAAATAAAACCCATCGCGATACCAATCAGCATGGCCAGGAAAGAAGCTTTGGCGGTGGTGCGTTTAAAGAATATCCCCAAAATGAAAATAGCGATTATGACGCCCATGATGGAGCCAAGAAATTTCAGCAGGATTTCATAGCCGGAGTGTTCCTTGCTTACCTGTCCTTCCTGGAGGAATACCGGAATGATTGCAAGAACTATGACGATCATAGCAAACTGGATTATCCTGGCCACGATTTTGAGGTGCTTGTCCGAGGCGTTCCGATTGACGAACCGCTTGTAAATGTCCTGATTCAACAGGGAGCTGGAACCGGCCAGCAGCCCGTCAACTGTTGAAAGTAGTGCCGCCATCAGACCGACAACCAGAAGGCCGCGAACACCCACGGGGAACTTCGTCATCAAGAGCGTAATAAACGCCTTATCCGGTACTACATCAGGCATAAGCTTGCGCATCGCAACGCCGGCAGTGTATGCCAGGAACAAGGTAACAACGTTGAACACTCCCGCCATAATCAGTGCTTTCTGTGCGTGGGATTCGTCCCTGGAGGCCAGAAGGCGCTGGGCCATGCTGAAGTTGCAGATTATCCAGGACATCCCGGCGAACACGCAGAATGTGGGGATTGCGGGGAAGGGATACATGACCTTTGATGTCAAGCTGAAATCCATTGGTGGAATAAGGCTGTTAAGGGCTGTCCCTGCCTCGTTGGTCAGCGAGATTTCCTTGATGCCGGCAAATCCCCCCACCATTACAAAGCCCATAATGCCTACCGCAATCAGAGTGACTAACAGCAGGATTGCCTGAAATATGTCCAGAAACAGCATCGTTCTGATTCCACCCACGATCACATAGAAGCCGGCCACCGAAGCCAATATGAGCCAACTGGCCCAGAGATACCACCCGAAGAACTCGTTAAGCAAGACCCCGCCCATGTAAACACCGTAGCACATGAAGCTCACCAGCATCACGACCATCAGCCCGGAGAACACCGCCCTGGTCTTAGGGTTGAACCGCTTCTCCAGATACTCCGGTGTAGTAACAATTTTGGTCCGCCAGTAAATTGCAATAAAGAACATGCCTGCAAACCATGAGGTAATCCAGATGTTCACCCCGTTCCACTGGACCACGTAGTAACCCCATACAAAAGCGAGAGCCGTATTGCCCATTACCCCCGGGTCAAACATCATGGCAATCAGCGTCATGCCGGTCTGCCACCAGCTCATATGGCGGCCGCCCGTAAGAAACTCCGCGTCGGTTTCCTTCTTCTTAACTCGCTGGCTGTAAAGAAAACCTGTCACCACAACTATCACGAAGTACGCACCCACAATTATTTTGTCGATATTCTCTTTCATATTTTAATCCTTTGGACCGGCTGAGCCAAAAACCGTATGACGGTGCATATCGCCGGCCACATCAATTATGGTGCTCGAAAGGCCCGACGTCCACGGCCCCGGCCCTCGGCTCGTCGTCCAGAGCATACGCCGGCGCCGCGTACTGCGCCGCCGAATCGATTGCAGGACTTGCCGCCGACAATCTGAAATTATCCCTGCTTACGTCGATAAACTTCGGGTCAACGCCGAACAAATTGCCGCCCCGCCTGACGTTTTTGGCGGTGCCGGCGTCGTAATTGTCCTGCCCGGCGGGCCCATTTTTAAACGAGATATTGTTGAAAACATCGATGTCGGTATTTCTCTCGTCGCCGAGACCAATCCCGCCGAGCTTGCAGTTATACACTAAATTATTATAGATTTTAATGTTCTTTTTGTCCCCGTTGGGTCCCCAGGAGGCGATACCGAATCCGCCCCACGTTATGTTGTAAATCAAATTGTTATAGAAGCTAAGATTGCCGGCCGTGCCACCGTCCTCGGCGCCGATTCCCATACCGGCTATGCAGTCGTGGGCAACGTTGTTGAAGACCTCTATATTTCCAAAATCATGCGACGCCCACGCATCGCAGTAGAACGCCCCTCTGAGAATATTATAGACGTAATTGTGGTGGATTTTGCCGTTTTTGGAATGCTCCTTTGCGTCGATGCCCTCGCCGCCGACGCCCGAGCCGCCGCCCTCGGTCCAGCCGAAAATCCCCGGCTCGTGCACCCGGTTGTATCCGACCTCGAAGCCGTCGCAGTTGACAATCGATATACATTCCTGCGAGCCGTGGCTCTCGATTCTCCTGTTAAAACCGCACGCACGCATCACCTCGTTATAAGCCACGGTGACATCCTTCGATTCGAGAATGTAAATACCCGACGACATAGTATCCTGCACCGTGCAGTGCTTCACCGAAAGGCCCTCGCAGTCGAGCGCGGCCAAGCCGAACCACTTCGAGCTGCGGATGTTAAAGCCGTCGAACGTGATATACGCCGAGTTCTCAATCCGCACCACCGCCCCCCGGTAGTAAGGATAATAGAGATGCCCCGGTGACGAGATGGGCACATTCGCATCGCGTATCTTCGGCAGCGGCCCGGTGAGAGTAATATCGCCCGGATAGTCGATAACCACCCGGCCCAGCGCCCTGTAGAGTATGGGTTTGTCCTTTGTCGCCCTGTTTTTTATCACGCATTTTTGGCTGTAGAATCCCGGTAAAACATATATGCAGTCGCCGGCCCCGGCGGAGTCGGCCGCTTTCTGCAGCGTCCTGTACGGGCAAAAGAACGTCCCCGCCTTGGCGTCGTCGCCGTCGGCAGCTACAAATATCGCCCTCGGCCCTTCCGGCCCGGCCCCGTACTCGAACGCGCCGGCATCGACACGCTCGCCCACAACACGAGGGGCATCTCTCAAATCCCTCCGCCCCGGCGCATCGGCAGCGCCCGCATCTATGGCGCCACTGCCGGGCAGCAGCGTATAATCGGCCCTGGCCATATCGACGAACTTCGGGTTCTTCGCGAAGATATTCCCGCCTCTGGTGACATTGACGGCTTTACCCGCGCCGAAATCCATCCTGCCGTTCCTGACCGCTATATTATTGAACACCTCTATGTTTTCACTCGTCTCGGTGCCTAAGGTAATGCCCGTCCCCCTGTTGTTGCAAATTGTGTTATTATAAATCTTGATGTCCTTTTTTATGCCGTTTTTGCCCCACGAAAACAGGACGACGCCCGGCCCCCGGTTGTTATACAGAAGATTATTGTAGATTTTCAGCCCCGTCACGGTGCCGTTTTGCTCGGCCCCGACGGCAATGCCGTTGAGGCAGTCGTGGACAATGTTATTATAGACCTCGATGTTCCCGTTGTCCTTCGCATCCCATGCGTCCACGTAAATCCCCAGCCGGCTCAGGTTATAGACGTAGTTATGGTGTAGTTGGCCGTTCTTCGAATGTTCCTTTGCGTCGATGCCCTCGCCGCCGACGCCCGATATAGTCCCCTCGACAAGCGCCCACGTGCCGCTCTCGTGAACACGATTGTATTTCACCTCGAAATTGACGCAGTTGACGATGGAGATAAACTCCTGAGAGCCGTGAACCGCATGACGGAACAAATGACGGCAGGCCCTGACGACCTCGTTGAAGGCGACGACAACCTCCCTCGAATCGAGGATATAAATCCCCGACGACATCGTATCCTCGACCCGGCAGCCCACCACCGACAGAGACCGGCAGTTCCAGGCCGATATACCGAACCACCCGGAATCGCGAACATTAAAACCGTCGAAGGTTACAAAATCCGAATTTTCAATCCGCACGACGGCACCTCGATAATACGGATAATAGGGATGCTGCGGCGACGAAAGGGGAACATTGAAATCGCCTATCTGTAAATCGCAGCCGTCGAGTGAAATTTCGTTGGGCCCGGCCAGGACCACCCGCCCCAGCGCCTTGAAAAGGACCGGCTGAGCCGCCGTGCCCTTGACGGCGTTTATCACAACCTTCTGTCTGTAATAGCCAGCCAGTACATATACGCTGTCGCCGGCTTTTGCCGCATCAGCCGCCTTCTGTAACGTGCCGTATGGATAAAAAGGCGTCCCCGGATTGCCGTCGTCGCCGTCCGGGCAGACGTAGATAGATCGTGCCGCCGCCGGCTGGATGGCCAGCCATAACACCGCGGCGCCAACCAATACCCCCCTGAGCCGTGATATACCGACCGGCCGGATTGATGATTGATGATTTCTGATTGCCGGTTTCAAATCACAGACGTTCCTGAACATCCTGCCTTCCTTTCCATTTGCTTTAATCACATCCCGGGCATCCTGACAAGCCCGTGCAAATTCTCAGCCGTTAGAACGCGGATTCTAAGGGATTAGCCCAACGAACGCAATAACGCCGTAAAGTAAGAGGCCGGTAAGCTCGAGGCCGATTGCCGATTTCAAAGCAAAAATCGCAAACCATAAATGTCTCAGGGTACTGTTACGGGTCGGTCAGCCATCTCTGTGCAAAGAGTGCAAAGTCACGGAAATCGACCCAGCCGTTTTTGTCCAGGTCGGCGGGAGAAGGCGGGAAGACAAGGTAACCGCTCTACCCAAACGACGGGTGGAGGGCTAAACACTAACGTCTTGGGCGGCGGGTTATCTGCCGAGTTGGCAGGGTCACACGGGGGCTGTGGCACGAACTGGCAGGCGGCGGTCAGGTGCGGGGTTCGTCATAAACTCTTATTTTAGCAGGAGTTGCGATTATGGACTTTAATGGCGGTGGTATTGGCACAAGGTTTGCGGATTGATTAGGGCTATGGTGGCGGCATTTGCACAGTCCGGTGAGGTGAACGTGTTAGCCAGCGGGGCTAACTGGTGCTGGCCGGCTGCGCTTCGTGAATTGTTTGCGCCTCGGGGGGTGAATCTGTTAGTGGCGCAGGATACGAACGAGTTTGTCAACGTACTTCATCAGCGGCGGGTTCAGACGACTATTGTGGATATGGACTCGGCGGCGGGCGGGCTGGCGACGGTGAAGGTGATACGGTTGGAGTATCCGCAGGTGCCGTGTATCCTGCTGGCCAAGGAGGTGCCGGATGCGGTTCTTGCCGAGGCGCTTCGGCTTGAGGTTTTCAGTGTGATTGGCAAGCCGGTTGATGTTGGGATATTACGGGAGCAGCTGGACCGGCTTTTCGTCAAACGATATGCGAGTGATTTGTTTTCAGTATAAACAAAGAAGAACAGATAAACGTATTTGAGTTTTTTGAAAGGAGTAAAGAGAAGATGAAGATTCGACCATTGGCGGACAGGGTGCTCGTGCAGCGGGTAGAGGCCCAGAACAAGACGGCCGGGGGAATAGTCCTGCCGGACACGGCGAAAGAAAAGCCCCAGCGCGGCAAGATTGTAGCTGTCGGCGAGGGCAAGATGCTGGATGACGGCAGCAGGCAGAAGCCGCAGGTGAAGAAGGGTAATTTGGTGCTGTTCACGAGTTATGCGGGAACGGATGTCAAGATTGACGGCAAAGAGTATATGATTATGAACGAGTCGGATATAATGGCGGTGATAGAAAAGTAAATGATTATTGATTAGTGATGATTGATAATTGAGGCGAAATCTTGAAGGAGAAGAAATAATATGGCAGCTAAAAAGATAGCATTTGGCACAGAGGCACGTGCGGCCATTCGTGAAGGCGTGAATAAACTTGCGAGTGCGGTGAAGATAACGTTGGGGCCCTGCGGGCGCAATGTTATTTTGGAGAAGTCGTTCGGCTCGCCGACTGTGACGAAGGACGGCGTTACGGTGGCCAAGGAGATTGAATTAGAGGATTCGTACGAGAATATGGGCGCCCAGATGGTCAAGGAGGTAGCGAGCAAGACATCGAGCGTGGCGGGCGACGGGACGACAACTGCGACGATATTGGCAGAGTCGATATTCGAGGAGGGTCTGAAGAACATCACGGCCGGCGCCAATGCGATGGCGGTGAAGCGCGGCATCGACAAGGCGGTGGACAAATTAGTGGATGAGCTTTACGAGCTGGCGCTTCCGGTTGCGTCGGGCAAGCAGATAGAGCAGGTGGCGACGTGCTCGGCGAACCAGGACGCCGAGATAGGCAGGAAGTTAGCCGAGGCGATGGACAAGGTGGGTAAAGACGGCGTTATTACGGTCGAGGAAGGCCAGTCGCTTGAGACGGCGGTCGAATTAGTCGAGGGGATGCAGTTCGACAAGGGTTATTTAAGCCCTCACTTTATTAACAACGTCGAGAATATGACGGTTGTATTGGACAAGCCGTACGTCCTGGTTCACGAGAAGAAGATAAGTGCGGTCAAGTCGCTGGTGCCGCTTCTTGAGAAGGTGGCCAAGCAGGGCAGGGCGCTGCTGATAATCGCCGAGGACGTCGAGGGCGAGGCGCTTGCGACGTTAGTGGTGAACAAGCTCCGCGGGATTTTGCAGTGTGCTGCGGTGAAGGCGCCCGGTTTCGGCGACAGGAGAAAGGCGCTGTTGAGTGACATTGCGGTGCTGACGGGCGGGCAGGCGATTTTCGAGGATTTGGGTCTGCAGCTCGAGAACATCGAGCTGAGCGTGCTCGGCCGGGCGAAGCGCATCACTATCGACAAGGACACGACGACGATTATCGAGGGCGGCGGCAAGACAGCCGACATTAAGGGCAGAATCGAACAAATCAAGAACGAGATAGACAAGAGCACGAGCGACTACGACATCGAGAAGCTGCAGGAGCGGTTGGCGAAGTTAGCCGGCGGCGTGGCCCAGGTGAATGTCGGGGCGGCGACCGAGGCGGAGATGAAGGAGAAAAAGGCGCGGGTCGAGGATGCGCTTCACGCGTGCAGGGCGGCGGTCGAGGAAGGGATTCTGCCGGGCGGCGGAGTGTCGATGCTGAGGGCGATTGGCGCGCTTGACAAGGTCAAGGCGAGCGGCGACGAGAAGATAGGGGTCGATATAGTCCGGCGGGCGGTCGTGGCGCCCATCAAGCAAATTGCGGTCAATGCCGGCCTGGACGGCTCGATTGTGGCCCAGAAGGTCATGGAGAGCAAGGATAAGAACTTCGGCTACGATGCGATGCGTAAAGAATACGGGGATATGATAAAGTTCGGCGTAATTGTGCCGACGAAGGTCGAGCGTGCGGCGCTGCAGAACGGGGCGTCGATAGCTTCGCTTCTGTTGACGACGGATGCGATAGTAAGCGAGATACCGGAGAAGAAGGAGTCGCCGCCGATGCCGCCCGGCGGAGGCGGAATGTACTGACGGAAACGACCGAAGGCGGGCCTTGTTAAGGGGCCCGCTTTTTTCTTTAGCGGCAAGGGGTTTTGATATGAGTTTTCGCTTTTACAGCAATATGGTATCACAGGCGTCGCGGAACTTTGCGAAGGGGCTGTTTGTCGTTGGGCTTCTGCTGATTGGATTCGGGTTTTTGGTATTTGTTTTGCGGGATTTATTTGCGCTTTTAGCGGCGGGGCTGTTTATATTTGCCGGCGCCGGCTGCGGTGTGACGGCGGTGAGGATATGGTGGTCGCAGCGGCGGGTGGATAAGATACATTCGAAGGGTTCGGAGGGGTACAGGGAGAACGTTCGGATACGGGTTACAAAGCATACCTACGAATAATGAAGGGAACAGAAAATTACTTAGAACGCGAAGTCAAAGGATAATACTTAGAGGCAAAGCAATATGAATACGCTTTCTTGGTCTATCATCATTAGTGGGGGGGTTATCAGCTTGTTCGTAATAGGATTTGGTATTTTCACTATTTGGGCGGCAAAGGAAAGCATCTTTCACGGATCAGGTGCGCCAATAAGCATGTCCAAGATGCTGTTGAGTTCCGTGCACATCACATCACAACACCTGCTTGGTATTCTCATTATAGTAATCTTGAGTCTGCTTATTGCTAATCAGATTTTAGAGACGAATGCTGGGTTACCCGTTTTGTCAGCCATAGCTGGATATCTCCTCGGTAAGACATTTAAGGATGTGACATTCACTCCTTCGAAAAAGAGCAGTACGGAAGACAGCTGACGGGCACAGGATTGTTGGATAGAAAGACGAGCACAGGTGGAGCACGCGGGTGGTATCGGTGAAGCGGGCAAGCTAAAGGCGGGTGGTTACATATGCGTGAGGGTGTTTGGCGACGTAGTTGATTCTGGCTCTGAGGGACTTGAGGTTGAAACAGAAGCGTTTGTCATATCCCCGTGTCCAAATTCGGCCTGTTAGGTCTTGGTTTCGGAGGGCAAACTGAGCAGCATTCTTGTAGAGCATCACGACACGACCGATGGGCTTCGGTGTGTATGCGGCAACAATATGAACGTGGCATGGTGACACTGAGAGAGCGTAGATACGCTGGTTGAGTTGCTCAGCTTTTTCGAGTATGACGTCCCTGACCAAAGCACATTGAGCTGTCGAGAGCTTGACAGGGTTCCTTACGAGCGCATTGCAGTTGCATTCTTCGAGGGAGAGGTTTATCGGATATGTTGCGCCGTTCTTAGCAAAGCCTCGCTTATCTCCCTGCAGCCAAGTTCCATAGGTGTTCCATGTGAGCATATATGCGATGGTTTTTGGCATAGGCGTATTGTATGTAGTGGAACCCCCAAGCTGAAGCTTGAGGGTTAAATACTCGGCAGGGACATGGTAGATGGAAGCAGCGGCGCAAGATCATGGGTTCCTTCCCTGGCGAAAGAGGTCGGTGTAGAGGTTCGGCGAATAGAGGTGAAAGTGGAGGTCGCGGATGTATTCGACGGGGCCTGCGTTTTTGATTGTCTCTATCTCGGCTTTAATCTGCTTCTGTGATTTGAACGCGAGGATGGCGTCGAGTTTTTTGGCGAGCAAATCCGGCGAGGTGTTGATTTGCAGGTGCGGGGGTTCGGGGAAGTTGCAGTAGCAGGCGATTTCGTGGACGTAGGGAATCCTTTCTATCGGCGGGCCGAGCTCGGGCCAGATTGCGCCGGCGGCGTGGAAGAGAGAAATGAGCAGTTCTTCGTGTACGATTTTGTGGTCGGGGTGCAGGTCGTTCGAGGTGGGGACAAAGCACTGGGTGGGCTTTGCTTTTCTGACGTGACAGGTGAAGGAGTTCTGCAGGCCGGCGAAACCTTCGATAGCGGCGGGGTCGGTTTTCCCGGCGGGTCTTCTTCCGCGGTAGTAGTTCAGCCGGCAGTCGGGGTATCCGAGCCAGATTATATTTTCTTCGGGCACGCCGAGCGACTGATAGCATTGATAAGTTTCCTTTCGTCTGATTTCTGCGATTGAGTTTTTTTCTTCCGGCGAGCAATAGCCCATAGAGCCGTCGGTTGTAATAAGGATGTGGACGGGTACATTTTCGGAGACAGCGAGCTGGATGAGCAGGCCTGCACCGATGACGATGTCGTCGTCGTGCGGGCCGACGAAGAGGAAAGATTCTTTGTCGCCCTGCCAGTGTCTTGAGACGCCTGAGAGGGTTGATGCGACTCGGCGTTCGTCTTCCACCAATCTTACGACTTCAAATTTCTCGGGCATTTTCAGTTATACCTTTGAAGGGTAATAAATTCCCGCGAGTGGGATTTTAAGTTGTTGTTCTAAAGTTACTTACCCGCGAACGAACGGGAAATTTCGACCGGGAGCACTATAAATCCTTTCATTCAGCAAAGTCCTTTAGTTTTTCGATTGCGGATTTGATGTCTTCGAGCCGGTTGTCGCCGGCTTCACGTTCGACGGCGAGAGCGCCGGTGAAGCCAACCTCCTTGAGGGTTTTGAGAAATTCGGCGGTATCAACCTGCCCGGTACCCCAGGGCACCTCTTCGCCCCAGGTTCCGGGCGTAGCGGTTTTGTTAGCGTCTTTGATGTGGCAGTGCTTGACGTACGGCGCAAGGGTCTTGAGCGCGTCGATAGGACTACCGTTGTCGTAGAGGATGATGTTCGCAGGGTCAAAGTTTATTCCGAGGGCGGGATGGCTGAGCATTTCAAAGAAGGTCTTCAACTCGTCTGCTGTTTCCTGTCCCGTCTCAAGGAGGACGGCGACGTTCTTTTCGGCGGCGGCATCTGCGATGATACGAGTTTTGTCCAGGAGCTTGTCGGGGTTTTCAATATCAATGAATCCGAGGTGGAAGGTAAGAAATGGCACACCGAGCCGAGCTGTAAGGTCTATTGCGTCGAGGACAGCTTTTCGGTCTTTTTCCCAGTATTCGTCGGGGACTATTCCGCCGGTGACCCTAATGGCGTCGATTGTCGAGTAATCCTCGTGTGCAAAGTCAATCATAGTGGCAGAGATTTCGAGGTTTGTGTCTTTGACTTTTTGCAGGTATGCCTGACCATCTTCAGCAAGGGCCGGAGAGACGCCGAGGTGAAGCTGGAATGGACCTGTACGGTCGGCAATTGACATTATTTTGTCAAAATCGTTTGCGAGCGACCAGGTGCAGACGCTGATGGGCCAGTCGTTACATTTAATCATTTGATTGGCACCTCCTTTTTGCTTTGAGCGGAATGTTTTTCGGCTAAAATGATTTTGACGGCGTTGAGGGAATCTTCGGGTCTTATTATATCGGGTACGGTTTGTCCTTTGATTTGTTTTACGAAGTGAGCGATTTCGAGCGAGTAGCCGTCGGCGGTTTCAACCTCGGGAGTGAACGGCTTGCCTTCGAGCGGGTAGAGAACAAATGCGGGCTTTCGGGTGCAGTCGTAGGTGAGCAGGCCTCTTTCGAGCAGGATGTTGAAGCTCATCTCGAATTTAAAGGCAGGCGTGTTCACGAAACCGCCCTCTGCGACGACGACTTTTCGTTCGGGATAGATGTACTGGGTTGCGACGTAGTCGAGGCCTCCTGAATGGCCTTTGATGGCTTCGGAGCGGACGGCTGTCGGCAGGCCGAAGAGGTACTGGACGAAATCGGTGTCGTGGATGTGCAGGTCCATAAGCGCACCGCCGCTTCGGTCTGGGTTTATGAGCCAGTTTTGCCAGCTCCAGGTCGGCGGAGATGTGAGGCGTCTAAACGAGCAGGCGACTGCGTCGCCGTGCTCGGCGGATTCGACGATTTGTTTTGCCTTTGCGTACTCGGGCCAGAAACGGACGCAGTGGCCAATCTGGAGGATTTTGCCGGCTTCTTCGGCGGCGGCGAGCATATCCCCGCACTGGGCGGTGTTCAGGGCCATCGGCTTTTCGCAGAGGACGTTGAGACCCGCCTCGAGCGCCTTTATGGTGAAGTCGCGGTGCAGGAATGTGGGCAGCGTTATCGAGACGGCGTCGAGTTTTTCCTCGGCTAACATTTTGTCGAAGTCGGTGTGCAGGGCCAAGTGTGCCAAGTCGATGGGTTTTTCGGCGCCTTCGATATTTCCGGCGGTTCCTTTTGTATCGGTGAGGCGTTTTTCGTCGGCGTCGCAGATTGCCGTGACGGCGACATCGTCGAGAGCGCTGTAGCACCGCAGGTGCATTTTGCCCATAAAGCCGAGGCCAACTATGCCAACACGTGTCATTTTTTGCTCCCCTAAGTTACTCAAACTGACCGATTCTATTTTTTAGACACTGATTAACGCAGATTAACACTGTTTGTTCAGATTCTGGATTCCCGCTCCCCGCCTGCGCGGGAACAAGCTTCGCGGGAATGACAAGTTATGCTATGTTTTTATCAATACAATACTTAGAACCACGTTCATCCTAAAAACGGTCAGTTTGAGTAAGTTATCACTTTTTGTATTTGCTTTTCAACTTTTGAGAAAGAACGCAAGGACGAGCACGGAGACAAGAGTTATCACTGCCGGGACGGCAAAGACCGGCCGCCACTGGAACTTATCCTGTTTTTTGAATTTATCCATAACGAAGCCGGCGAAATGAGTGCCTAAGAACATACCGATTCCCGTTGTGGCGGCAAAGACAATCGCCTGTACGGAGCTTATTATCTTCTCCGGGGCGAGAGAATTTGCATACTTCTGGCCTACGATGATAAAGAGTACGTATGCCAGGCCGTGCAGCGACTGCGATACTATAATCAGAGGGCGCGGCTTGCCGAGCACATAGACGAAGTACAGTATCATCCAGCAGGCGGCACCGATAACGAGGGTCCATTTATAACCCACCGCATCAATCAGCCGCTGCATTATCAGAAACGTGGCGACGGCCTGGCAGGCCTGGGCAATGGCCATAATGGCTGAGATGTATTTTGCGCCGATGCCGGAGTCAATCATAAGCTGCGCCGAGCCGACGAAATAGAACTGCATAAGCCCTGCGACGACGAGCGAGACAACGATGAAGACGGCGAAGCTTGGGTTTGAGAGCATTGCCAGGGCATCGAGAATAGGCGTTCCTCCGGTGCCGGCAGGCGGGGTCTTAGGCAGCAGCACACAGCAGAAAGCCATAACCACCGACAGTACGGCGGCCAGGAACAGACAGTCCCGGCCTCGCTCTGCGGTTTTGAAGAGGTGTCGAAATCCGGTGAGGAAGTAGCCGACGAGTGCCCAGGCGGCGGGCGCCCAGAAGAATACCCAGCCAATCCAGTAACCATCCGAGACCTTCGAGAACAGGACGGCATTTACGATGGGCAATGTGCCGGCGAAGAACAGCGACCAAAGCAGCATAGCGATTAACAGGGGCATAAACTTTTCGCGTGTGGCGGCGAACAGGAGCAGGACGGCACCTATGAGGTGAGAGGCGATGAGTATCCACTCGGCATTAAGCCATTTGTCGGCGAGCTGCCCGGCGACAAGCGGCGAGATGATGCATGCCAGCGGCAGGGCGGCGTAAATCCAGCCGGTCTGCCTGCCGGTGAATTTGAGCGGGCCGAACAGCCGAGCGGCGAGAACCGGCATCCAGGCACCCCAGATTGCATACTCGAGACCCATTACGAGCGAAAGTTTGATGTACAGTGATATGTCCATTTCGTTCTCCTTAAAAAAATGGATTTGCCGGGCGAGTTTACAACAAAGCGACGGCAAGGGCAAGTTTCATTTTTGAACTCATTTTCCGGCAAGAGGACGACTCACCTTTACGACAAGGTAAGGAATCGCGCTGCATTATCATCCAGCGTAATACGCTCAGACATACATCCCGTCTTCTTCCGGTACAGGCAGTTTATCATCAGGTTGCACATCTAATCCCTATACAAGCGTGACTTTTTGAGCTTCTTTATACTGGATTCAATAAAAATGCTCGAAATGCCTGTTTGGTTGAAGTATAAACAACTTTTAGAAAAAACAGACCAACCATCGCAATTTTGCAAGGAGGCATTTCGAGTGGAAAAGAAAAATAACAAAAAAACTCAGACGACGCAAGCAAAGAATTCGATACAAACTTCGCAATATCAACTGGAAAGAACAAGTCAGGCCAATGTTTTCGGCCTGTAACATACATTACGACATAGCCGACCGAACTCGCGGGTTGGGTTATGGTGGTATCGGGGCAATGCACAAGGTGGCGAAACAAACCGGCCTGTCAAAAGCAATAGATGCCAAGCTCGATTTGCTTAAACGACATCTGCCGGCCAATATCAAAGAGCGGATTGTAATAGAGAGGCAGTATAAAAATATCCGTTTGCACTCTGAAGATGTTTCTGAGTTTGCGTATCGACCGACAAGGTGCAACAAGACCTGTCGTATAGTGGTTCTGCGAAAAGGTTTTGTTTGATGACATACGATATTTCTTTTACATCACTAACGAGCAGCTCAAGAACGGCGTCAAGGCGATGCGGATGCCGGTTGATAACCTGGTAGGCAACCGGGCTTATATGGTGATGGCATCGTTGGCCTGGACGTTAAAGGCGTGGTTTGCTTTGTCGCTTCCGGAAAAGGGCAGGTGGAAAGAAAAGCACAAGCGCCAGAAACAGACAGTTTTGAAAATGGAGTTTAAGAAATTTCGCAATGCCTTTATCCAACTGCCTTGTCAGATAATACAGACCGGTCGAAGGATAGTTTATCGTTTGTTGTCGTGGAATCGCCGGCTGGCCGTATTTTCCCGGGGCTTTTGGGCGTTGCGTTATTCGTATGGCTGAGGACTGAGAAGCTAATTGAAGTCGCGGTACGGACGCCGCGATACTTGCTAACCCTTTGGAAAGTTTAGAAACGAAAAAAGTATGACACAACGACAACTTGAAGCGACAAATTTAACCAGCCAATCGGCTGGAACAAAAAAGCTGTGTCCAAACAAAATCACCGCTCTCTATTCTTTCGAGCCCAAGAGAACTCGCTTGTTCTAGGCCTTAGTTGGACAGTAGCTTCACGAGTGACTTCGGCGTACCACTGCTTAAGCTGTTGAAGCATCCTGGTCGTACGATCGTGGTGTTTATGTTTCACATTGCTTTTCTCACCAGGGTCGTCTGTTAAGTTGTACAGTATGGTTTTTTCATTTTCAAATGTTCCAGGTTTGGCCCCTTGATGAGTGACAATCAGTTTCCATGGGCCATCGCGCATGGCTTCCATACGCGCGCCGTTGTTGCCTAAGTGCGCCCAGAAAAGCTGGCGCGGACGCAATCGTTTCTGCTTGAACAGTACAGCAGACAGGTCTGCGCCATCGAGATGGTGTCCTTGTGGAACCGAAGCTCCAGATAGGGCGAGCATCGTCGGCATCAGGTCAATACTTATAGCCATTTCGTCTGTGACTGTTCCGGGCTTGATTATACCGGGCCACCAGGCAATAGCTGGAACACGGTGTCCGCTCTCCCAGACGGCGCCCTTCCCACCGGCATACCGTGCGCTGTTGGTGCGAGCCCGACCGTTGCCGCCGTTGTCGGAGAAGAAGAAAATGAGCGTGTTCTTATCAAGAGCCAGCTCCACAACCTTGCGGCGGATTTGCCCAACACCCTCATCCATTGCCTGAATCATCCGCTGATAAGCAACATCGGGCGGCGTGGGGTTTTCCCGGCGGCCGGGACCGCGCTGAGGAGGGTCGCCAGGTCCCTGGATTGGGTCGTGTATTGCTTCGTGAGCAACGTAGAGGCAGAAGGGCTTGTCCCTATTTTCTTCGATGAATTGCAGGGCGTACTTGTTTATCAGGTGCGTAGCGTATCCTTCCTCCTGGGTTTCAGTACGGCCGTGCCACCAGTCGTGCTTCATGTGATCCCCGTAGTGATTCACATAGTCGATGTTGCCGCTGAGGTAGCCGACGAAATAATCGAAGCCGTGGTTAAGAGGATGGTATTTGGGAGTCTCGGCTGCGTAGCCGAGGTGCCACTTGCCGACAAGGCCGGTGGCGTAGCCAGCTTCCCTGAGTGCTTCGGCGAATGTAATCTCTGATTCCTGGAGGCCCTTGCGATGTTCGGGGTGTTCGAGGCGTGGGTGTATGACGGCTTCGATGCCGGCGCGTTGTTGATATCTGCCCATCAGCAGGCCGGCACGCGTCGGCGAACAAACGACACCGCTGGAATGGAAATCGGTGAACCGCATGCCTTCGGCTGCCAGGCGGTCGGTCTCGGGGGTGTTGCAGTACTTGTTCCCATAGCAACTGAGGCCGCTGTAGCCCATGTCATCGACCATGATGACAATAATGTTCGGCCGAGGCCTTTCTACTTTCGTTATTTGAGATGTGCTAATACAACCCGGCAATGCCAGTGACGCCGCCCCCATTCCCATTGTCTTCAAAAAATCACGACGATTCATTTATATTTCCCCATCTCCACTATAATACCAGATTCATCAAGCATTTTCTTTCACGTTTTACAGTCACAGCTTCTCAATTTACACGATATACTGCTCTTGATTGAAGAATCCCATATTTTTCAATCGAAAAACACCTCATGTCCGATAAACAGTGTATATGAAGGATTATACGTTGTCAAAAGAAAAAATAGCTGAGCTGGGAAAATTTCATCGTTCCTTGCGTGAAAAACGTCGGGCCTATCGCGTCAAAGCGGTGATTGCTTTATCCAGGTGATGGTCGGCGGCCCTAAAGACGGAGACAATTAGTTTTTCGCTCCCTATTTTAGCTTTTTTCATATTGCCTTTCACCAGCTACCAACACCGTAAAGCCCAAATGAGCATCTTCCCACTCCCGACATCCCCGCCCTTTCCCGCCAAACTAAATATAAATCACCTCAAACAACCCGTTAATCCTGTCCGGCTCGTCCTGAGCATACCTGCGGCGAGCTACGTCGAACCGTCGAGGGGAGCTTGCTGAAAGATAGCTGTCCCGAGCTTGTCGAGGGATATGGTAATCGTCAAATAAAAACTGCGTTCAGACGGGCACTAATACTCGCCGCCGGGGGCACCTTGCCGAGGTCTGTTATCCCGGCTGCGCCTCGAATCGCGCTCCCGGCTTCTGTCCCTTGTCGCGCCTCCGGTCCGCCGGCTTCGGCGCTGCTCGGCCTGCTGCATTCGCTCGGCCCGCACCTGCTCGTTCAGCTTCTCTGAAATCGCCGTCGCTCGCCGCCGGCGCTGCGACAAAACTGCGTCAATCGCAGCCACCGTCTTCGCAGCTTTCTCCTCGGCTGCGACACCGCGTATGAATTTCAACTCAGAGACAGCAACCTTGCCGACAATATCGTACAGCTCAAGTCTGCTCTTGTTCTCTTCAAGCCACTGCCGTTGTTCCTGTTTTGCCTGGATTTCCAGCCGCTTCATCTTATTTTGAAACTCGCCCGTTTCGTTGGCGTCAACCTCATTTTCATCCGCAACAGAAACCCCGACCCCCACGCCGGGCGCCTGCCCTGCGGGGCTTTGCCCACGCGGCGCCATCGTCCAATCAACGATTTTGTCGCGTTGGTCCAGCGAAATATTCATCAGAAGTATTCCAGCCGGGAAGAAAACCCCGAACTGTGCGCGGCCGGGCTCTTCCAGCTTGCCCCGTCCGAGCCGTTTTGGCTTGCCATACCGATCCAGAACCGGCTTGTAAAGCGTCATAACGGCCTGCGAAAAGTTGGCATCGGGCGCAAGTTTCTCGCCCCAGGCCCCGCTAAAATCCTGCTTGTCGAACTGACCGTTGTTCATAGAGCTAACGAGCTTTTCAGCCACTTTCTGAAATCGTTCCAGTCCCTGTTGTTGGTTTGTTCTGCCCTCGGCAACATCCCTGGCCATTTGCTTAATCCGAAGTCGGACGCCGCCGGGCGATGCGCTCGATTCCGCGGTGCCGATACCCTCCTCCGGGACAGTCCGCTGTTGGCCCAGCGTCGTGTCAACGCCGGCCGCAATACACATCACAACAAATACAATCCCTAAATCACACAGCCGTTTCATAGCTTAACCTCCAAAAATATTCTTTTTCAAAGCGCCCGCAGCATCCGGCTTTTGCGGTCGGTTCTATCCAGGCAACCCCAAGTTTTCAGCGTGCACACACGCCGCAATGCTGCCGACGCACATAGGCTAAACCTCCTCTGCGACGGCAACGCCCATTTTCTCGGTAATTCTATCAAATTCGTCTATGGAGTAGAACTCGATTACAATCCTGCCTCTTTGGCCGTTTTTGCGGGCATCGATTGTAACCTTAGTGCCAAGCTCTCTGCTTAGTTTACTCTCTAATTCGGCAATATGTGCGGGTTTAGTTCTGGCCAGGCGTTTTTTCTCATCGCCTCCGGCAAGGTATCTGCGTACGAGCCGTTCGATGTCGCGTACGCTGAGCCGGCCCGCCAAGGCCCTGTTAGCCAGCTTTCGCCGCAGCTCGTCGGTCGGCACGGACAGGATGGCCCGGGCGTGGCCCATTGACAGGCGGCCGTCGATTAGCATCTCTTTAATTTCTTTAGGTAAGTCCAGTAACCGCAAGTAGTTAGCGACCACAGAGCGGTCTTCGCCCAGCCGTTGTGCCGCCTCGGCCTGTGTTAGGGAAAAGCGTCTGATATAACTTTGATATGCCCTGGCCCGCTCGATTGGGTTCAGGTCGCTGCGGTGAATATTTTCAACGAGGGCCAGCTCGAGCATCTGCTCATCTCCGGCTCTGCGTACAATGGCCGGTATCTGTTCGAGACCGGCTAATTTTGCCGCCCGCAACCGTCGCTCGCCGGCAATGAGTTGATAGCCGGCGCCGTCCTGGCGGACGATAACCGGCTGAACAACGCCGTTGGCGGTAATCGAGGCCGCCAAATCCATAAGCTGCTGCTCATTGAAGTCGGAGCGGACCTGGTAGGGATTCGGCCTTATGGCCTCGATTTCAATCTCGTGCAGCGTGCCGGCTAAGTGCTTTTGCGAACTCGGCTTAGCGTCAATTCCCTGAATCGGAATCGGCACCTTTGGTTGCTCCCTTCCGGATGTTATCGGACCTAACAGCGAGGCCAGGCCCCTGCCGAGATGTTTTGGTTTTTCGCTTTTTTTCGTTGTCATATAATCGCTCCTTCAGATTGATGATTACAATCCGTTCCACAGTTTCACGTTTTGGCCCGGCCCGCCGGCACGACAGGCAGAGCCCCCGCCAGGCCGAATCGACCATTGGTGTGCGGGCCGCCTTACAGCCGCGAGGCGTGCACAAATAGTATTTCGGACTTTTTACTCAAAACTCTCCAGTTCTGCCAGCGGAAAAAGCCGGTTTTCGCAAAAAAATGTTTCACGTGAAACACTGCTGGTTTTCTCACCACGAAGGCACAAAGACACGAGGGAAATTTGAGATTGTATACCCTTCAGGGTAATAAATTCCCGCGAGTGAGATTTTAAGTTGTTGTTTTAAAGTTACTTACCCGCGAACAAACGGGAAATTTCAACCGGGAGCACTATAGATTGCCGATTTATGATTTATGCACTTACGCTCTTATGACCCTGAGGATTTGGGATTGGCGATTGTTTTGTGTTTCACGTGAAACATTGTTTCCGATCTTCCGGATTCCGCAAGCCATCGACAAGCTCCCCTCGGCGCGCTTCGCTCGCTCAGGACAAGCAGGGCAGGCAAGAGCGAAATGACAACAGAGTCATTCGCCCAAAATGACATTCATCACTTAAATTCCCGCAGAGCGCCAAACAACCCTGCAATAGCTACGAAGTATCATCCCCGGCAGGGCGGTGGTGTATTATTTAATCAGCGTGGGACTGCACTGCGCGTTAGTTGGAAATACATCTATCTAACACGCCTTACCTGCTCATCGTCCTATAATATCGTGTGTATCAAGTGCGATTGTGCGAACATGCGAGTTTCCTGCCGTTATTAACGGCCACACAGGTCCTCTTGCCGCGGGCTGAAATCAAGTAGGTGCGGTACAGGTTTCAAGTCATCGCAGGCGATACGTAGTATTCTATGCCGGCTTATCTCGCAGTCCGAGACCCCGCCGTGGCCGATTTGCTTCCCCGGTCTGCATACAGGCCCAAGCTGTATCGGCGGGTGATTTATGTATAACCCCGGGTTTGGCAGATGAAGTTGTGCAAAGGAAATAAAATTTGTTAGAATAGAGTTGATAGAAGTAAGCGTGATATGAAGAAAATGATATAACTTATTTATTTTAAGGATGTTAAGTAAAATAGCCACAATTACTTGAACAGGCGAAGGGAAAAGAACTCGGATATTCAGTTAGACCCCGGAAAAATTAAGAAACAGGGAGATTTTGCTTGTTTCTCAATTTTCTCCGGGTCTAATGCCGAATTCGGGATAATGTTTATCACGAAGATGGCCGGTCGTATATCTTCTTGGGGGGGATTTTCAACTTTCCCGGGCTGCGGTGTTCAATCTATCCTCACCGAAAGCCGGGCCAGTTCATTTTTTAGTTGCTCGATGCCTTCAAAAAGAATTGTCACTAAGCCGGCTCGTTTGCCGCCGTCGATATAGTCTTGCCGGTCGTCGATAAAGACCGTCTCCTGCGCCTTGGCGCCGAGCCGGTCAAGCGTCAGCTCGTAAATCCGCCTGTGCGGCTTGGCCGTGCCTTCCACGCACGAGAAGACATAGACATCGAACAGCCCGTCCACCTGCCGGGCGAAAAAATCCATCACCGGCTTCTCCGTATTCGTCAGCAGCGCCGTCCTGCAGCCGGCGGCTCTGAGCCGTTTAGCAAGGCCAAACATCTGCTTTTTTTTCCTGTATGCCGAGCCGAACGCATCAAACCAGAGGGATTGCGACGCCGGCACATCGGCATCCAACTCACCTGCTATCCGCTCCATAAATTGCTGCTGGCTTATTGAGCCGGTCTGAAAGTCCTCGATGAATTTGCGCATAGCCGATGCAAAGTCATCTTCGCTTACCCCGAACTCCTTCGCGCAGCAGCCGATTAGCCCCGGCGCCGGGTCGTCTATCAACACCCCGCCCCCGTCAAAGATAACCGCCTTTATCCCTGCCATAGTCGGTAAGGATAGTCATCTGTGCCGGCTGGAGCAACATAATATACCCTTCAGGGTAGTAAATTCCCGCGAATAAAATTATAACTTCTTATTCTAAAGTTATTTACCCGCGGACTAACGGGAAAACTCAATTGCAAGTAGGATATATCCCGGCCTGCCGGTCATAATTGGTTTTTGACGGGCGCCGCGTGAGAAACTATAATGGCTGCGATTTTGCGAGGATAAAAAAATGGAACAGGTACTAATCACTGTAGTCGCCGTTCTCGTGCTGGCCATAGCAGGCCTTCTCGTTTGGCTAATCCTGTCCAGCTCGGCCGGCAAGGAAAAAATCGCGGGCCAGTCGGCGAGCATCTACCATTTGCAGGAGCAGCTCGAGGCGCTGAAAATCGCCCAGGACAAGACCACCGAATCGATGCAGCAGTCGCTGCAGACGGGCCAGAGCGTCCTTTCCCGGTCCCTGCAGTCCAGCCAGGAGGTCCTCACCCGGCTCATCGCCCAGATAGGCGAGCTGCAGGGCACCAACAAGGAGATGCTCCGGCTGGGCTCCGACGTCAAGCGCCTGCAGGACATCCTCAGCTCGCCGAAGCTGCGGGGCCAGATGGGTGAGTGGTCGCTCGAACATATGCTCAGCCAGATTCTGCCCAAGGGCAGCTACGAATTGCAGTACTCCTTCAGGGATGGCCAGAGGGTCGATGCACTGGTGAAAATGGCTGAGTTCTCTGCGCCTATCGACGCAAAGTTTCCCCTGCCGAGCTTCGAGCGGCTTGCAAACGCCGAGACCGACGAGGAAAAACGGCGCCAGCGGCGGCAACTGCTGAAGGACGTTACAACGCACATCGATAAAATCGCCGCCAACTACATCAGGCCCGACGAAGGCACGCTCGATTTCGCCCTTATGTACATACCGGCGGAAAACGTCTATTACCAGACAATCGTAAGACACCCGGACGATTCGCTCGATATCCTGCAATACGCCCTTGACCGGAAGGTAATACCAGTCTCCCCCAACCTGCTCTACGCCTACCTGATGACCGTCGTGATGGGCCTGCACGGGCTGCAAATCGAAAAGCAGGCCGCCGAAATCAGGCAGAACATCAAAAAGCTCAACTTTTCATTTAAGGACTTCACCGGTAGCTGGGAGACCCTTGGCGCCCACCTGCGAAACGCCTACAACAAGTACGAGGACAGCCAGAAAAAACTCGACCGATTTACTCTCCATCTCGACCAAATCCAGGCCGAGCCACAAACAGAAGAACAGCCCGTCCCAGCCCAGGAGGAAAGCTATTGATGGTTCCTGAGACCGGACTGCCTATTCACAGAGCGTTTCTTTATCTGTTGGCAGTTGTCTTCGTTCTCACAACGGTCTTTTTGGTCTTGGTCTTCGCAAGGCGCACTGTACGCAGTGCAGACAAAATCAACATTAAGACAGACTATGTAGCCGAGTATAACAGAATCACTCGCCCCGCCGATTTCGATTCTAATGAAAATGCCGCCCCATATTTCGAAAAGGCTTTCGAGCTTATGCCGGAGATGCCGCCCGAGATCAAGTACCTTCGAAAACTGTGGCCGGGCGACATGAACGATGCCGAGCTTGAGCAGCTCAGAAACTGGGTTGAACTGAGCTCAGAAGCAATCCCTTATCTTGAACAGGCCGTTCGGAAACCATATTGCTGGGTTCCTCTCCAGGCAGAGGACAACGACCTGATGAAAATTAAACTCTCAACACTTTCCAGTTTTCGAGGCGCCGCCTTTCTGCTTTCTTCGCACGCAACGCTGTTAGCTTTCGATGGTGATGTGGACGGTGCTTTCCGTCAATTGCCTTACCTCTACAGAATGGGATCCTTCTTCGCCGGACCTAAGATACTTATTGATCAGTTAGTCGGAATAGCCATAGCTGCCATCCCAGCCCGTTCCGCCTTTCAAATCCTCGACCACACGACTCCGACAGCGGACGTTTTGAAGGATTTTCAGGAGCGGCTGTACGTTCTTTCTTCGCAGGAATCTTTCATCATTGACTTAACTACAGAAAGGCTGCTCTTTTATGACCAGGTCCAGCGCCTTTACACTGATGACGGCAAAGGCGGCGGACACCTCTACGGCTACCGGTTCTATGAGAATCCAGGCAAATATTTTGTGGTGTTGATTTCCCGTTGGACCGGCCGCGGCCCCTGGGCTGGCTGGGGCAGCACCGACAGGCGCCGGACGGTCCAAAAAGCCGACAAGATGTATGACTATTTCAATTGGGCGGCCAAGCAGACGCCCTGGTACTTCCATAGCGAAGGGATTGACCTGGAAAAGACGACGAATGAAATGATAGGACATCATTATCTCTTGAGCGTACTTACCCCGGCTTTTACCAGGGTTTCACAGATAGCCGCTCGCAGGCGGGTTGACACCGATGCACTTGTAACTACACTTGCCGTTCTGCGATACAAGGCGGATAATGGACGGTTGCCCGAAGACCTTGGGCGGCTTGTTTCGACCGGCTATCTCAATGACCTGCCTATTGACCCTTTCAGCGGAAAACCTTTGACCTACAAACCGACGGGGGACGATTTTACAATCTACACCTATGCCGGAGACTTTGACGATGACGGCGGGAAACATGACCCCAAGTGGGCCGATGATACCGATGGCGATTATGTTTTCTGGCCCGTGCAAAAAGATAAATGAAAGAAAAGAGCAATCTGAAACAGGAATTCAAGACGTTAGACAACCTCCCACGCCCCGACACAAAGGAGATATTCTTATGAAGATGAAAACGCTTCAAGTGTTTTTACTGGTCCTTGTTTCCGTCGCTGGTTTTTTGCCGAGTGCCCAGGCCGCGTTGCAGATGGAGGCGGATGGGATTTACGTTATCGTTCGGGGCGATGATATGGGGTCTTGCCATGCGGCCAATGTGGCGTTTATCAAGTGCTATAAGGAAGGGATAATGCGTTCGGCGGAATTGATGCCGGCGACGCCCTGGTTCAACGAGGCCGTTAAGATGCTCAAGGAAAACCCCGGGCTGGATGTCGGGCTGCATCTTGGCCTGACCAGCGAATGGGATAATTATAAGTGGGGGCCTGTTACGCCCGTGACGACTTTTGTCGATGAGCAGGGGTATTTCTGGCCTCGTGTTAAGGACTGGGATGACCCGACCGCGACAAATGCCCTGTTGAGTCCGAAGACGGACCTGAAGGAGCTTGAAGCGGAGCTGCGGGCGCAAATCGAGCTGACGATAAGCAAATTGGGCGACAGGGTGACTCATATGGGCGGGCACATGGGGACATCTCGGATAACGCCCGAGGTGGAGGCTATTCACCGCAAGCTGGCAGATGAGTACGGGCTTTTGTTCGGCACTTCACAGTTTGGCATCAAACGAGCGGGCAGGTGGGGAGGCAATAGTTCCCAGGAAAGAATCGATTCGCTGGCGAAGCTGTTCGAGGAATTACAGCCGGGAAGATATATCATTGTCGAGCATCCCGGCCTCGACACACCGGAGATGCAGGCGATGGACAGCAAGCAGAACGTCGGCAAGGCGAGGCAGGCGGTGACTGATGCTTTCTGTAGCGACAAGGTCAGGGAGGTTATCAAGCGGCGGGGTATCAAGCTGCTCAGTTACGGCGATTTGCGGGAAAAGGCGAAGGCATTGAAGGAAACAACGAAGAAGCAGCGTCGGCGGTTCTTCTCCGATGACAGCTTCTGGAACACCCCCATCGGCGACAACCCCGAAATCGACCCGAAAAGCGACTACTGGACAGGCCTGCTCAAGACCGAGCCATCAGGCCATCGCTTCGTTATTAACTGTAGCGGTTTCGCCATCCCCGTCTATGAGGCCGACAGCAACACCCCGACATACGATGTCAAACGTCTCAGCGAGATTATGATTGAGAGAAGGGGACTAAAACCAGGCACCAGGCGATACGAGAGAACGTCCTGCTTCAGTCATGGTCCCGGCTTTGGCAAAGATGTACCTATCCCCGATAATGCTGCCGTCGATCCCGAAACCGACCACCACATGGCGATGGTCGATTGGAAGCGAATGATGGTCTGGGATATGTGGTACGCCGAGAAGCAGCCCGACGGCTCGTGGGCCTCATATACCGGTATGGTCTATCCGCTCGACGGTCCCGGCGTCTTCAAGACCGAGGACTTCTCCGTCAAGAACGGCGACAGCATCCACTTCCACGGCCCCGGCAGGGCCGCCGGTGTCCCTATCATCGCCGGGCTGATAATGCACGATGAAATCAAGGCGGGAAAGATAGAACACAAAATCGCCGCCGCCACAAGGTTTAACGCCCTTCAGGAATTCGTTTTTCCGGCGACCTGGACTGACGGCCACCTGCCCGGCGGGATACCCGAAGGCGCGGTCATCCAGCTCGACCCAACGCTCGACCTCGCTCAGTTCGACATGCTCGGCGGCGAAAAAATCGTCGCAAAGGCGCTGCAGAAATACGGAATGGTCAATGTCGATAACGCAGGCGGAAGCGTCCTGTACGCCGAAGGTCTCTACGGCCACAAAGGAAAATCCTGGGACGGCATTCTCGAAAAGTTCGGCGGCATCGATTCGATACCCCTCGACCGCTACCGCGTTCTCAAGGTCGGCGAGACAGTGAAGCTCGGTGATGATAAGCATGGCCCACCGAAATAACGGCTCGGCGGCGATGTGAAAATCGAATATTATTAATAGGCCCATGAAAGGAACACGAAAATGACAAACAGGAAACTATGGCCAATCATGACCGCGATTCTGGTTATCCTCTTTGTTTCGTGTGCAGGTGCGAACGATGCGGAGAGCAGAGGAGCTGACAAAGGCGAGATTCGCCTAATCGTCCGCGGCGACGACATCGGCTGCTCACACGCCGCCAACCTCGCCTGCATAAAATGCTATCGCGAGGGAATCATGCGAACCGTCGAGGTTATGGTCCCCTGCCCCTGGTTCGCCGAGGCCGTCAAAATGCTCAACGAAAACCCGGGTCTCGATGTCGGTGTGCACCTGACGCTCACCAGCGAGTGGGAAAACTACCGGTGGGGGCCTTTGACCTGCAGCCCGTCGCTTACCGATAAGGACGGCTACTTTTACCGGATGACACGGGAATGGGACAAATGGCCCGCCGGAACCGGCTTTTACGACGCCAACCCAAAAGCCGAAGAGGTCGAAGCCGAGCTGCGGGCGCAAATCGAAACGGCGCTTAAAAAAATCAAGAACGTCTCGCATCTCTCCGCACATATGGGCGCCGCTACCTGCAGGCCCGACTTGGCTGACATCGTCAAAAAACTCGCGAAAGAATATAACCTCGACGTTGCTCTCAAGGCGCTCGGCGTCAAGTACGCCGGCGGTATGGGCTCCGGCAAGGCTCCGCCCGCACAAAGAGAGGCCGCCCTTGCAGAAACGCTCGAGAAATTACAGCCGGGCCTGTGGCTGCTCGTCGAGCATCCCGGCCTCGATACGCCCGAGATGCGGGCAATGGGCCACAAGGGATATAGCAACGTCGGCGCCGACCGCAGCGGCGTTACTTATGCCTTCACAAGCGAAAAGGTAAAACAGGTTATTAAAAGGCGCGGCATAAAACTGCTCAGCTACGGCGACTTGAAAAAGGAAAAAGCCAAATGACAACGCGAGCCGTCACTGGAACTGTTCTCAGCGTCCTGCGCTTCTCGCTCGTATTGTGCGTCGTCGCGCTTGCCGGCTGCGGCGGGCCGGCTGCGCAAAGCGAACGCACCGGCAGAGCCGCTCAAACCAACGACTGGGAAGACCCCGAAATCTTCGCCGTAAATACCGAGCCGCCGCACTGTACGCTTATGCCCTTTGCCGCTCCACAGTCCGCCCTGGCCGACGATGACGAACAGTCGCCATATTACAAATCACTGAACGGCGACTGGAAGTTCCGTTGGTCATCGAGACCCTCGAACAGGCCCGTCGATTTCTACAAACCCGCTTGCGACATAAGCCGCTGGGACGAAATCCCCGTCCCGAGCAACTGGCAGCTTCAGGGCTACGGCGTGCCCATCTATACCAATGTCGGCTACCCGTTCAAACCGAATCCTCCTTTTATAATGAACGACAACCCGCCGGATTTCACCACCGCAAAATACCCGAATCCAGTCGGCTCTTACCGAACCGATTTTGCCGTACCCGAGGACTGGGAAGACCGGCAGGTATTCCTGCACTTCGACGGCGTCAAATCCGCCTTTTACCTCTGGCTCAACGGCCAAAAAATCGGCTACCACCAGGACTCGATGACACCGGCGGAGTTCAATATCACAAAATATCTAAAGCCCGGCTCCAACACCCTCGCCGCCGAAGTCTATCGATTCTCCGACGGAAGCTACCTCGAGGACCAGGATATGTGGCGGCTATCCGGCATCTACCGCGACGTCTATCTCTTCTCAACGCCAAATGTCCACATTCGAGACTTCTTCGCCCGGACGGATTTTGACGATGACTACAAGGATGCCGTATTGAAGGTTACAGCCAAAGTCAAAAACTACGCCCGGCAAAAAACGACGCCGCATACCGTCGAGGCAGCCATATTCGATAACGCTCGCAAGCTCGCCTCGCTCTCAATCGATACAGGCCCTTTAGCCGCCGCTGAAAATGTCTCCACCGTCAACATCAAACTAAAGAATCCCCGCAAATGGTCCTGCGAAGACCCGTACCTCTATACGCTGCTGCTCACGCTCAAAGACAAAAAAGGCAAAGTTCTTGAAGTCGAACGATGCAGATTCGGTTTTCGACAGGTCGAGATAAAAGGCAATCAATTGTTTGTCAACGGTGTCCCCGTCAAAATCAAGGGCGTCAATCGGCACGAGCACGACCCCGACTTCGGCCGGGCGGTGCCCTACTGGCGAATGGTCCAGGACATCGAGCTTTTCAAACGCTTCAATATCAACGCCGTCCGCACCAGCCATTACCCCAATCACCCGAAATGGTGCCGGCTCTGCGACCGCTACGGCATATTCGTTATAGACGAGACCAATCTTGAATCGCACGGCCTTTCCTACGGCAAGGATGTCCTGCCCGGCTCTCTGCCGCAGTGGCAAGCCGCCTGCGTCGCCCGATTGGCCGCTATGCTCGAACGCGATAAGAACCACCCGTCCGTCATAATATGGTCGCTCGGCAACGAGGCCGGCTACGGCGACGACTTCAAAGCGATGGCCGACTACGCCCGCACCCACGACCCCACAAGACCCATACACTACGAGCAGTTCAACGCCATCGCCGACATCGACAGCCGAATGTACCCACCCGTCAGCTACATCATAGAACGAGGCCGGGCCGATAAGCCGAAACCCTTCTTTGTGTGCGAATACGCCCACGCGATGGGAAACGCCGTCGGCAACCTGAAGGAATACTGGGACGCTATCGAAACATATCCCGGCCTGATTGGCGGCTGTATCTGGGACTGGGTTGACCAGGGCCTTAGAAAAACCGCACCCAACGGCAGGGAATTCTTCGCCTACGGCGGCGACTTCGGCGACAAACCAAACGACGACAATTTCTGCATAAACGGTCTTGTCCAGCCCGACAGAACCGTCCAGCCGGAGTTGTATGAAGTTAAAAGGTGCTATCAGTATGTCGCCGTCGAACCCGAAGACCTGCCCGCCGGCAAAGTCAAAATCCGGAACAAATACTTCTACACAAACCTGAGCGGCTTTGACATTCGATGGTCGCTCTCGCAGGACGGCGCTGTGATTCAAAACGGCTCTATCGGGCCGCCGGACATCCAGCCGGGCGAAAGCAAATCACTAACTATGCCGTTTGTTAAACCTGACCTTGCGGCCGGTGCGGAGTACTTTTTGCGCATCAGCTTCCATTTGAAAGGCGATACGCCTTGGGCGAAGAAGGGTTATGAAGTCGCCGCTGAGCAGTTCAAAATCGGCTTCGATGTACCCGCGGCAAGGCCGGTCGAGCTGTCAGATTTTCCACCACTCAAGGTCGAAGATACCGCCAAGGCCGTATCTGTTGCCGGGGTTCATTTCACAATCGTCTTTGACCGGAATGCAGGTACGCTCAAATCCTTTGTCTATGATGGCAAAACGCTCATCGCCGATACAAACGACGGCGCCGCCAACGGCCCGGTCCTGAACGTCTTCAGGCAATATACCGACAACGACAGGAACTGGGGCGGAAACTGGAAATTCCCCGATATATGGTACAGGGCGGGCCTGAACGACCTCGAGCGCCGCGGCAAAAGCTTCCAGCTCGTTCCAACAAATCCCCGAGCCGTAAAAGTCAAAACCCACGTCACCTGCTCGGCCGCCAACGACGCCGGCTTCGAGCATTACTGCACCTACACGATATACGCCAACGGCTGGGTGCGTATCGACAGCGACATAAAACCCTTCGGCCCGCTGCCCGTCCTGCCGAAGCTCGGCCTTATTATGACACTGCCCGGCGATTACGAAAACTTCACCTGGCTCGGCCGAGGCCCTTATGAAAACTACCCCGACCGCAAAACCGGCTGCGACACAGGCCTTTACAAAAGCACCGTCACCGCCCAGTTCTTCGGCTATGTCCGCCCGCAGGAAACCGGCAATAAAGAAGACGTCCGCTGGGCGGCGCTGACCGACTCGTCCGGCGCAGGCCTGCTGGCGGTTGCAGAGCCGACGATGTCGGTTACGGCCCTGCACTTCAGGCCCACCGACCTCGCCGCCCCGCACACAAGCGACCTCACCCCGCGAAAAGAAATCATCCTCTGCCTCGACTGCAAGCAGCTCGGCCTTGGCAACTCAAGCTGCGGCCCGGGCGTGCTGAAAAAATACTTAGTGAAACCCGAACCCTGCCATTTTGCCTTGACCCTTCGGCCATATAACCCCAGAATGGGCGCTCTTCAGACAGTCGCCCGCGAAACATTGCCGCTGCCTGCTCAATAAAGAAGCGCCGATACGTTCAATAGAAGGAGATTATGATGAGAAAACAAAAATGCACACTGGTTATGCTGTTGGCGCTCACTGTCGTGCCGGCTTTTGCCGCCGACCCGCTCTACGAGCTTTTCAAAAACCCGCCCGCGCAGGCCAGGCCGTTCGTCCGGTGGTGGTGGAACGGCGGCTGTGTCACCGAAGCCGAACTCGTTCGCGAAATCGAGATTATGCACCAGGCCGGGATAGGCGGCTTCGAGATGAATACTATTGCGATGCCGGCCAACGCGACCGAAGAAAATCTGAAATTATGCAAACCACTCGAATGGTTAAGCCCCGAGTGGAACAAGGTCGTCAAGGCCGGCGCCTTAGCCGCAAGAGACCGCGGTATGCTCCCCGACCTGATTGTCGGCTCCGGCTGGCCCTTCGGAGGCCAGTTCCTCGAATCCGGCGAGCAAATCCAAATCATCACCGTAAATAAGAAGAAGCTTTCAGGCCCCGGCACCTTCGAGAGCACGTCAAAGAAACTGGCCGAAGCCGCCATTGCCCTCAGTGGCGGCAGACGCAGACAAAGGATAGAGGCCGGCTCAGAGCCGCGGTTAGTCTTTTTACGGCTCGTACCCGACGGGCTGACCGAATTTCAGCTCGGCACCGAGCTGAGCGACAGGGTAAAACCCGACGGCTCGGTCAAATTCGATATCCCCGCCGGCGATTACATCCTCTACGCCGGCGCCTGGCGAGAGGGCTATAGAACCGTCTCGCGAGGCGCACCCGGGGCCGACGGGCCTGTCGTTGACCATCTGAACAAGGCCGCCGTCGAAAAATACCTCAGCAGAATGTCCGACGACCTCAATCCCGTCCTCGACGGCAAAATGGGCAACTACCTGCGGGCGATGTTCTGCGACTCACTCGAATTGGGCCATACGAACTGGACGGGCGACTTCGCCGAACAATTCAAAAAACGTCGCGGCTACTCGCTCGACGAGTACCTGCCCTTTATGGTTGACCTCGACCCCGTCAAGGGCGACAGCCCATTCGCCGATACCGTCCGCCGGCTGCGCTACGACTTCAACGTAACCGTTATCGAGCTGTTTATGGAACGCTTTATGCTCACCTTCACCGAATGGTGCCACGCCAACGGCGTCAAGAGCCGGGTACAGGCGTACGGCCGGGAATCGCAACCGCTCGATACCAGCTTTCTCGTCGATATTCCCGAATGTGAAACCTGGATACGCGACGCCAACAAAACGCCGTACCCCACGATGATTAACCGCTACGTCGCCAGCGCCGCCCACCTTATGGGAAAAACCGAGGTAAGCTGCGAGGCAATGACGAACACCGTCACCGTCTTTCGCACACTGCCCGAGAACATCAAGAGAACCGACGACTTGAACTTCATCACCGGCGTTACCCACTCGGTCCTTCACGGCTTCAACTACACGCCGCTCGAAGCGGGCTTCCCCGGCTGGGTACAGTTCGGCTGCTACTTCAACGAGAAAAATCCCTGGTGGCCTTACTTTAGAAAATGGGCCGACTACAACGCCAGAATATCAGCCGTCCTGCAAAGCTCATACGCCCAGGCAAACGTCGCCGTCCTTTCGCCCGACGCCGATATATGGTCCTCGCTCGGCCGCCTGTACCTGCCGTTTCCCGAAATCGAACAGCCCTGGTACATCTGGGAAATCTGGAAGGCGCTGCACCAGAACGGCTACAACGTCGAATATACCAGCGATAATGTCCTCGCTCAGGCAAAATTCGTCGGCGGCAAAATACGTCTCGGGCCTCGCGCCTACGACGCCATCATTCTCGAAGACGTCGAGACAATCCTGCCGCAGACTGCAAAACGGTTAGCCGAATACGCAAAGGCCGGCGGAAAAATCATCTTCGTCCAGAAAGCCCCCTGTCGCTCGCCCTCGTTTAAGGACGCCGAACAGAACGACAAAATCGTCAAAGACGCCGTCGCCCAAGCGCTCGCCGCGAACCCCGATTACGTCGCCGTCGTCGAGCCGCCAACAAAAGAAACAATAGTCAAGTGGGCCGGGCGGATAATGGACAGGTTCGGCGTCGAGCCCAACGTCAAAATCTCAGCCCCAAACCAAAACCTCTCGCAGATTCACCACAAAATCGCCGACCGTGACATCTACTTTTTCGCCTGGAGCGATATGCAAAACCCCATCGATTTCACCGCTCAATTTCCTGATACCGGCAGCATCCCCTGGCAGTGGGACCCGGAGACGGCCAGCAGTTTTCCCTACCCCGTCAAAGCCGCTCCGCCCAACAAGCTGCACATCCATCTCGAACCGCTCGAATCGCTGCTGCTGGTCTTTCAACCGGGCCAGCCAACCGGGTTGACGGTTACAAAGCCCCGAACCGACGATAAGAACTGTATCGGAATAAAACCAAAGTGGCAGGCCGAGTTAGTCCACGCCGTCACACATCAGAAATTTACCATTCCAATGACGAAGCTCATCGATATTTCAGAATCGGACGACAAAAAACTCAGCACCTTTGCCGGCACAATAACCTATACCGCTGCGTTCGACGTCGCCGACAACAGCTACCGTATGCTCGATTTGGGCGCCGTCCACGGCGTATCCGAGGTAACGCTCAACGGCAAGAACCTCGGCGTCCGATGGTACGGAAGGCACACTTATTACACGGCAGCGGCATTAAAGCCCGGCGACAATACATTGAAGGTAAAAGTAACCACCAACCTCGGCAATTACGTGCGTTCGTTCGAGAGAAACACCGCCGCCGGCCGATGGGCCTGGTGGTATCCGTCCGAGCCGCTCGGTATGCTCGGCCCGGTCCGGCTGTGTAAAACAAAATGACTTGTCTTCGTCAGGATGCGGACTGAATGAATAAGCGAAACCGGCTCTGGTGTATATTGGCGTTAATCACAATCGCGCCCGCCCTCGCCGCCGAGCCGCTCTACGAGCAATTTCGCAACCCGCCCGCCTCGGCCAGGCCCTTCGTCAGGTGGTGGTGGAACGGCGACGCCGTCACCGAAACGGAAATCCTCCGCGAGCTTGACATCCTTAAACGGGCCGGCATCGGCGGCGCCGAAATAAATCCCGTCTCTATGCCAGGCGGCGAAGAACAGCTAAAAGAAGCCGGCGCAAAGCCGCTCATCTGGCTAAGCCCCGAATGGAACAAAATGGTCAAAGCCGCCTGCGACGGCGCAAAACAACGCGGTATGCTCACCGACCTCATCGTCGGCTCCGGCTGGCCGTTCGGCGGAAAATTCCTCAAATCCGACGAGCAGATTCAGATTATTACACTCGCCAAAAAACACCTCACAGGCCCCGCACCCTTCGCCGCCAAATTAAGCGAGCTTATGAAGCTGCCGGACGATACCCGTCCGGTCAAACCCGGCTCAGCCGGGCAACTGATGTTCCTCCGGCTGGTACCTGCCGGCCTCAAGGCCTTCAAATCCGGTATCGAGCTCAGGGACAAAATCAATTCCGACGGCTCGGTCCGGTTCGATGTCCCCGAAGGAGAGCATATACTCTACATCGGCGTTTTGCACACGGGCTTTCGCGATGTCTCCAGCGGCGCACCAGGCGCCGACGGGCCCGTCCTCGACCACCTGAACAAGGCCGCCGTTGAAAAGTACCTCAATAATATGTCCTCAAAGCTCGGCCCAGCCCTCGGCGGAAAGCTCGGCCCGGCACTCAACGCGATGTTCTGCGATTCAATCGAGCTGTCCGGGGCAAACTGGACCACCGACTTCCCCCAGCAGTTCGAGCAGCGACGCGGCTACAAGCTCCGGCGGTTCCTGCCCTTTATCCTCGACGAAAACATCCCACGAGACGACAGCCGGTTCTACGACTCCATCCGACGCGCAAGATACGACTTCTACAAAACCTTCGCCGAGCTTTTTCACGAACGTTTCGCCCGAACCTTTCACAACTGGTGTCACGAAAACGGCACGCTCAGCCGATTCCAGGCCAACGGAAACCCCTGGCACATCGATATGCTCAACGGTTTTATGCTCCCCGATATCCCCGAAGGCGACGGCTGGATTGTCTCCGGCGAAGAACCATTCGAACCACACAGAACCGCCGAAATCCACTACCGCATCTGGAATAAAACCGCCTCCTCGGCGGCACATCTGGCCGGCAAACCAATCGTAAGCTGCGAGGCAATGACAAACACCATCGGCGTCTTCTGGGTAACGCTCGAATACCTCAAGGAATCCGACGACCTCAACTTCATCTCTGGCGTCAACCATTCCGTCCTGCACGGCTTCAATTACTCCCCGCCGCAGGCCGGCTTCCCCGGCTGGGTCAAGTACGGCACATACTTCAGCGAGCACAACTGCTGGTGGCCTTACTTCAAACTCTGGGCCGACAGAAACGCTCGACTCTCATACCTCTTCCAGAACGTAGAGCACCAGGCCCAAATCGCCATTCTCGCCCCCACCGCCGACCTCTGGAGCGACTTCGGCCTGTCAAAGTTCCGGTACGTCGATTACGTATGGTATCTCTACCCGCTCTGGCACGCGCTGAACCACAACGGCTACACAACCGACTACCTCAGCGAAAGGGCCATTCAACAAGCCGGATTCGAAGAAGACAAGCTCTGCTGCGGGCCGCAGGCATACGATGTCCTGCTCGTCCCCGATGTAAAATCAATCGAGCTGAAAACCGCGCAGATGATTCGCAACTTCGCCCGCAAGGGCGGCAAGGTCGTCTTCATCGGCGCCGTACCCGACCGGGCAGCCGGCTTCAAAGACCTGTTCAAAAACTCGGTCTCCGTACAAATGACCGTCCGGCAAATCTTCCGCGCAGGCCAGAAAAAACGTGTCGGTGTTGTCGCCGCCCCTCAACGCAATGCCGACCTCTCAGGGTGGGCGCGCGGCCTTATGAAGGGAATTGACGTAAGAGCCACCGTCGAAATCTCAGAGCCGAACGCTCAACTCCTCTTTACGCACTACCGCGCAGGCGCCCGCGACATCTTCTTTTTCACAAATATCAATCGCACCGGCGCGGTCGGCTTTACCGCCGGATTCGACACCGCCGACAAAACCCCCTGGCTCTGGAACCCCGAAACGGGCGACCGTTCGGTTTACCCTTACGCTGACAAAAAAAGCGAGCTTGTTCTCAAGCTCGGCCCGCTCGAATCGGCCCTGCTCGTCTTCGAACCAAATATGCCCGCACCACCATCGAAACCGAAACCCGAAATCGACTTCGATAGCTTCGTCGAAATCGACACCCCCTGGCGGGCCGAATTCACACACTGCGTCACCGGTGAAAAATTCTCACGCACCTTCGATAAACTCATCAACTTTTCCGATGCCAACAACGACACCCAACTGTTCACATTCGCAGGAACCGTAATCTACCGCACCGAGTTCGACCTCACCGACACCACCCACACAATCCTCGACCTCGGCAGCGTATATGACATATCCGAAGTAACTCTTAACGGCAAACCCCTCGGCCTGCGCTGGTACGGCCGGCATACCTACGACACCGCCGGCGCACTGAAGCAGGGCAAAAATACCCTCGAGGTCAAAGTTACTACCATCCTCTCGAACTATGTACGCTCGCTGAAGGATAACCCAAACGCTATGCGGTACGCCTCCTGGTATTCGCCGAGACCCGCAGGCCTCGCCGGCCCCGTCCGATTACTCAAAACAAAATCAAAAGCCGAATAAAATGCTCTACGAAGACCTCAAAGACAAGAAAGTCCTCGTCACCGGTTCCAGCTCCGGTATCGGCGCCGCTGCGGCGATTGCCTTTGCTAAGCAGGGCTGCTTTGTCGGCGTCCACTACTTCAGGACAAAATCAGGCGGTGAAAAAACCCTCGGCGAGGTGAAAAAATACGGTGACGGCATCCTCATTCAGGCCGACGTCCGCGAAAAAAACCAGGTCCAAAAAATGGTTGGGCAGTTCGCCGAAGCCGCCGGCGGCATCGACATCCTCGTCAACAACGCCGGCGACCTTATCGACCGCCAGCCCTTCGAGACCGCCTCGCTCGATTACCACGAGGACATCTTCGCAACAAACGTCCGAA
>CAYMYK010000002.1:0-21337 GCA_964394625.1 uncultured Pirellulales bacterium
TGCTACCACAAGTACAAGCAACGCTGCTATGACCTTCGGGACATAAGCAAACAAGCTTGAAAGAATGTCCGAAGCCTTTGGCAGCCCCAATGCGTTTGCTGCCATCACAAGTACCATAATAATAATAAGCCAATAAACAAGACCGCTTACTACCTGTCGGGCGGTAATCTTTAAGTCCCCTTTTTGCAGAACCTCTGATATGCCAGCCTTATCCGCGAGCACATCGAAGCGTACCACCTTTAGCACTCCGTTTACTATCGATCTGATTATTTTGGCAACAATCCAGCCGACAATCAGAATTAATAGTGCGCCCAGAAGAACAGGCAGATATGCCATTATTTTAGTCAACATCTCCTGAACCGGTTCAACAATAAGATTTTCCCATTCAATTACAGCTAACATTTTTTGTACCTCCACAATAAATTGTTAATATGCAATGCCGTTTCTAACGGTTTTCATTTAGACATAGACGCCTCAGCATAGCTTACCTAAATTGTAACCACAAGAATATTTATGTAAATCAGACCAGAGTCTGTTTTTAATGTAGAACGAATAGCCTTATACTTTGTCAGCAAAATCCCCTACATTATTTCAAGGATAGCCTCTATTGCAGAAAGTACTGTCGAACTTTTGCCGCAATCTGAGGATCAGTCATCTTGTCAGTTGTTTCAATACCAACTATACGTCCATTGAGTCCCTTTCGCTCAAGATGCTTTTTGAGTTCACCTTTTGCTTCTCCGGGACCAAATAACAGAATAGATTCTGCACCACGAATACACGAAATCACCTTATTGTAGTAGACGTTAAGATGTCCCGTAAACTCCCGCTGTTGGCGATCATCTGATGGAACCTCCTGAGATTCAAATGGGCCACCTGAGCGTGAACCAGTGGCGCGTCGTATTTGTTTTTCAACGTTCGATCTTAGCAGTTTTATTTCTTCCTCTTCGCCAACAATAAACACGATGACAGCCTTCTTATGATCAATCCACAAACCTACTTTTCTTTTCATACATTTTCCTTTTTTATTTTATACCCATACTGTCTCTGTACGATATATGATTTGCACGCAGTACCTTACTGCTGCATCCTTATCACCTGATAGTAACCACAAAGATTTTTTTGTATACTGCTCTCGATTGAAAAATTCCGTAATTTTCAATCAGAAAGCACCTTATGTCCGATAACAGTATATATGAAGGATTATACATTGTCAAAAGAAAAAATAGTTCAAACTTAGGGGTGGTCTGCTATCCGCTGTTCCCTGAATCACGCGCATTAGCCCCTGCTCCTGGCGGCTTTAGGGGTGCAGAGAACTTAGCTTGCGATTGGGCCGGAGTTAATGTATGTTAAGGGGGTTATGCAAACCGAGGTTGTAAAAATCGATGCTGAGAAAATCGACGCCGCCGTCATAGCCCGGGCCGGCGCCTTAATAGATGCCGGCGGACTGGTAAGTTTCCCTACAGAAACGGTCTATGGCATCGGGTGCAGTGTAAAACGCAGCTCTTTGAGCCGGCTCAACGAACTGAAAGCCAGAACACCTGACAAATACTATGCATTACACATTGCCGAGAAGTCGCAGGTTGACACATACGTTCCGACCCCGGCCATTAGGGCCGTCAAACTCATTAAAAACGCCTGGCCCGGCCCGGTGACTATCGTCTTTGAGCTCAGCAGCGAAGACATTGCAACTCAAAGGAAAAAGCTCGGCCGCGAGCTGTTCGAGAGCATCTACAGGGATAGCTCAATCGGCATTCGCTGCCCGCAAAACGCAATCGCATCGGCGTTATTGAGTACGGCCAGGCACCCGGTCGTCGCCCCAAGCGCCAACATTGCAGCAGAGGCCCCGGCAGTCGATGCCCAAACGGTGCTGCAGCGATTCGCCGGCCGGATTGATATGCTGCTCGACGGGGGGCCCTGCAAATACAAAAAAAGCAGCACCGTTGTCAAGATAGGCAAGAACGGACTTGAAATACTCAGGCCCGGCGTCCTTTCCGAAGCCGAGCTGCTCCGGATGTCAACGGTCGGATTCCTGTTCCTATGCACCGGAAATAGCTGCAGAAGCCCGATGGCTGAGGCAATGTTCAAAAAATACTTGGCGGAAAATTTGCAATGCGGCCTTGACGAACTCGAAAAAAAGGGGTATAAGGTATCGTCTGCAGGAACTATCGGATTGGTCGGCCTGCCGGCAAGCACCGAAGCCATAAGGGCCTGTGCCGACAGGGGAATCGACATCAGCAGCCACAGAAGCAGGGCGCTGAGCGAACAGCTGATTGCAGAAAGTGATTTTGTATTTGCCTTAGCAGGAGGCCACGTTCGGAGAATCATCGAGCTAAGGGCCGAGGCGGCGGATAAATGCGTCCTGCTCGCAGAACAAGATGTCCCGGACCCGATAGGCCGGTCGCAGCAGGTTTATGACGAATGCGCCGGGCTTATAGAAAAGGCGGTAAAGAAAAGGATTGGTGAGCTGAAGATATGAAAGTAGCAGTTGGAAGTGACCATCGCGGTTTCAGGGCTAAAGAGCTGATTAAATCGATTGTGACACAGCTCGGACACGAGTGCGTCGATGTGGGGACGGTCAGCAGCAACCCGGTCGATTACCCGGACCCTGCATACCTGGCGGCCAAGGCGGTCTCCGAGAAACGCGCCGACAGGGCAATACTGGCGTGCGGAACGGGTATAGGGATGAGTATAAGCGCAAACAAGGTCAAGGGGGTGCGGGCCGCTCTGTGCTACGATGAGCTGAGCGCCCGGATTTCACGCCATCATAACGATGCAAACGTTCTGTGCGTCTCCGGCGAGCTGCTCGGCGAGGTCCTGCTGCGGAGAATGGTCGAGGTATGGCTGAGCACCGATTTTGCCGGCGGCAGACACCAGCGAAGGGTTCAAAAAATACAGGCCATAGAAGACAACAAAAACCCGTCAGATATTACCAACTCAAAATGACCAATACCCGCTTTCGCGGGCACATGCTTCATTTTTTAGACACTGATTAACGCTGATTAACGCGGTAAATGGTGTTTTTTTGGTGTTGATACCCCAAGCTGGTTTGCGTAGAATTGAGGGGTTGGAGGCAAGGTAGCTGTCTAGCTGTCTCGTGTTTATGTTTCCGGTTGATGTTCCATTCGCAATGTGGTATGTTCGTCAGAGCAGGTGGGCAGCGGACTGAGGTATGCTGCGAATGGAGTGAGTTGTTGCTTTTCTTATAGATACGTTTAAGGAGAGAAACATGTCGGGTCAAAACACATCTCAGAACGGTCAAGCAGCGGTACACGCCATACTCAAGAAAGTGGTAGAACTATTCAGGGCGGGGAAGCACACAGAAGCCGCGCAACTGCTCAAGAAGACGCTTGAGAAGTATCCAAACCAGAAAGAGTTTCTCACGCTGCTTGCTCAGATGAGAGAGAAGCTCAAGGAGCTGAAGATCAAGAAGCTGGAAGAAGAAGCGCTGACTCTTATTCGAGGTGGCGCGGAAGATGAGGCGCAGTGCAAACTGCGAGAGATATTAGAGCTCGATCCAAGCCGGACAGATCTGAAGGACTCGTTAAAGAAGACACAGTCTGAATTACGACGAGAACAAGTTCGTCGCTACAACAGATTGGACAACCTGCGGATTGCTCTACATGCGGTTTTGGTAGTGCTTGCAATTTGCTTCGTGCTTGCTGTATGGGGTTGGTGGGACAACCACCGGCATCTGAAGCGAGCCGAGAAGGCAATAACGCGAGGACAATATGGGAGAGCAAAGGTTGCTCTGGAGGACTGCGGATGGTTTATGGCAGGGGAAAAGTCGCGGCTGCGCAAGGAAATACAGAAGACCGTCAAGGATTTGTGGGACGAAGCCATATATCTGGGGAGTATCAAAGAATACAACAAGGCAATCAACTGCTTGAATTTGGCCTGGCCGGGAGCTGATGATGCTGCAAAGTTCCAAGAGAAGGTCGAAGAGTTCAGGGAGCTGAATCGCCTGAAAGCCGTGGAAGTGGCGAAAGAGAGAGAGGCGGGGGGAGAAAGACAGCGGCTGGCACAGGAAGTGTTTCTGGCAGCCACAAAAGCGAGGGGTGAATGTCAAAAAGCTGCTGCGACTGCCGGGAGAAACAATGCTGAGAGCAACGCACCCGACTTATGGCGAGAGGCAGCCGACTTAGCTGCTCAGGCCGGGGAATTGATGGATGCGGAGAAAGTTGTTGAGGCAGAGAAGACCTGGCGAAACGCTGTGAAGAAGTATGAAGAGGCCTCGATCGCTGCGGTGGGTTTTGACGAGCAGCGAAGGTCAGCATATTCAGCACGAGACAAATGTGAGGAGGCGGCTCAAGCGGCACGCGGCGCTTACGGAAAAAGCAGTGCGACTGAACTATGGGCGGAAGCGGGGGATCTGGCAACGAGGGCAGCAGAGTATCTTCAGGCAGGTCGGCTTGGCGAGGCAGAGCAGGGCTGGCTCGAAGCCACAAAGAAGTACGGTGAAGTGCTGGCAGCGGCGCAACAAAGTAAGCCATACAGGAGGGCAACGTTGATACTCAGGAAGTGGGAGCGACTGAAAGTCGGCCTAAGCGAAACAGAGATTCGTGACATTCTGGGTCCGCCGAAATGCGTCCAGGGAGCTTCCGATGAGTGTGTGTGGTATTATCAGCACGAGCCGAAACTGGTTGAGGACGGAAGCGCACCCAGGTCCTGTACTCAGCCGGACTGCGGATATGTGCGTTTGGCGGCGGTGGATGTGAACACAATCCTTCGGAACCTGGAGGATGCAAACCAAGCGAGAGTCGATAAATTAGTCGCAACCCATGAGAACGGGATAAGGGTGATAGAATATAATCATGAGAAGAGAGTGGAAGCCATTGAGCGGGAGTTACGGTACGCCCGCGGAAGAAGACGAACTGCGCTTTACCGCCAGATACATGAGGAGAACCAAGACTACGAGGAACGTTTAGAGCAAACAGAGACAACATACGAAAGGATACTGGAAAAGTATGAGGACAAACACAACCGCAAGGTTGCTATGTTGGTGAACGGACTTGAGGTGCGCGAACCGGTTTATCGTCTTGCCGAATGGAGGAAGCCAGATGAGATCGACTTGCTGAGTTACGTGCCGATTGAGGAACCTAACCTTGCACCCCGGGAAAGACGGACGACAAAATGGCACATGCCCCTGAACTGGCGCCGACTGAAGCTGAACATAAATGAAGAACAGGCACACAAAATGATCGGATCTCCCAAACAAGTTGAGACAAACGGTCAGGAGAGAGTAGAGTTGTATGGTGATGTGCCTGGATACGGATTAGCGATATTTGCCCTTCGGAAGGACTCGACGCGGCGGCTGGACTACTGGAAGCAACCTTTGTGGTCTGCAGTGGAGCACGGGAATTAGTACCCCACAACCTGGGCGGCCCCGGCCAGAGGCATACCGGGACAGGCGGTGTGGGAGGTAAGCATTTGAGGGCGATGCCCTTATGAGGGAATTGTCGGCGGTGAAGACGGGTGCATATATGGTGACATAGGCGAGAATTATTGAGTCCCCCGCTACACCTTCGGCGTGGCGGGGCTAAGAAAGTTGGTCACCTGCGTTTCTTGAGGGTAACAGCAAGGCCGTGGCCCTGCTCGTGGAGGAAAACCGTCTCCAGGGCGGCATCGGTGGTGACGGCTTTGAGGTAGTCGGCCATTTGCGAACGCATATCGGTTGTGTTATGTGCGATAATAAGACCGCCGGGCCTGACGAGGGGCAGCAGTTTTTTCAGGTAATCGATGTATCCGGATTTGTCGGCGTCGAGGAAAAGGATATCGATGGGGTCTTCGAGCCGTGCGATAGTCTCGTGAGCGTCGCCTTCAACGACCGCAGCGATGTCGGCTACGCCTGCCTTTTTGAAGTTTTCACGGGCCAGCGAGGCCCTGGCGCCGTCAATCTCGTGAGTGATGAGCTTTCCGCCGGTCGCCCTAAGCGCCAGGCAAAAGCAGATTCCCGAGTAGCCGTTTGACGTCCCTATTTCCACAACATTTTTGGCATTGGCCGCTTCGGTGAGCACCCGCAGCAGCCGACCATCCTCGGGGCTTACGTTCCACATCCCAAGGCGCTGGTTTTGGTACATATCTTCAAGAACCTTCATTATGCGCCGCTCGGAATCGGTGTTTTCAGTCGGTCTGCCGGCAGCGGCCAAGCCGACAATGACCAGCGCCGCAGCCACCAGACAACCAAGGGCCAAAAGATATGTTCTGTTTGTCGCCATTTTTCGCACCTCCATCTAACATACTGCACAGCCATTGTTCTTTTAATCTCAACCATTCTACACGCGGTTAATCAGCCGACTATAACAGTAGTATATGAGACAAAGAATAATTGTGCGAGCTTTTTGGATTTCGCAAAAAATACTCTATACTTTAGGTAGAACGAGCAACGGGAGAGGCAGCCAGCACGCAAAAAAATTTGTTCTCTTCTCCTCTCTTCTTCGAAGGGGGACGGGGTTACAAGCTACGGGTATTGAAAGCATTGGGGGGGACTCCGTCTCCTCTTTTTTTTATCCCACGAGCTGAACGGCGGCAGGGGCATCGGTATAAAGGGAGAAGGTTAAAAGCCGAAAGGCCAAAGCCAAAGCTTAAAGGTCAAAGGTTTTTGGTTTATTGTGTAGGCAGGATATCGAGAGGCGGGCGCTCGAGTTCGACTTCTTACTCCCGGGGTTCCGTGCTCAGCACAGGCGCGCAGGACACCGAGGCCAAAGATGGCGGCGGGAGCTTGTCAGTTCTCGAACCAGTGGTCAATCACGAAACGTACACCGATGTCGTTGTAACTCACATCTCGCAGCGAGGCGTCGTACCAGAGGTTTGCCGAGACATCCTGGATGTAACTGTTGGCTATAATCGAGCCGTAAATCTGCACTGAGTTATGCGAGCGAACGTCGGCGTTCGGTGCATAAATGGCCCCGTAGAAGTCGCCGGCGGTTCTGAAGTCTATGCTGCGGCAACTGTCAAGGCCGAATATCTTAAGCCGTTTTGGGTCCTTTGTCAGGTTGTTTATGAAGCCGCTATTCTTAAGAATGAGATTTCCGCCCAAATACAAGGTCAGGGATGCATCCGGATTGGCGTCATTAATCTGCAGTTGGGCGGCATTGTCCAGAATTATGTCCCCGGGAACATAAAGCGTTACCGGCCCGTCTATCATTATTACTCCGCTGTTGCCGATATAGACCTGGTCATACTTCGCCGATGCCGCTATGGTTGCTGAGGCGCTTATATTTCCCAGCGAGGTCACCGTTTTAAGGGTCGGCGGCACATCTATAATGGGAAACATCTGCTCCTCAGGCAGTGCGTAGGTGGAACCGGCAATGGTCGCATCGTTTTTGGCCTGGATGACGGTATCGGGGTCTCCGCCGACACCCACAGCGATGTCGCCGTTTATCGTAACGGAGGCGTCCAAACCAAGGGAGTTTTCTCTGGTGCTGTTGGTGCCCACCTTGAGGTTGTCGCCCTCGGCATCCGGAACATACCAATCCACCGTGGTGCCGTTCCTGAGCACCATTTTTTCCTTTGTGAAAACTGCAAAGTCAAAGAGCCCTTTTAGCTGCAGCGAGGCATTCACCTGTCTTCGAGAGCGGACGGCATCGCCCACCGCCTGTATCTTGTAGCCGTTTGCCTTATCACCCGAGACCGTGTAGCTGAAGGTCCCGTCGGCATTCGGCAGGGCTTCATCCGCCGCCTGCGGCAAGATGGTGTCGTTGAAGGGTTTGACCGCGAGCTTCTGATTCATCAGGTATAATGCCTTAATCAGACCTGCGTCGGCGGCGGTTCTGGCGCCGATTTCATCGGCGCCTCGTATCGCCGTCAGTTTGCTTTGCAGGTCAAGCTGCATAAATCCGGCGCCCATGGTTACCAATATAACAAGCGATATCACCACCAAGGGTAATACGGCGCCGGGTCTTTGAAATTTTACGCTTCTATGAGTAGTGTTCATTGTGTCGCCCCCACCAAAATAGCTTTTCAGCCAGGATTGCCTGTGGATTGTTTCGGGAAATATGTTCTGCAAATCCGACAAAAACCCGACCTCCGTTTTTCTAAGAATAATGTTTCTTTTAACCCCCGTTTCTTATTCTGGCTATATTATTGCACAAACGCATCTTTAATTCAACGAAAAAAAATGCAGGAACATCTCAAAGCGGCGGATGCAGGGGCTGCACGGAGCAGGGTGAGGTTTTATCGGCCCTGCGGCAAAAAATTTTTCAGAGACCTTTACCGCCGACAGCGAAAATATGTTGAGCTAAACTTTGACGGTGAGGGGACGGGATTTGCCCGAGGATGTTTTTGCGGCGGTCTTAATTCGGGCTTTAGCAGCCCTGGCTCCGCTGCGCAGGGTTACGGCGTGGTTGCTGCCTGTCTGCCGGAGTTTTTTGTACCTGTTATCGAGCAGGTTCTCTGTCTTCATTCGTTTGAGGACGGACAGGGTCCTGACGATGTAGCGCTCGACGTTATAGACGGTATCGTGGATGTTGCGGTGTGCCCCGCCGAGCGGCTCGGAAATGACTTCGTCGATTAGGTTTAGCTTTTGCAGGTCCTTGCTCGTCAGCTTGAGGGCCTGGGCGGCATCGGGCGCCTGTGAGCCGTCCCGCCAGAGGATAGCGGCACAGCCCTCCGGTGAAATCACCGAGTAATAGGCAAATTCGAGCATTGCGAAGCGGTCTCCCACGCCAATTCCGAGCGCCCCGCCGGAGCCGCCCTCGCCTATGCAGATGCAGACTATAGGGACGGGCAGGCGCGACATCTCAAAGAGATTTACGGCTATGGCCTGGGCCTGGCCTCGCTCCTCGGCGCCTACGCCGGGGTACGCGCCGGGAGTATCGATAAGCGTAACGACCGGAATGCCGTACTTTGCGGCGAACTTCATCTTGGCCAACGCCTTGCGATAGCCCTCGGGATTGGAACAGCCGAAATTACAGGCGATTTTTTCCTTTGTCGTTCTGCCCTTGTTCTGACCTATGATAAGGACCTTTTCACGGCCTATCTGGCCTAAGCCGGTAACGATAGCGCGGTCGTCGCCAAAGCACCTGTCGCCGTGCAGCTCGCGAAAATCCTTCACCATCAGGCCAAGGTAATCTTTCAGCAAAGGCCTTTTGGGGTGTCGTGCGACCTGAACGGTCTGCCAGGCGTTGAGAGTTGAATAAACGCGCTTCAGTTCGGCAACCTGCTGGCGCTGAAGGCGGCGAATCTCCGCCGAGTAATCTATACCCTTGACCGAGCTCAGGCGGCGCAGCTCATCCATCTGGCTGTCAAGCTCGGCGACTTTCTGCTCAAAGTCGAGATAATCGCCGTCGCCGATTCCGTTGTTTTTTGATTCTGCCATAAGATAAAAGCCCGATGACTACACACGGCCTTTCAAAAAGGCGGCAATGTTTGCACGACTCAGAAGCTACCCATAAAAAAATCCTGTCCGCTCACAGCGGTCTCAGGTACTATCATCTCATCTGCCGAATCCGTCGGCAGCGCATATCAAATTTACAATGTTAACGATTATACGGCACAAATGAAAGAAAAAAATTGACATCAGCCGCTTGTTACATTACTTTTTAGCTGCTCTTTTCAAGGACGAACTTTTCGTAAGGTCTTAACCGTGAAGGATTTACAGCAAGTAACCGTAGTAGGTCTGGGTTTGCTGGGCGGCTCGATTACGCTGGCTGTCTCGCGTGCTTTAAGCGGTGTCAGGACGGTCGGTTACACACACCGCTCTTCCACTCGCAGCCGGGCCAGGAAGCTTCGTGTGGCAAATGAGGTCATCGGCGATATCAAAGCCGCCGTCAGGGGCGCCAACATTGTCATTGTGGCAACGCCCATATCGACGTTCGAGGACATATTCAGCCGGATTGCCGGGGCGCTTGAAGAGGGCTGTATCGTAACCGACGTCGGCTCGACCAAGCAGATGGCAGGCCGCTGGGCCGCCGGCGCCCTGCCCGGGACGGTCCACTACGTCGGCTCACATCCAATCGCCGGCTCGGAGCAAAGAGGGGTCGAGTTCGCCAGAGACGACTTGTTCGACAACGCACTGTGCATTCTTACGACCGACAAAAACAGCAATCCCCGGGCCGTCAGGAAACTGCGGCGGTTCTGGTCGGCACTCGGATGCTCGGTAAAAATTATGTCGCCGGCCGAGCACGACAGGATATTTGCAAACGTAAGTCACGTGCCCCACGTTACCGCGGCGGCGCTGATAAATGCGACCGACTCGGAACAGCTCAGGTTCGCGGGAAAGGGCTTCATCGACACCTCACGTATAGCTTCGGGCCCGGCCAATATCTGGGCGGACGTCCTGCTGACAAATGCCGCCAACAGCATTCGAGGTATCGACAGGGTAATACGGGAACTGAGCAAAATCAGGCAGGCGATATGCTCGGCGGACAAAAAGCGGATTGAAAAGCTGCTCGAGACGGCAAGGGCCAAACGCAGCGAGCTGATAAAACACAAGATGAAAAAGAAGGAACTGATATGAGCCAGTGGCGCTTCGAGGTCTTCAACCGGGCCGGCTTTGCAGACGTTGCAGGCAGCAGCGTCCTTGAGGATATCACGGAGCTGGGTATTGACTCGGTGGAGGCGGTTCAGTCGGCTAAGGTCTTTTTGATAGATGCCGAGTTCGACAGGGCTTTTGCCGAGCGGGTGGCGGCCGAGCTGCTCAGCGACCCGGTCTGCGAGCAATACTACATCGGCAGAAGCAAGGCGCCCGCGGGCCTTGCTAAGGCAACGCTTATAGAGGTGCACCTGAAAAGCGGCGTCACCGACCCGGTAGCCGAATCCGTTACGACAGCAATTGCAGATATGGGTTTCCGGGTCGAAAACGTCCGAACGGCACGCAAATACGTCCTGCTGGGCGAGATAACACAGAAACAAACCGGTACGATAGCAAAAAAAATCTTGGCCAACGACTGCATCGAAATCTGCGTTACGGGCGATGAAGCCGAGCCGCCAAGCCCTCATCTCAAACCATACGAGCTGCAAATCATACACTGGCCCGTCTGTGAGATGGACAACGAAGGGCTGATAAAGCTCAGCAGGGAAAAGGATTTGTTTCTCAATTTAGTCGAGATGCAGACGATTCGGGATTACTACCGCAAACTGGGCAGGGAGCCGACCGACGTCGAGCTTGAGGCCGTCGCACAGACCTGGAGCGAGCACTGCGTGCACAAAACGCTCAAGAGCGAAGTTGATATGACCATCGACGGCGAGCAGATGCACTTCGACAATCTGCTGGCCGAAACGGTATTCAAGGCGACCCAACAACTCAACAAGCCCTGGTGCATATCGGTTTTTGCGGACAACGCCGGCGTGGTGGAATTCGACGACGCCTCGGCGGTCTGCTTTAAGGTCGAGACGCACAATCACCCCTCGGCGCTCGACCCGTACGGCGGGGCTGCCACGGGGATAGGCGGCGTGATTCGCGACCCGATGGGGACGGGCCTCGGCGCAAGGCCCATTGCCAATACCGACATATTCTGCTTCGGCGAGCCGGATATGAAGCTCGACGATATACCCAAAGGCGTGCTGCATCCGAGGCGCATTATGAAGGGCGTCGTGGCCGGCGTGCGCGATTACGGCAACCGGATGGGCATACCGACGGTGAACGGGGCAATTTACTTCGACGAGAGATACTTAGCTAATCCCTTAGTCTATTGCGGCAACATCGGGATAATGGACAAGAACAAGTGCTTCAAGAGGCCGCAAAGCGGCGATTTGATTATCGTGGTCGGCGGCAGGACGGGCAGAGACGGCATACACGGAGCGACGTTTTCATCCGGCGAAATGACTCACGAGCACGAGACCATCTTCTCACACGCGGTGCAGATAGGAAACGCCATCACCGAAAAGAAGATGCTCGACGTGCTCGTGCAGGCAAACGAGGCCGGTCTGTACGAGGCCATCACCGACTGCGGAGCCGGCGGACTCAGCAGTGCGGTAGGCGAGATGGGCGCCAAGCTCGGCGCCGAGGTTGAGCTTGAAAAGGTGCCGTTAAAATATGCCGGGCTTAACTACACGGAAATCTGGATAAGCGAGGCCCAGGAGCGAATGGTCGTTGCGGTCAGGCCGGAGAAGCTCGAGCGAATAATGAAAATGTTCGCCGCCGAGAACGTCGAGGCGACGGTAATCGGTAAATTCACCGACGACAAAAAACTCAAGCTGCGATACGACGGCCAAATCGTCGGCGAGCTGGATATGGACTTTCTGCACGAAGGCGTGCCTAAGTATTCCCGAAAGGCGGTCTGGAAAAGTCCGCAGCTTTCAGAGCCGAACATTGCCGAAAAAGACAGCTACAATGATGAGCTGGTAAAAATCCTTTCGAGCTACAACGTGGCGAGCAAGGAATGGGTTATTCGCCAGTACGACCACGAGGTTCAGGGCGGCTCGGTCGTCAAGCCTCTGACGGGCGTGGCCAACGACGGGCCCGGCGACGCGGCGGTCATTCAGCCGAAACTCGATTCACAAAAGGGCCTGGCGATAAGCTGCGGGATGAACCCGTGCTACGGGGACATCGACCCGTACCGGATGGCGATGGCGGGCATCGACGAGGCAATACGAAACATCGTATGCGTCGGCGGTAATCTCGACCGCATCGCCTTGCTGGATAACTTCTGCTGGGGCGACTGCACCAGGCCGGAGACGCTTGGGCCTTTGGTGAGGGCGTCACAGGCCTGCTATGACGGTGCTATGGCCTACGAGACGCCGTTTATCTCGGGCAAGGATTCGCTCAATAACGTATTCGCCTGTGAGGACGGCTCGCGAATCTCGATACCTTCGACCCTTCTGATAAGCGCAATTTCGATTGTCGATGACGTCAACAGGTGCGTGACAATGGACGCCAAAAAGTCGGGCAACCTGCTGTTTATAGCCGGCGAGACGAAAAACGAATTAGGCGGTTCGCACTATTACAAAATCCACGGGCAGCTTGGTGCGAATGTCCCAACGGTGGACCTGGCCAAGGCGCCTAAAATTGCACGGAAAATCTCGGAGGCGATAGCCAACGGGCTTGTCGAAAGCTGCCACGACTGCTCCGAGGGCGGCCTGGCGGTAGCGCTGGCGGAGATGGGTTTTGCCGGCGGATTGGGTATCGAGGCCGATTTGCGGGGGCTGCCGAAAAGCAGCGACTGCACGCGAACGGATGCGCAGCTTTTCAGCGAATCGAACTCGCGCTATATCGTCGAGGTCGAGCCGGGTAAGTTCGACGCATTCGCCAAGCTGATGCTGAATCTGCCGTTCGGCCAAATCGGCAGGGTTGTCGAGCAAAAGAAACTTATCGTAAAGGCAGAGGACGGCAAAGAGCTTATCAATGCAGACCTGGATACACTGAAACGGGCCTGGCAAAAAACGTTTGATTGGTAACAGCAAACAAGGAACAGCCGATGTCACAGGTAAAGGCAGTTGTTTTGCGGGCGGCGGGGATAAATTGCGATATGGAAACCGGCTGCGCGCTCGAGCTGGCCGGGGCTGAAACGCACCGCGTGCACATAAACAAATTGATTCAGGATAAAACGCTTCTCGATGGGTATCAGATACTCGTCGTGCCGGGGGGCTTTAGCTACGGCGACGACGTGGCCGCCGGCAAAATTTTAGCCAATCAAATCAGACACCATTTATACGAGCAAATTCAACGGTTCATCGACGATGGCAAATTAGCCCTGGGAATATGCAATGGCTTTCAGGTATTAGTCAGGGCGGGGATTCTGCCGGGCAACAATAAAAAATCAGCCGCAGAGAACACGGAGGAAAGTCAGTTATCAAAAGCTGCCGGGCAGTCTGTCACTATAACCTACAACGACAGCGGTAAATTTGAGGACCGCTGGGTCTATCTCGAACCGCAGACGGACAGATGCGTTTTCATCGAGCCGGGGCGAAGAATCTACCTGCCCATAGCGCACGGCGAGGGCAAGGTCGTTACGAAGGACGAGCAGACCTTAGAGCAGCTAAAGGCGGCGGGCCGGATTGCATTCAAATATGTGGATGAAGACGGCCGGGAAGGCGGCTACCCCGTCAACCCCAACGGCTCGGTCGATTCCATCGCAGGTCTGACCGACACGACCGGCAGGGTCCTCGGCCTGATGCCGCACCCGGAAAGACACGTCCGGGCCACCCAGCATCCCCGCTGGACCCGCCGGAAAGACAGGGCCGACGGCGACGGTATGACCATCTTCAACAACGCCGTCAAATACATACGACGGCACTTCTGAAACGCCCGGCATCCGCCGTCGCAGCAGTCGCAGCAGAGGTACAGCCGCAAACCAGGGCCGATTTTTCTTGCAATAATTCCGGGCCGGACGTAAAGTCATCGCGGTGTCAGGGCCCGTAGCTCAGCGGTTAGAGCAGTGGACTCATAATCCATTGGTCGGAGGTTCGAATCCTCCCGGGCCCAGTCTTTGTTTGCCCCTAAGGGGTGGACGAAGCTGCCGCGGCGAAGCGGTTTTTTTCGCGAAGCCGGGCTTACTCAGATTGCTTGGGAACGGCGAACTACGCCTTGGCAAGTCAGGGATGGAATTTTCTATTACGTCCATATACTCCGCAGTCTTGCAGATACTGGTCGGCACCACACAGGAATGGCTTTGGTTTTGCTGGCGTGTCGCCGGGGCCGGGGCGTAGAATTTACAGGCGAATTCACAGTTATCAAACGTATCTACCGGGGCCAATATCCGAAGCGGCAAGCTCGGATTCACATCCCGGCAGCTCAGACAAGCTCCAATACAAATCGATGACTTTCATCGCATCCACAAACCCTTGATAATCGATGGGCTTGACTATGTAACCGGCAACACTGAGCCGGAAGCTTTCAACTTTATCCTCGTCGGACTTTGACGTGGTAATGACCACTACCGGAATCCTACGAAGCTCAGGGGTGCTTTTTAATATCTTCAGCAGCTCTATGCCGTTCATCTTGGGCATATTCAGGTCCAGCAAAATTACGCACGGTCCATCCTTTGTCGGGTCTCTCAGATACCGAAGTGCTTCTTCGCCGTTGACTGCACGCACCAGCTCATTGGCAATCTCCAGTTCCCTGGACGCTCTTTTGACACTCATTGCATCGACATTATCATCTTCAACAAGCAACACGGGTTTTAGACTTCGCATAGCCAATCCCTAATTTTTTTCTCAGGCAGCGTGAAAAACAATGTGCTGCCCCCGGCCGGCTGCAACCGGACCCGGACTGACGGTTCTCTGAGCTTCTGTTTCGTGCCCCCCATACAAAATGCTTTCGGGCTGTATTGCTTGCTCGCTTGTGTTATCGGCGTATAACCTCAGGGATTTTACAGGAAATAGCACGTTTGACGTCAGGATTTTGGCAATCTCCGATGGGTTTTTACGAAACAGGCCGGTTAAACACGCATTATACCGCTCCTAAGGCGTGGGAAAATCGACATTTCCACCGGACCTGTGGTTATAGGACTCGCAGTTATCTGTCACGACCTTCGCATGGCCAAGAGCAGCACGGCAAAGAGAACAATCGCGGCGGCATACTTGACGAACGCAGGGAGCATCCAGCCCGGCCTTGCAATAACCTCGAAGCCGGCGCCGCCGGCCAGATAGTCCAGAAGCAGACCACAGACAATAGCTGAGCCGGCAACGGTGGCCAGATATGTAACCGCCGTAGTTCTGCCCAGCACCTTCCAGATACTGATAAACGATGCTGCATTCGTTGCAGGGCCGGTCATCAAAAAGACCAGCGCAGCTCCCGGAGTTACACCCTTGATAATAAGCGCAGCGGCTATCGGTACCGATGCGGTCGCACAGACGTAAACCGGTATGCCAAGCAGCATCATTACAATCATCGCGAGGATACCCGTCCCGAGCTTTTCGGCAAAATAGCCGTCGGGTACAAGGGCAGAGATAAATGCGGCCGCCACAAGGCCTATCAACATCGGCCTGCCGATATCGCGAGGCAGCGTGACAAAAGCATACTTAAGTATCCGCACCAGCCGTCCGGTCTTGTTATCGTGGTGACAGCACCGGTCCTGGCATTTTGAAGAAGCCGCCGTTTGTGCGGGACCGTCTCTGTCGAGATTATTTACAAAAATCCCGCCAACAATACCCGTCAAAAACGCCGCAACGGGTCTGAAAACCGCAAAGACCGGCCCAAGCAAGCTGTATGTAACAAAGATACTGTCCACACCTGTCTGCGGTGTCGAGAGCAAGAACGCTATGGCCGAGCCCTTGCTCGCACCGTGCTTGCGAAGCGACATCGCAACCGGTATAACGCTGCAGCTACACAGAGGAAGCGGCACGCCGAATAGCGACGCCTTGGTCACCTGCCACAGTCCCCTGCCGCCAAGGTGCCTTTCCACTAACTGCTGCGATATAAATACCGACAGAACCCCTGCCACAAGAAAGCCGAAGAGCAGATAGGGTGACATCTCGGCCAGCGTATTCCAGAAATCGAGCAGTATGGCTTTTAACATCTCCATTTCCGTCGCTCACTTTCAATGCTATTTCAGTATTGCGGCCAGGTCTTCTTCCACGCTGCCGATTGGCGCGATGTTGAACTTTTCCACAAGCACATTAAGGACATCGGGGCTGACGAAGGCCGGCAGGCTCGGTCCAAGCTTGATGTTCTTTATCCCCAAGTACAGCAATGTCAGCAAGATAGCAACGGCCTTTTGCTCATACCAGGAAAGGATAAACGAGAGCGGCAGGTCGTTGACATCGCAGTCGAATGCCTTTGCCAGTGCGACAGCTATCTGTATAGCCGAGTAGGCATCGTTACACTGGCCGCAATCGAGAAGCCGGGGTATGCCATCTATCGAGCCAAATTCGAGCTTGTTGAATCGGTACTTGCCACAGGCCAGCGTCAGGATAACGCAGTCACCGGGGACCTTCTCGGCAAATTCGGTATAGTAGTTCCTGCCCGGCTTGGCGCCGTCACAGCCGCCTACGAGGAAAAAGTGCCGAATCCTGCCCGCCTTGACCGCCTCGACGACCTTATCGGCCGCGCTCATAACCGTATTGCGGGCAAAGCCAATCGTAATAAATTTTTCAGGTGCATCCTCGCTAAATCCAGGCGACGCCAAAGCGGCATCAATGACCGGCTCGAAATCACGGTCCGAGATATGCACAACATCGGGCCAGCCGACAAGGCCTGAAGTGAAAATCCTGTTTTTGTAGCTGTCCTTCGGCTTTTGCAGGCAGTTGGTTGTCATCAATATAGCGCCGCCGAATTCGTCAAATTCCTTCCTCTGGTCCTGCCATGCCCCGCCGTAATTGCCGACAAGGTGCTTATACTTTTTCAGTCCCGGATAAGCGTTGCAGGGCAGCATCTCACCGTGTGTATAGACATTGATACCCCTGCCTTCGGTCTGTTTAAGGAGCTCTTCGAGGTCTTTGAGGTCGTGGCCTGAAACGACAATACATTTACCCCTGATTGGCGTCACCCTTACCTTCGTCGGATCGGGATGGCCGTATGCCCCTGTGTTTGCGGCATCCAGCAGCTCCATCGCCTTTAGGTTTGTTTCGCCGGTTGCAAGCGCCAGAGAAAGCAGCTCGTCAATGTCGCTGGGCTTTTCCACAAGCCGGGCAAGTGTCTTGTGAATGAAGCCGTAAACAGCATCGTCTTCCTTGCCGAGAATTTGTGCGTGGTCGGCGTACGAGGCCAGGCCCTTGATGCCATAGACTATAAGCTCCTGCAGGCCCGCAATCATTTCGCCAAGCTCGTCAATCCGTTTGTGCACCGACACACTCTCACCTTTGTTGATAAGCCCATTCAAATCGTCGAGCCCCGACCACCACTGGACGGGACAGTCAAATTGTCTGGCTGCCCCGCCGGATTTGCCGCACGCATCTTCATACAGCTTTTGCGCCTTTGTCTTAATCCGGGCCGCCTCCTTTAAGAATCCCTGAAAGCGTTTTGGGTCGAAATCCACGTTGGTTAGTGTACTGAACATCGCCTCTGCGGTGAAAACATTTACGTCACTGTCGGTGCCGCCCAGCTCGCGAGCGCCGTGGGCGTAACAGCTGATGTCCTTGACGGCATAGAGCAAAAGGTCCTGCAACGCCGCTGTTTCAGGGTCCTTGCCGCAGACACCGAATGCAGTGCAGCCCGTCCCCTTTGCCGTCTGCTCACACTGATAACAGAACATACTCATAATTCACATCTCCCTGTGGTTTTACCCAACCAATTAATGCTTATTCAACTCTTTTGCAGTTTTCTTTCACTAAGGACGTCTCAATGCTATGCTCGAATCATTGTCAGCAGCATCTTGAACCGTTCATCCGCCGTCACGCTATGCGGCACATTTGCGGGCATAATCACGATTTGTCCCGTCGAGACGATTATGTCTTTGCCGCCAATGTTCAGCCGGCCCCGGCCGTTTATAACCTGCACAACCGCATCATAAGGTACTGTATGCTCGCTAAGTTTTTGGCCCCTGTCAAAGGCAAAAAGCGTAAGAGTCGCAACCGGTTTATCGATTATTGTCCTGCTGACTATCGAACCCGCCGCATATTCGACAAGCTCATCCAATGCCCCGGCCCGGGATACACACGCCTCGAGCACACCTTTATTTTTCGACTCATCGCTCATCGCTTTGTCCTTACCCTTGGTTTTGTCTTTCTTTTCTTGTGGCGCAGCAGCTCATCAAGGTCGAGGCCGCCAAGATACTCGTTTATCTGCCGCTGCAGCTCAATAAGCCGTTCGCTTATGGTACAGTTACCCTCTCTCGGGCAGGCGCCCACGCCCAACACGCATCTGTTCAAACTAATAGGCCCCTGTATTGCTTCGACAACTTCAAGGACGCTTATTCCGCCGGGGGCCCTGCTCAGATAAAAACCGCCCTGCGGCCCCATTGCACTATCCACCAGTCCTGCCTGATGCAGCTTCTGCAGCAGCTTGCACGCAAGCTGATACGGGACATCCTCCGATTTTGCCAAATCCCTCGTCGATACCGGCTCGCCGCCGTATCGGCCAGCCAGATTCACCACAGCCCGCAGTGCATAATCGGTATTCCGTCTCAAAACATCCATCTACAGCCCGCTCGAAACTCTATTATCATATTGTGTAAGACTATTGTAGTCCTATTCACCTCTTACGTCAACACCCTAAAAATGTTTTGTCAAAAATTTTTCTCCCGCAATCTTCGGCGACGGAGTAAAAGATGGAAAACCGTAGTGTGGTAAGCGGCGGCGGACCGACCAGCCGGCAGGAGCTGTGATAAGGATTCCTGTCTTTTTCGGCCTCTTGCGGCCGCACAGCGGGCTGTTGAGCAGAAAGCGTTTATTGCTTTTCGGAGCAGAGCCAGCCATAGACGGCGGCGGCGGGAGCGACGTTCTGGTGGACGGTGAACTCGTTGCCCATCACGCAGTAGCGGTTATCGACATAGCCGGCGTGCATAGGCCATTTGTCGTATCGCGGGTACACGCCCTTATCCCAGACCATTCGCTGGTCCCACGGGCCTACCCATTTGTCGATTGGCTGTTTCGGCGCCAGCACGGAGTAAAGTGATATTCCAGGTATGAATTGCTCTTTGTCGTCGTACCAGGAGTCGATGTGCAGGAACTGTTTCGGGCAGCGGTATCCGAGGCCGGTGACCTGGCACATATTCAAGCCGTTGCCGCCAAGCATATAGTCGCAGGTGGTCTCGACGACGTCGAGGTACTTTTGTTTGCCGGTCAGCTCGTATGCGATGACGGATTCGATGACGTGGGGTGTTGTGTTGAAGCCGATGACGGTGGGTACATACCAGCTCCAGCCGGCGCGGAAGCCGCGTTTGGAGGCGGGGATGACATTCAGCTCGTCGGCCCAGGATATTGCCTCGGCGGTGAGGGCGTCTTTGAAATCCCTGTCGATATTTTGCCTGTTGGTGGTAACGTAGGCCCAGACGGCCCACTGCTTCTCTGTCGGGCTTGCGGAGTTCGGCTTGATTTTGCCGACGGCTTTGTAGTCGGCTTTGAACTGCCGCTGATATTTGTCGTCGGAGGTGTACTTGTAAAGCCGGGCGGCGGCGACCATTCTCGCACCGATGATTTTCGGCTCGTCGCCGTCGCGCAGGTTCTTACCAGCCCAGTTGTAGGCGTGCTCGGCCTCGGCAAACCAGCCGGGGCTGTCTTTATGTTTGCCGCCGGCGGATATGTCGAGGCAGTATGCCAGTTGAGCGGCGAGTGACGCGTAGCGATATGATGTTCTCGGGTCCTCGCCGCAGGCGTACCACTGGCGTGTATCCTCGTAGCTGGGAAAACCGTTCGCCTCTTTGCCGTCCGGTCGAGCTCCGACTGCGTGTACCCGCGCGCCGCAGACGCCGCCGGTAGGGCCTTTGGCCCTGCGGAAGTAGTTTATCAGCCAGCTTGCCTCATCGATGATGTCGGGGATTGTGTTGCCGCTTTCCGGGATATTAAGCTCGCCGTCGGTGAAGCTGCCCGGTTTCAGCTCATAGACGGTGAGCAGGTATCTGGGGATAATTATGTGGGTTGGGTAGCCGTCCCAGTCGCCGGCATCGTGGTACCAGCCCCAGATATTATCAACCAGCCGGACGCGGTTTTTCTTTACCCGGTCCATACAGCTTTCCTGGTTACAGTCGAGGTACCGCATCGACGAATACCAGATTTTGACTCCGTCGGCGGGATGGTGGTCTCGTTTGCGCGTCCATTCGGTGTAGGGTTTTTCCAGGGCTATTCCCGCCCGTTCGTGATAGAGGCCGCGACAGGACGTGTAGAACGCCTTGCGATAGACGTCGGCGTCGATTCGGAATGGAAACGAACAGCCGATTCTTTCGACTGCGACGACGTATTTGCCCGGCGTTTTGAACTGTGAAAAATCGCACTGCCACAGGTCGGCGCCGATAAAGTTTGAAAAAGGGCCTTCCTTTTGCCAGGTATCGGGCCCGCCGGTTTCGAGGTCTTTTCGCAGCTTCATTTTTCCCGAGAAGACGACCGAGCCGTCGGCGGTTCTTACGATGTGGAACGGCGTATCGGCGTAGTCGTCGAGGATGAGCGGGCCTGCGTCGCCCATCCACTGCGAGGCGTAGGCGAACTTTTGTCCGGCCGAGGGGATGTAGCCGAGCTGGTTGACGTGGACGGCCTCGGAGCGGGTCCTGAACTCGTCGAAGGTGATGGTGACATCATTTTTGTTCTCGGTGAGGCCGTTGAGCCGGACGGTGTAGGTTTTGCCCCTTTTCATCGGTGCGGGCAGCTCGATGTAAATCCAGTGCTCGAAGACGATGTCGTTGTCGCACTGTCTGCCGTTCCATTTGCATTTGCGTGAGTAGTCCATCCCCTTGCTTTTTCGGCCCACGCTCACGGCTTCAAGGCCCTTTTGGTATTCGGCATCGTCTTTCGATGTGATTGTGTAAGAGCTGCTGCGAGTTGCCGTCTTAACATCCAGCGGCTCGGCCACCGTGCGGTCGTCATCGTT
>CAYMYK010000002.1:21347-58624 GCA_964394625.1 uncultured Pirellulales bacterium
TGGTAGGAGATGTAGCCGTCGTCGAAGTGCAGCAGTATGACTTTATCGGTTATGGGGCCGGCATCGAGCAGCTTCGAGCCGAAGCATACCTGTGCAAACGAAACGATTACAGCCAGCAGCAGAAAGGTTCTTTTCATATCAGCCCCTGCATTAAGCCGTTCATTACTCGATTAGCGGCTCGACGGTTGGCTCGTAGCCGAGTCGTGACCAAGTGCCAATTTGTATGCGATAGAGGTCTCTGAAGCCGTCGTCTGTTTGGGGCTCATAGCCCTTCGGAAAAGCGCGGTCGGCGGATTTGCCGTATTCTATCGTTTCCTTGCCCTGCCATACCCAGTGTTCGACGTGCCCGTCTGCAAACGACAGCGTAGTTCCGTTGCTGTGCCTGACCATCGGGTCGTCCCACCAAAGCTCTTGCAGATAATGGACGGCGTAGCTGTCGGGCGTGACCCAGCCCTCGTCGATGAAGACGATTCGTTTGTTGGGCTTTTTTATTTTGAGTTTGTTTTTCATCCACAACCCCGCCTGTTGTGTGCCGTCTCTCGGCAGCCCGTTCATCGAATCGACGATGACGTACGTTATCAACTCTCCGCGATGACCCGTCGGGCAGCGGAATATCTTGTAGTTCTTGCAGTACTTGTACAGAGCGCCGGTAGTCAGGGCCTCCATCTGCACTTCTTGCGAAACGGCCGCAGGATTCCACGCCACACCTATCCATGGCACCTCATCTTCATGAAACTCAAAATCCCAGCTCGATGAACTCGGCGCTCTGGCCTTGCCCGGTACACCGAGTGGCGCGCCGTTGACTATGTAGTTGCCGTTATCATTTGCGTACATTATCCAGGCGATTGTCAATTGCCTCAGATTGCTCAGGCAGACCGCACGCTTGCCGTGCTCACGCGCCCTGTTCAAAGCCGGCATCAATATGCCCATCAAAAGGGCGATGATGGCGATTACGACGAGCAATTCTATCAGCGTAAATGCCTTTGGGCCTTTCATATCCGTTTTTTATTGGCTAAATACAAGGTGTGCTTTGCCGCCGAACTCTGCGGCTTTGCCATAATAGCACATTGGCCGCAAAATTGCAACATTTTGCGGGGCTTTATACCCGCTTGCCCTCGAAGCGTACCGCCCGCGTATCCCGTTCTCTGCCGGTGGAAATAGTCAGCGGCTTGTACAATTCGGGCCGGCGCGTCTTAATCCACCTGGCGCCTGTGCAGTTGTCCCGCAGCGAGGCGTCCAAATCGGCGACAACCATATAATCCTCGGCCCTGCACGTCTCGGCCAGCACCCGCCCGTATGGGTCCAGTATCATAGCGTTGCCGGTTCTAATCTCATCGTCATCTACCCCTACTCCGTTGCTGAAGAGCAAAAACAGCCCGTTGTCGTGGGCGCGTGCGGGCAGCCAGGTCAAGAGCCACTGCCGGCCCTTGGGCCCTTTGAACTCGGCCTCTATCGCATCGGGATTGTCTTTGCGATGTTCCCAGAGGGATTTATCGACCAGGCCCATACAAAAAGGACTTGGCGAATCGCATCCGCCGGTCTGGTGCGGCGCCAGCAGAATCTCGGCGCCCTTCAATGCGGTGATGCGAACGTTCTCGCCAAGGTTGTTGTCGTAGCAGGTCAGCACGCCGAGCCGGCAGCCGCCAGGGGCATCGAATACCGTGAACTCCGAGCCGGACGATAAGTGCTCGCTGATGAAACAGTGAATCTTGCGGTGGCGGGCAAATTTGCCGTCCGGCATTGCCACTACGTACGTATTGAACATTTGCCCTTCGGCGGTCTTTTCGAGAAGCCCGGCGCCGATGGTTATGTTGTGCTGTTTCGCCATCGCTGAAAGCTCCTGCGATGAAGGCCCGTCGAAGAGCGGCTCAGCCAGTGCCAACAGCTCATCGCGAGAGAGCTTCCGCAGAAACCAGTAACCCGTAATGCAGCACTCCGGGAACACGATGATTTCGATATTCCGGCTTGCCGCGGCTTCGACGAAACGGCTGAGCTTAGCCAGGTTCGCCCGCTTATCAGCCGCCTTATGCTCGAATTGAACAGCGGCAACGCGAATGTCTTTCATTGCTCTTGTCTCCTGCGATATTTTGACTTACCCGCAAAACTCAGTCAAGTTGAGTATTGAGATACGCTGATTTTGCCGTCAGCCGAAATGACAACCTCCCTGACCAGGCCCTTCGTCGAGGTAAACCGCCACCGGCCTTGACCTTCGACAATTACTTCGTTATCGTCTGCGATAATTTTAACATCACAGGACCGTTGCCTGAAACGAATCACGTTGGCCAGCAGAAAGGCCTTTTCAATGCCGTCGGCGGTCTTATAGTTTGCAACCTCGTCCGGCTGGGCAAGCCGGCCGCCGTCGTAGATAGAACTGTTATCCATCTCATTGAGCCAGTTGTGAACCTCGTCGATAGTCATCGAGCGCGTCATCTCAATAGAAACGGGGCACCGCTCGACCGCCGCCTTGACGAAAGGCCTCCAGTCGCAGCTTTGCATATCGCGATACGCATAGAAGGCCAAATCCGCAACCGTACTTGCCGCCCGCAGCCGATGCAGGTTCTCGATAATCTGCTCCCTGCTTTGCCCGGGCTTTATTTTTATCGGCACAGTTTTTAGATACTTCTTTTCAGCGCCCGGCAGCCGCGGCTTAATATGAACAAAATCAGCTAACCCCTTAACCAGTTGTTCGGCCTGTGGTATTACGGGCCTTAAAACCTTTAACAACGCCTGCCTGCCCTGCGGCTTTCTCACGTCTATTTTCTTTTTCTCTATAAACCGCTCGAGCTTATCGCAGCGTATCCTGCCGGGCAGCTCGTAAGAGACAAAATCCTCGTCCAAAACCTCCGCGAGCAGTTTTTCGTGAGTGCTGTCCGCGATTCGATAGCTGCTGCCGTGCTCGTAACGAAAGAGAGTCTCGGCCTTCAAGAACCGCGAATGACCGTGACAATCCTGACATATTTGAAAGTACTTCTGATATACCGGCTGCGACCGCAGAAAATTCGCAAACATATACAAATCAAGCCCGGTCGAAAGATAGCTGCACAGCTTTTCACTAAAACGCCGGTATGCCTGCTCGTTTATCGTTGCCCGGTCGTAAAGACAATGTATGTATCCCGAGCTGTGCGTCACAATCGTCACGTTTTCGTTCCGCAGGGCGCGCTGGGCCTTGTTCGAGATAGCCGTGCCGTTAAACCACATCGCCCTTGTCACAAGACGCCGGTTGTTCGTCAGCACACCGTCCTGGATATCGATAAAATTCTGCGAATGCAGCGGTGTCAAAATCATACAGATATCCTCGAGCGGTATCCCGCAGACGACAAAGGCCGCCGCCGCATACAGCGCCGACAATGAAACACACTCGCCGGCCTTCTTTGTATAGCCGCTCTTGCGAACAAAGGCGTCCATCGCCTCGACTGTTTCGGTCTTCCAGTACGGGATAATCTCGCTGTCGTATTTGTCCAGACCGAAATGCCTGCGTATATCGACGTCGAAATAGTACCTGTCGCCCTGATAGCCGAACAGTGCGTTGCTCGAGGCAATCTGCTCGGCTGATATGACATTCTCGAACCTTTTAAGCTCGACATCCTGCCGGGTAAGACCCCAGGTATCAAGGTCGAGATTGAACTCGTATTCGTCTATTATGAACTGCTTGAGACGTATCAATTTCCTGTAGCTGCTCTTACCTTCGAGCTTCTTAAAGCAGTCCGCTTCTCGCCACCGCCAGATAACCGGGCTCATAATATTCGCCAGAACAATCGCGTACATAAGCTCCGGAAAAACAAATATCTCCATATCCGACAGCGTCACAGCCGACGAGTATTTTTCAAGCTCTTCGGGCTTCATTGTTTCCATGCCTCCTGTTTCTCGCACCATTCAAGCAACTCGCACTGGTCGCACTCTAAACGATACTTGCCGGTGCAGTCTTCGAGAATTCCTATTCGTGACAGGGCAAAGTCGTATTTGACCGGGTCGCCCGGCTCAATTTGAGCAAAACTTTCAGTTATTTCAACCGCTGTTTTCAAAGAAATCGTTTTGCGATTATGAAAGCCCAAAATCCCGGACAGCCGGCCTATATGCACATCGACCGGCACAACCAATTTTGACCTGTCGATCGCCTTCCAGAGTCCCGCATCGACCTCGTCGTCCCTTACCATCCATCGCAAAAACAGGTTCAGCCGCTTGCAAGCGCTGCCCGCCTCAGGCCGAGGCAGCAGGTAACTTAGCCCCTTTGGAGCATTGCGATTATGACAATCGCGATACATATTCAAAAGCGTATCGCAGAAACTCGACAGTGCGGGTATTACATTCTTATCAGCCGGATTGTAGCCGCTCGCAAAAAACTTTTCAATACCGCCGAATTTCAAAAGAATGCCTCGCAGCAACTCGAACAAATACGAAATATCATCTCCCGTATTGAACCTGTGCCTGAAGCCCTTTAGTTTAGCCCTTCCGTTCTCGTCAAAGTTTTTCACAAACTCGAATGGGCTTGCCCCCATCCGCTCGAGCAGATTACCGACGTCCTTTTCAATCTGCTGCACCCTGCCATAGGCAAGACAGGATGCGATAAAACCGGCAATCTCCATATCCGCCGGCCTGCTGTATCGATATACGAACTGCAGCGGGTCCGGCCTTATCAGCTCCGCCCGATTGTACCTGTCGTACAAGCTCTCAAGCGCCCGCCTGGTATGCAGCAATCTTTTGCTATCCATAACCGTCCCATTAGAGCAAATCAATTGCCCTGCCCGGCGCAGGCAAAAAGCACCGCAGCGGTACCGTGCGGCTCATCACGTTTGCCGGGCGATTTGTAGTACTTCTCAATCGAATATAGCGGCCCCGGCCCCTCACACGCCCCCAGAACCACACCGTCTTCGGTTACGTACTTTTTCAGACCGTCAAACGCCTTCAACGCCGCTAACCGGTACCTGTCGTCCTTCAAGAAACCATCGTGACAAGCCCGCGCCAGGTTATAACAGATTAAACCCGTCCCGCTCGATTCGGGATAACTCTGCTCGAACGGCAGGTTAAGAAGCTGATGCCACATCCCGTTCGCATCCTGAACCCGAAGAAGCGCATCGGCCAACTCCCGCAGGTATTGCTGCATCTGGAGGTAATACGATGAATTTTTCGGCAGTGAGCGCAGCGACTCGACCATTCCCCGTATCAGCCACCCGTGTCCCCGTGACCACGCCCCCGGCGATAATTTCATCGGCTCATCCAGCCAGCCGCGCCCTTGCGACCACAACCCCGTATTCGGGTCCCGCAAAAGCCGCCGGTAAATTCGATACTGCCCCACACATTCTGCAAAGTAACTCTCATCGCCGCCAAGCGCCCCCGCCTGCGCCATTCGGCCTGCATAGTCCTGCAGCATATCGATGAGCAGGTGCCGGCCCGGCTGGTCGGGCTTATGAGTAATAGCCCCTTCCGGCGAGCGACCGACCTGCCGGCGATACCTCCGCGTCTCTGCAAGAAACGGCTTGACATAGCGCTTGTCCCCCGTAACCTCGTAGAGCTTGTAATTGATGTGGCAGAACGGCTGGCTCTCGTATGAAATCACCGAATCAGGCGAAAGCCCGCGCCTTTTCACAACCGAAAGAACATAATTGGTGTACTCGCTCCTGCCGGTGACGGCATCAAGCTCCAGCATCGCCTCGAGCGTCAAATCGAGCGTATAATTGCCCCACAGCCGGTCTTTTGCAATGAACCGTCCGGCAATCCTTCGGGCAACCGCCTCCGGCGCCGCCTGGGCCGATGCAGCAGGGACGCCGCAGACAATACAGGCAAACAGAAAAGCACCGCGAAGCATCTTGCTTATTACCTTGTCCCTCTTCGGCATTATCTTGTTATGGCAGGACGAATACGGTCAGACGACGTGGATTTTTCGGCCCTGGAACCGGATGGTTCCGTCGGATTTTGCGAAGAGCGTGTAGTCTCTGCCCATACCGACGTTTCTACCGGCAAAGAACTTTGTTCCGCACTGTCGGACGATTATAGAGCCGGCCTTAACGGCCTGGCCGCCGAAGAGCTTTACGCAGCGGTACTGGGGGTTGCTGTCTCTCCCGTTTCTCGTCGAGCCCTGTCCTTTTTTGTGAGCCATAGGTCTTCACCATTCGAATCTTTTGCCTGTAAACTGCTCTTAAACTTAACCGGCCATTATAACCGGCAGGATATGAATAGTCCAGGGGAATTTTCAAAAAGTTTTCAGCCCCTCGAAGCCGCCGCCGCCCCGGCTACGCCGACAAATTCGCCGTCCATACCTGCAAAGTCATCGACGGGGCGAGAGTTTACAAAAACATGCTTACCAAACATGCGGTGACTACGTCATAACCAATAGACGTGGGAAATGCTGGCTTTCAATCAGCGTCTTCGTAATCTTGATATGCCCTTCTTAAACGACATGCGTACTTGTCCGCCAAGCTTTGGGCGAGCTTCAAGTTGCCTAAAGCTTTACGAACTATATAGTGGCTGGTCGCTATTTGAGAGCCAAAGTACCAAATACCCATATTGGCCAGTTCCGGACGATGTGAATTCTCGACTATCCAGTTGGCAACGTTGGACTTGGTCATCAATTGGTCGTGCGTAATGGTCTTTATGATTCTTTCTACCCAAACATCAACCGGCTGCAACAAAGACCTATTTCCCACATTGCTAAGGTCGATAGCCATGACAACGACCAAATCTCTTAGATAAAAAGGAGACACTTTCGGACCTATCCCGCGAATCGACCGGAGTAGCCTGTCGGCCGACCGAATATCATCCTGTTCGATACTGTTGCTTAAGAAAGTGGATAAGCTTGAATCGGGGGCAGTAATGTTTTCTTGAAGTATTACCTGTATTACCGAATTCTTACTACCTATCCCGGGTTCCTTGTCAGGATTGGTGCTGGGATAAAGAGGGTTGTTTTTACGGTTCAATCCCTGGTTCTTTAATAACTTACGGAAACAAGCCCATATTTTTTTAACGTCTGCTTGCGTAACGACTCTGTTCTGTTGCCTACTCTCGGTGAACGAATCAACTGCCGCATGAAAATAGTCTGGCCGTCTTCCTTGTCTTTCAAACGCATACCCCTCCAGGAATATAGCCAGTGAATCCCAAATATTGGTGGCGTGATTCGGATACTTCCCCCATAGTTGTCGCATGCCTGCTTGATAGAACCGACTTATGCGCTCAAAGAATTCCATCCATTCGTTCATTGCCAGATAACCTCCAAATCGCAAGAGTGTTCTACATTTTGGGCGTTACAACTCATCCGCATAGAATAACCTGTTACGATATCTTCTTCCCGCACTATGTGTACTATCGGGCGTTAGACTTATCGACTCAGCGATGACGAACCTTGAGTGGAATCTGCCAGCAGAAAATGGTTTTCCTTAGTTTGCAGCGCTTAGATACGTTTTTTTGCAGGATGGACCTTTGAAGTGTCGGTTCCAAAAAAAGCACATAATCCCAATATAGGATTATATTCGGCGAAGCCAAGGATTATCAACAGTACGACTTCGTGGGGGCGGACTTTTGCGGAGAATCCACCGGAGCCGATAGAGTATCAGGTTTTCCCAAGCGAAGACTTTATAGTTTCCACAAAATCCTCTGCAACTTTGATGGATTTTTCGGCGTCTTGTTGTGAAACGTGGATGGTTGCACCATAGTCGCCCACACTGCGAAGCTCGAAGAGCCAGTTCAAGTCCCTGCCCTGCTGCTTGTCGAGCTTGCCGGTCTTGACCAACCGCTGATGTACCGAAGCGATAACACCGCTGTGTTTGCTGAATTCGAGACCATCACTCAATAATGCAGCGTTTGCGGCGTAGAACGCCGCGTAATACGCACGAGAGGCCGCGAAGTCATAAAAACCGTTCGCTGTTAGTTCTTTGGCGGCTTCAAGCGACTGCTCCGCCCGCTCAAGATTTGCCGCTATTTCTCGCTCATAAACACCCATTACAACAATCTCCCTTCTCGTTTGGCGTTTCTGTAGAGCTGGATACTGCCTTTCTCGTACTCGTCAACGGCTGCGGGCTTGGCAGAAATGAGCCGGTCCGTGTCAAGCTGAATAGGATAGAGTAAATCTATAATGTGCCGAAGCTGCTCGAAGTAGTCAAAGGGCCTGCTCAGCAAGACCAGAAGGTCGATGTCACTACCCGGTGCGGTCTGGTCGCGTGCGATGGAGCCGTATAGAACAAGACCCTTGAAACGTGAGCCGTAATGATTCTCAAGAACGGCTCGGCACCTCTCAACTGTATTCATCATTGCCATTTGAAGCACCATCTTGCCAAGCTATTGCTGTTATATATTCTTACGCGCCTGATTCTGCAAAATTCACTCTTGCCCGGTGTTCCATATCTTCACCAGTACGACGCCGTGGGGGCGGACTTCGGCGGCGAACGAGTTTGCATATACGCCGATTGTCTCCTGTCGCCAGAGGTCGCGGACAATATGCTCGCCTTCGATGCCGAGTTCGGAGAAGGTGACTTTGAGGGTTTCTGTCTCGGCGCCGATATTGAACAGGCCGACGGCCAGCGAGCCGTCTTCGAGTTTTTTGGCTAAGACCCTGCCGGACTCGCTTGAGGCGAGTTGTGTCGCCTGGATGCATAACGGGTCCTGATTTATGGCGAGGACTTCGTCGTTTGTGAGCAGGTTCAGGGTGAAATCGTCGAGCTTATCGAGCGGACAGCCGAGCAGCAGCGGCGCAGACCAGAGACACCACAGCGAGATGTGGGTATATTGCTCATCGGGTGTAAGGTGGGTATCGTGCAGTTTCTTTCCCCAGCCGACCTTGCCGACAACTAACATATCGGGGTCATTGTAATGGCCGGGCCCGTTGAACGGCGCCCACTTGCCGTGCGCTTCCCAGATTCTTGTAATTGGCCAGGCCCATTTTCTCCCCGGCGGCAATTGGTCCCGGCTCCAGGCGTCATGGATGTCGCCGGTAGTCCGCCAGCAGTTGGCAAGTTCCACCCAGGTGGCGGCGTGCTCAAATGGTGCGGTGTTGGACAGTGAATAGACGATGTCGCGTCCGCTTCCGAGCAGGGCCTCGGCCATTTCTTTGACGTGTTTTTCATCGTTCGGGTTCCAATCATACTTGAGATAATCGATACCCCATTTGGCCCACTGCTGAGCGTCGTTTTTGGCGAAGCTGTACCTGCCGCAGCGGTGATTCTTATGATAGTTGTTGTAGCCGGCGGTGTATTCCCAGGAGCCGTCTTTGTTGTCGCTTGTGCCGCCGATGTAGCCGGCGTAGGAGCTAATCCACGGCGTGGAGTAGATGCCGATTTTCAAGCCGAGTGAGTGGACGTAATCGCAGAGCACATGCATATCGGGAAACTTTTCGCTCGGCTGAATAGCGTTGAACTCGCCGCCTCGCAGCCCCTGCCAGACGTCGTCGATGTTGATATATGTCCAGCCGTGATTGATAAGGCCCGAATCGGCCATTGCCTTTGCCGACTGCCTTACGTTCTCATCGGAGACCGCCGCCGCCCAGCAGTTCCAACTGTTCCAGCCCATAGGCGGTGTAAGGGCGATTTTGTCGCCGGCCACTATCTTGAGGTTACGTTTTGCGGTGCCGAGTGAATTCGTGGCATTGAGCGTGACATTGTATGTGCCCGGCTGTTTGACTGACCCGGTGATGCGACCTGTATTATGGTCAACTTTCAGCCCCGCAGGCAGGTCTTCAGCGTAGAATGTCATCGGCCTTTCACCCGTCGCCGCTATCGTGTACAAAAATGGATTCCCAGGCCGAATCCCGAACACCTTCGCTGAGTTTATTCGCGGTTCAGCTGGCGGCTTCGGCGTCAAAATATACGGCTGGCCGGCGGGGATGCTCAGCTCAGCGGGCGCATAGACCTTCTGCTGCATCGCATCACAGCCGCAGATAATCAAAATCAGTAGTATGGGGCAAATTGGGGGCAGAACTTTTCGTACAGGCATTGTGTAAATCCTTTCTTTTTTTCAAAAAAATGGTTAGCGTGCAGGTTTCCCAGCGCATAATGCGGCAATTTACCCTTTCGGCGGGCTATTATCAAGGGATTTTGAGTAAATTCGACGTGTAACGGTGTAATGGTCCGTCAATCAATGCAATTCCCCGTTCAAACTACGTCGGGACAGCGAAAAAATTTTCAAAAATTCGCGAAAAAATGTTTGACATAAATAGGAATTATTCGTATGTCGTAGTATTAACTAAAACAGAACAACTATGATTTAGGTCGTGATAAAGGCGGTCTGTGGATGGAAAACAGGATTTATGTTTTTGGTCGGTGGCATAGAGGGTTTTGATTATGTCAAACGGGGATATCAATGCGAAGATGGCTGTTTTCCAGGAGAAATGCCGGCAGGCGGGGCTTAAGATAACTCCGCAGCGGCTGGCGGTGTACAGGGCGTTGATTCTGTCAGAGGAGCATCCGTCGGCAAATGTGGTTTACAGAGATGTGAGGCGGGATTTTCCGAGCATATCGCTGGATACGGTGAACAGGACGCTGTTGACTTTAACCGAGATTGGGGTAGCATTTGTAGTCGAAGGTTCCGGCCAGGTAAGACGATACGACGGCAATCTTGAGAATCATCAGCATTTCAGGTGCGTAAATTGCGGGAAAGTGATTGACTTTCATTGTGGGCAGTTCGATGATATATCGATTCCAGACGACATCGAAGAAAATTTTGTGGTGCTCAGAAAGACGGTATATCTGGAAGGGCTTTGTCAGAGCTGTAAAAGCGAACTGAACAGTCAGGGCGCCCCGCGGCTCAATATAACCAAATAAGTTTGCATAGTTTTGTGAATAAAAATAGTAGAAGGAGATAGTAAATGGAACTAAAAGGCAGTCAGACTGAGAAGAATTTATTGGCGGCGTTTGCCGGTGAATCGCAGGCGCGGAACAGGTACAGTTATTTTTCGAGCCAGGCGCGCAAGGAAGGTTACCAGCAGATAGCCGCAATTTTTGAGGAAACAGCCAACCAGGAAAAAGAGCACGCCGAGCGCGAGTTCAAGTTTCTCCAGGGAGGCGAGGCAGAGATAACGGCAAGTTTCCCTGCGGGCGTTATCGGCAATACTCTCGAAAATCTCAGGGCGGCAGCAGCCGGTGAACATTATGAGAACACCCAGATGTACCCTGAGTTTGCCGAGACGGCTGAGAAGGAAGGCCTTACAGAGATAGCGGAGGTGTTTCGCAATATCGCCGTTGCGGAAAAGCGGCACGAAGAAAGATATGTTGCTTTAGCGAAGAATATAACGGACGGAGTTGTGTTCAAGCGTTCAAAGCCGGTCAGGTGGGTTTGCAGGAACTGCGGCTACGTATATGAAGGGACTGAGCCGCCGGATACGTGTCCGGCCTGCGCTCATCCCAAGAGCTATTACGAACTGGAAGCGGTAAATTATTAATATTTGAAGATGCTCAGTTTCAAACGGACATGCATATCTGTGGTGGGGAAAAGGTTGCCGGGAGCGTATAGTTGTCGGTGGTGGTGGTTGTATTGATTTTTCCGGGCTTTTTGGAGAAGCAAATGTCTATAGACGAGCAGAAAGGTGTGGTAACAATGAAAGGCGATCCTGTTACTTTGGTCGGCAAAGGCGTCAGGGTCGGAGAGGAGGCAGCGGAGTTTGAGGTTCTGGCGAACGATTTGTCCGTTGTTCGGCTGTCGTCGTACAGGGGCAGGGTCTGTATTATCAGCTCCGTGCCTTCGCTTGATACGCCCGTGTGTGATGCCCAGACGAGGCGTTTCAACGCCGAGGCGGCGAAGTTAGGACAGGACGTTGTTGTCCTGACAATCAGTATGGACCTGCCGTTTGCTCAAAAACGCTGGTGTGGTGCGGCGGGCATTAAGAATGTACAGGTTCTTTCGGACCACCGTGACGGTTCATTCGGCAGGGCATTTGGGGTTTTAATCAAGGAGCTGCGTCTTCTGGCAAGGGCGGTATTTATCGTGGATAAGGCCGGCATCGTCAGGTACGTTCAGATAGTCAGGGAGCTGACTAAAGAGCCGGATTACGATGCGGTACTGAAGGCGCTGAAAGAATTATAGTGCCGGTCTTTTACGGTTGACTCGGTGGTTGAACTGAGTGTGAAGGTCGGTATCGGCCTGGGGGTATGTCTGTTTGTGTTTGCAATAAAGGATAAGAAAGATGAACAAGCTCGCAGAAAATGTTTATTCGGTCGGTGCGATTGACTGGGACAGGAGATTGTTTGACGAGCTGATACCGCTGCCGGACGGGACGAGCTATAACAGCTACCTGATAAAGGCCGGCGAAAAGACCGCTCTTATCGATACGGTTGACCCGGCGAAGACAGACGTTTTGATGAACAACCTTGCCGGTGTAGGCATCGATAAGCTGGACTACGTCATTGCCAGTCACGCCGAGCAGGACCATTCCGGCTCGCTGCCGCAGGTACTGAGCAGGTATCCGGCTGCGAAGGTCGTCTGCAGTGTAAAATGCAGGCAGATGCTTATCGACCTGCTGGGTATCGGGCAGGACAGGTTCAAAACGGTCGAGGATGGTGAAAGTATTTCTTTGGGCGACAGGGCCTTGAAGTTTATTTATACGCCCTGGGTACACTGGCCCGAGACGATGAGTACGTATCTGCAGGAGGACAGGATTTTGTTTCCGTGTGATTTTTTTGGCTCGCATTTGGCGACGAGCGGCTTGTTTGTAGAGGACGAGCCGAAGGTGTATGAGTCGGCAAAACGGTACTATGCGGAGATAATGATGCCGTTCAGGGCGGCGATAAAAAAGAATTTGACAAAGCTTGAGCCGCTTAAGATAGACATAATTGCGCCGAGTCACGGGCCTGTTTATCAGCGGCCGGAGTTTATAGTGGATGCGTACAGGGACTGGGTAAGTGACGACGTGAAAAACGAGGTGGTGGTGGCGTACGTGTCGATGCACGACAGCACGCGTCGAATGGTCGAGCATTTTGTGGACGCCCTTATCGAACGGGATATCACGGTAAGGCAGTTCAATCTGACGGTGACGGACATCGGCGAGCTTGCGATGGCCCTTGTGGATGCCGCAACGATTGTGCTTGGCTCGCCGACGGTGCTGACAGGCGCCCATCCGAAGGTTGCCTACGCCGCTATCCTTGCCAATGCGCTCAGGCCGAAGACGAGGTTTGCTTCGATAATCGGCTCGTTCGGTTGGGGCGGCAGGATGGTCGAGCAAATAACAGCCCTTGTGCCAAACCTGAAGCTCGATGTAATTACGCCGGTAGTGGCAAAGGGTTATCCCGGTAACGATGATTTTACGGCTCTGGACAAACTTGCAGATGAAATACTGGCAAAACACAAGGGTATTGGAGTCGCGGGCTGAGACGTATCTTATCAAACGGTCGGATTCAAAATATGTAATTTTGAAAGGACGAAACGATGGCTGAAAAACTTGAAGTTTATGAGTGTAAGATTTGCGGCAATTTAGTCGAGGTTCTGCGGGGCGGCAAGGGCGAATTAGTATGCTGCGGTCAGCCGATGGAGAAGCTTTCGGCCAAGACGGCCGATGCGGGGATGGAAAAACACGTTCCTGTAATTGAAAAAATCGACACCGGCTACAAAGTCAAAATAGGCAGCATCCCGCATCCGATGGAGCAGGAGCACTATATCGAATGGATAGAGCTGCTTGCGGACGGCAGGGCGTATCGGCAGTTCCTCAGCCCGGGCCAGGCGCCTGAAGCGACATTTGCGGTCGAGGCGGGCGCGGTTTCCGCACGTGAACACTGTAACAAACACGGTTTGTGGGAGGGCAAATAATGATTAGCAAAAAGATGACAGAGTATATGCCGGACAAGGAGCCGGCCCAGCGGGTATTTACACCACCGGTATCTGAAGGAGATGCATAATGGCAGGGACAACGTTTAATGCGGATGAGATTTTCGAGATGGCCGAGGAAATAGAAAGAAACGGCGCGAGGTTCTATCGCGAGGCGGCCGGGATAGCGCCGGATAAGCAGACCGAAAAAATGCTGCTCGACTTTGCCGTTATGGAGGACGGACACCTGAAGACATTTCAGCAGATGAGGCGGCAGTTGAGCGACCGGGAGAAAGAGCCGACGGCCTTTGACCCCAACAACGAGGCGGCTATGTATATTCAGACTATGGCGGCAGGTCACGGCACCGAGGGCAGGAAAAGTCATACCGATAAACTTACCGGCGACGAGAGCATAAGGCAGATTCTGGAGATTGCCGTTGAGGCCGAGAAGAGCTCGGTTGTGTATTACACGGGCCTGAAGGAGATGGTCCCGCCGCGTGCAGGCAGGGACAAAATCGAGGCGATTATAACAGAGGAATTAGGTCACCTTGCGGTTTTGAATCAGAAACTGTCGGCTCTGAATTAGTCGGAGTAACGAATGTTAGATTTGCAGTCTCTTTTCAAGTTAAGCTATGGTATGTGCATACTCAGCTCGGTAAAGGGCGGTAAATACAACGGCTGTATCGTGAACACGGTTTTTCAGGTAACGCCGGAGCCGCCGATGGTGGCGGTGAGCGTGAACCGCGGGTGCCTGACACACGAGTATATCAATGCCAGCCGGGTACTGGCCGTATCTATTTTAGGCGAGCAGACGCCAATGGATTTCATCGGCGCCTTCGGGTTCAGGTCGGGAAGGGACATCGACAAATTCAAAGGAATTAACTGCAGGACGGGACAATTAGGGCCGCCGATAGTTCTGGACAATACAGTGGCTTGCATTGAGGCCGAGGTGGTGCAGAGTATCGACGTTGAAACGCATACGTTGTTCATTGCGAAGATTGCTGCCTGCGAGACGCTTGATGAGAAGAAGTTCCCGATGACTTACGCCTATTACCGTGATGTAAAGCACGGCGGGACGCCTAAATCGGCAGCCACGTACGTAGAAAAGAAAACTATACACGAGACAAAGAAAGGTGTGAAAGATATGAAGAAGTACAAATGTATTATGTGTGGATATATTTACGACCCGTCGGCGGGCGACCCGGACAACGGCGTGGCGGCGGGGACGGCTTTTGAAGATTTGCCGGATGACTGGGTCTGTCCGGACTGCGGTGCGGGAAAGGACCAGTTCGAGCCGGTGCAGGACTAAGCCGGGTAGTGTCACCGCGGGTGTGATGCCCAGGGAACAGAGCAGCTTTTCGGCGGGTTGGCTATGGCGGAAATCAGGCCGTATGCAGCACAGCAGGATATTATTTGTGCGGAAGTTGCCGCACCTGCCTGCGCTGCGATCGTTTTTGGCGCATCGGGCGATTTGGTTCGAAGGAAACTGCTTGTGAGCGTTTTCAGTATCTGGCAGCGGTCTCTGCTGAACGAGCGTTTTTATCTGCTTGGCTGCGGACGCAAGCCGCTTACTGATGAGATGTTCAGGCAGCACGCCCGGCAGGCCATAAGTGAGAACCTGCCCCGTGCGTCAACCGAGCAGGTCGAATCGTTTGTCGGCAGGTTATTCTATGTCAGCGGCGATTACGGGCAGCGGCAATTCTATAAGGATATCGGCAGCCGGCTTTGCCGGCTGGACAAAGAGCAGGGTGTTGACGGCAGCCGGGTTTTTTACCTTGCCGTTCCTCCTGTTATGTATGAGACCATAGTGCAGGGTCTCGGTGCAGGCGGGCTGAGCTGCGCGGGCCAGGCCGGCTGCGAGAAGGTAAAACTTGTCGTTGAAAAACCCTTCGGCAGTAATATAGACAGCGCGGTCAAACTAAACGAGATTATTCACATGCACTTCGACGAGTCGCAGATATACCGCATCGACCATTACCTTGGCAAAGAGACCGTTCAGAACATTTTAATGCTTCGCTTTGCCAATGCGATTTTCGAGCCGGTCTGGAATCGCAACTATGTCGAGCACGTGCAGATTACACTTGCCGAGTCGGTCGCAGTGGAACATCGCGGCGGCTATTACGACAGGGCCGGCGCGCTTCGCGATATGTTTCAAAGTCATATGTTAGGCATGCTTGCGCTGGTGGCGATGGAGCCGCCTGCGAGCTTTCAGGCGGACCATATTCGCGATGAGAAAGTCAAGGTTCTGCGCAGTATCAGGCCTTTAGACGAGCGGGCGGTGAAGGCCGATGTGGTCAGGGGACAATATGCCGCGGGGACAATAGACGGCCGGGCGGTCGTTGGATACCGGCAGGAGGCCGGTGTTGATGCAGATTCCCGCACCGAGACTTACGTTGCGGCGAAGCTGTTTGTGGACAACTGGCGATGGCAGGGCGTGCCGTTTTATCTTCGCACGGGTAAGCGCCTTGCACATAAGGATACGGAGATAGCGATTACATTCCGGAAGGTGCCGCATTCGGTTTTTCTAAGTGCAGGGCTGGGAGATTTGCCGGCCAATGTTCTTGTCCTGCAGATTCAGCCGGCCGAAGGTATATCGCTGAGCTTTCAGGCGAAAAGACCCGGCTCGAAGGTGTGCATGGGGACACTGAAAATGAGTTTTAGTTATCGCGACGTGTTCGGCGGCGAGGTGCCGCAGGCATACGAACGGCTGCTGTTAGACTGTATGGCGGGCGACCAGACACTGTTTAACAGGCAGGACGATGTAGAGATTTCATGGCGGCTCGTGATGCCGGTTTTGCAGGCCTGGCAAAAGGATGATTCGCCGCCATACTCATACCCGGCAGGCAGCGAAAGCTTTGCCGAGGCCGATGCGCTTATCGAGTCGGACTTCTCGAAGTGGCGCTCTTTGGCCCAAGAGTAAGGAATATCACTTTCGGGGCTGCAGATTCGATTGCCCCTTTTGTTTCGCCATTTTCCACACCGGAGCGAAATTTTCAACATTTTTACCCATCGATTACCTTGAGTTTTGCCGTGGCACAGTCAGCCCTTTACGTTAAAATGGCGTTACCGTTGTTCCGTAAATCCGGTTTTAGTATTTGTGCCTGTTTAAGGAGAAAATGAAATGTCCGGCTATCGCTCAAATTCCAAAACGCTCCATCGGGCCGCGGCCCCTGCAGCCCTTGCAGTATTTCTGTTGTTCGCCACAGCCGTATCGGCGGCCGAAAGCAACTCCAAATGGTTCCCTCTCGAACTCGCCAAAGACGACTTTGGGCCAACCGTCCTCGACTGCAGCAAATGGATAGAGGCCCCCACCGGAAAGCACGGCTTCGTTACGGTAAAAGGCGATAACTTCGTCTTCGAGGACGGTACGGCTGTCCGCTTCTGGGGCGCCCAGATGGGAGGGGGCAGGGACAGAGAAAAGCTCGATTATACCATCAGGCGAATGCGCCGACAGGGCCTTAACATCACGCGAATGCACGGCCTGCGCTCTCTCATCGACCGCGATGGCAAGACCAGCCTTGACTACAGCGAGCGAGGATTCGACCGGCTCGATTACACAATCGCCAAACTCGGCGAGAACGGCATCTATATCATCCTCGATACGCAGTATCCTCTGTACTCTCGATTCAAGCCCGGCGACAACATCCCCGGCCTGCCCGAGGGCGGCCCGGCGCCATACGCCCAGTTCTTCATCGACAAAGCTACCGCTATCACACAGCAGCAGATGGTCGATATCTTTACACACTACAATCCCTATACGAAAAAGCGATACTGCGACGACCCGACTCTGGCGATGATAGAAGTGGCCAACGAGGATTCGCTGTTCTGGGGCACGGTGCCCGACAATTTCAAAGCCATCCTCGAAGAGAAATTTGCCGTCTGGCTTCGCAACAAATACGGTGACACCGCCGGTCTGGAAAAGGCCTGGACAGTGAACGGCAAATCACCCCTAAAACCCGGCGAAGGAATCGCGCCCGGACTGAAAGTCGGCGTGATGGGAAGCTTCTCTTTCAATTCCGGCCATCTAAAGGATAAGCCCCAGGACAAGGTCCGTGGGCTCGACCAGATGAGGTTCTATTACCAGCTCGAAGACAAATACTGGACGGACTGCCGGGCTGCTATGCGAAAGGCGGGCGTCAAGGTCCCTATCTCCGGAACCAACTGGCAGGGACACGAATTCGCCACTCGCATACACATGCTTGCTCAGTCAAAGCTCGACTATGTTGACCGGCACGGCTACTGGGACCACCCGCACGGAGAGGGCAACCTCAAGTGGCGAATCGCTACCTGCCTTTTCCACAACCTTACGATGATTAAGGACGTCAAGGCGGGCAAGGACACGATCAAATACCTGGGGGTGGGCAACCTTGTCACGGATAAGGCCTGGGAGCAGGTCCTCGGACTGCCGATGACCATAAGCGAATGGAACACCTGCCTGCCCAACGAGTACTCACTCGAAGGGACAGGTCTTATGGCCGCCTACGGCCTTTTACAGGGCTGGGATGGCTCGCTCGAGTTCGGCTATTTCAGCCCCGATTTCAAAAACGTCCTGGGGCCCGGCTCGTTCGATATGTTCGGCAACCCGCCGCAAATCCTGCAGTTTCCCGCCATCGCCACGATGTGGTACAGGCAGGACGTCAAAGAAGCCGAGCTCGTCGCCGAGTCGCTCTACACGCCGGATACGGCTTTCCAGTGGACCAAAGACCGAAAGCCCCTGCCAATCGCCGCCGCCCTTGTCGGCAAAGTCGGCTATCGCTTCGTCAACCAAAAACGCCCGCCTGTCGTAAAGGACATCAGCAAATACTGGGACAAAAAAAACCTCATCGCACACTCGGCGACAGGCGAACTGACCTGGGACGCCAAAAAGGGCTTTGTCCATATCGATACTCCCCGCACCCAGGCGGTAATCGGGTTTCTCTCTGCTTCGCCTCATAAACTTGCCGAAGTGGATATCGACAGTCCGACAAATTTCGGCGTCGTCTATGTTACCGCGATGGACGGCTACGCGCCGATAAAATCCGCCGGCCATATACTCGTAACGGCGGTCGGCCCCGCACGCAACACCGGTATGGAATACGAGAAGACAGACCAGAAATCCGAAATAGACGATGCGCCCTTCTGGCGGCTAAAGAACGCAGGAGACGCCCCTGCCCTTCTCCGGGTCGTTACAGGAAAAATCCGTATAAAAACCCAGCTCGCAGGAAAGCCCAGATGTTGGCTGCTGAACATTGTCGGAAAAAGAATCAGAGAAATTCCCCTGGACGTTGATTCCGGCACAATCCTGCTCGAAATGAAACCCGAATACAAAAGCGTCTATTATGAAATCTCCGCCGAGTAAGGCATCGACCGGATTCAGGCACAGCTATGTTTGTCGATGTTGCTAAAATCTGGGTAAAGGCCGGCGACGGCGGGCACGGCTGCGTCAGCTTCCGCCGTGAAAAGTTTATCCCCAAAGGAGGCCCCGACGGCGGCGACGGCGGCAGGGGCGGCAGCGCCTTCTTCGAGGCGGTGGAAGATATCGATACACTCTCGGACTTCGCCTCGAGGCGCCACTTCAAGGCCCGCAACGGCCAAGGCGGCTCGGGAAAAAACAAACACGGCGCAGACGGCCGGGACCTGATAATCAAGGTCCCGCCCGGAACCTTAATCTACGACGAAGACCTCGGCCTGCTTCTCAAAGACCTTAACAAAACCGGTATGAAGGTCTGCGTCTGCCGCGGCGGCCGGGGCGGAAAAGGAAACAAGCGGTTTGCCACATCCACAAACCAGACGCCGCGCAACGCCGAACCCGGCAAGCCCGGCCAGCAAAGGAATATCTGGCTCGAGCTGAAGCTCATCGCCGACGTCGGCCTGGTCGGTATGCCGAATGCCGGCAAAAGCACCTTGATTTCCCGCTGCTCGGCGGCAAGACCGAAAATCGCCGACTACCCATTCACCACACTTGAACCGGTCCTCGGCATCGTTGAGCTCACCGACTTCCGACGATTCGTAATGGCCGACATACCCGGACTCATCGAAGGCGCGCACCAGGGCGCAGGACTCGGCTTCGATTTCCTGCGGCACATAGAAAGAACCCGCATCATTCTCCACATCCTCGATATAATGCCCGCAGACGGTTCCGACCCGGTCGAAAATTACAATGCAATTCGCACCGAACTCGAACAGTACAGCAAAACGCTGGCCGAAAAACCCGAGGTCATCGTCGCGAACAAAATCGACCTCGACCCCGCCGGTAAAATTGTCAACGACCTGCGGAAAAGACTAAACGCCGACGTAATACCAATCTCCGCAGTGACCGGCCGGGGCATACGAGAGCTTAGTGAATTGCTATGGCAGAAGGTAAAGGACATCAAAGCAAGTGGCTGAGTAAATGCGCAGATGACAGGAAAACGGGGGCCGGAGGGCAGACAATGACGGGTGGGTTACGCCTCCGAACTTATGGCAGCTTCTCTAAGTCAGCCAGGTCCCGGTGAGCGTTGAGTAATCTCAAGAACTCTTTGAAGTCTTGTGGCAGACGGGTCGTAGCCATAGATAATTTGCTGCATTAACTCAACGGCCTCCAGACGTTCATTCGGCGTCCTCGAAAACCAGTATGATTTATCATCCGATTGGTCCCAAAGCGATGCTACTGTAAACGCAGTTCTTTCCACTTTTGGAAAACCAGCCCTGTTCATAACTCAACTGTACCAGAAACAAACAGATGTGTAAACAAAACTTCCGAGAACGATGTCCACAAATTGACAAGCTACGGCCAATAAAGTAGGCTACAAGGCAACAGTGAACTCAATATGTGCGACGAACCACAGGCGACGAATAGATGAATCTGATAGCGGTTGACATAGGCAACACGAACATAAACGTCGGGCTTTTTCTGAAGGGCGAGCAAAAGAGCATCGACTCGCTGCCGGGGGCCAATCAAAAGGCCCTGTCCCGGGTCATCGAAGACCTCTGGCAAAGTATACCCGTTGCCAAACGCTCAAAAGAAAAAAAACGCGACGGTGTCGTCGCCGCCGGCAGCGTCAAGCCGGCGTGGACAAAGCTCGTCCGTGAAATCGTCCGCAACACAATCGGCGAGAAGATGCTTGTCGTCGGCAGGGATATCCCATACCCGATTGAGCTCAGCGTCAAAGAGCCGGACAAGGTAGGAAGCGACAGGGTTATCGCCGCCTCGGCCGCCTACGCCGTCGTCGAAAAGGCCGTCGTCGTCGCCGACTTCGGCACCGCCGTCACCATCGACCTCGTTGACGACCGCGGCGTCTTCGTCGGCGGCGTTATCTTCCCCGGCTTCGAGATGAGCGCTCGAGCACTGCATCAGGACACCGCGCAACTGCCCGGCGTCAACGTCACCAAACCCAAATGGCCCTTCGGACGCACCACCTCCGAAGCCATAAACGCAGGCCTTTATTATGTCGCCGTCAGCACCCTTCAGGAAGTCGTCAGACGATACGCCGAAGTAATCGGAACCTGGCCGCAAACCGTCATCACCGGCTCAGCCGCCGAACTAATTAAAGACGACTGCAAATTCATCGACAGCTATGTCCCAAACCTCGTCATAAAAGGCATCGCACTGGCCTACAAAAAATTCGTCGAAAGCAAACAATAGCACATTCAAATTATGAGCGTGTTCGCTGCTGTTATGACTGGCAAGGGCATCGGCGCAATTGCCTCCGTACAACTGTTCGGGAGCTCTTCGCAAACGGTCATCGAGAGAATATTCAAATCCGCAGGGACAAAACCGGCCAAATTTGAGCCGGGCAAAATACTGCTCGGAGACATCATCGATGGTGACAAAGCTATCGACCAGGTAACAGTCGGCTGCGAAGGGCCGAACTGCTTCGCCGTCAACTGTCACGGCAACCCGCTCATTGTCGCAGACATAATGAAACTGCTCGAAAAAAACGGCGTCAAGCCGCTTACCACAGAGCAGATGCGTTACAAAATCCTCTCTCAGGACAAGATGCTCAACACAATCGCAATCGAGGCAAAACTAACCATACCCAGGGCCAAAACTCTCGAAGGCACGATGATACTTACCAACCAAATCGATTCAGGACTGAGCAGAGCCGCAAACCGATGGCTGGAAAACATCGACTCCACCCCGCCCGTTAAAATCGCCGCCGAGGCAGCCGATATACTTGACGCAGGCAAAACAGCAAAGCTGATTATCTTCGGCTGCAAGACCGTCCTCGCAGGCCCGCCCAACACCGGAAAGAGCACCCTGCTGAATCTGCTCTCAGGCAGAGACAGGTCAATCGTCACCGACATCGAAGGCACTACCCGTGATTACGTTACCGCCGCCTGCCAAACAGGCCCGCTCTCCGTTCAGCTCATCGACACCGCAGGATTAGCCGGGTCAATCACAAAAAATTCCATCGACCTCGCATCCCGGCAAAAAGCCATCGACCTGCTCAACGATGCCGACCTCGTCCTGCTCGTCCTCGACATAAGCGAGCCCAATACTCAGCTCGACGAACAACTGATTAAGAAACTCGCCGACAGAAAAACGCTCACCGTCCTGAACAAATCCGACCTTCCCGCCCGGTTCGACCCGGCCAAGCTGCCGAAATCGCTGGCGAATACCGTCACAATAAGCGCCAAATTCGCCGCCGGCATCGAACGGCTCACCACTCGAATCCAGGACCTCACCGCCGTCGATAACTTCGACCTTTCCCGGCCGGTCTGCTTCACCGCCCGCCAGCAGACCCTGCTCGAGCAATTAACGACCGCCAAGTCAACAGACAAAACTCGCTCAATCATAAGGCGGTTGTTAAACTCGCCCATCGATGTATAATCAGCAGCTATGGCGATTCAAACTTCAAAACTAACTCCTGCGATGAGGCAGTTCCACAAGTTCAAGGCGAAATACCCGGACTGCATACTGTTTTTTCGGATGGGCGATTTCTACGAGACCTTCTATGACGACGCAAAAACCTGCTCGAAGGTGTTAGGGCTTACACTGACCAGCAGGAATAAAGGGACCAATCCAATCCCGTTAGCCGGCGTCCCCTACCACGCAGTTGAGGGTTATCTGAAAAAGATGCTTCAGGCCGGCTACAAGGTCGCCGTCTGCGAGCAAATCGAGAACCCCAAAACCGCAAAAGGCGTGGTCAAACGCGACGTCGTCCGCGTCGTGACGCCGGGAACAATCACCGATGAGAACCTGCTCGATGCAAAACAGGAAAATTTTCTCGCCGCCGTCTGGCAGAACAACGCCGTCTCAGCCATAAGCTGGGTCGATATATCAACGGGTCATTTCTTCGTCCAGCACGTCGGCGAGGGCAGACTGCTCGATGAGCTGCTGCTGCTTGGCCCGAAAGAATGTCTGCTGCCCGACAGCCGGGGCGAGCTCTTCGAGGCCCAGGCGAAAAAGCTCTCAGCCGACATCACCCAGCTCACCGGGGCAATCGCTACCGAACGGCCGGGCTGGTACTTCGACCCGTACCAGGCCCGCCAGCGCCTGCTGAAGCATTTCGGCACCGCAACGCTCGAGGGCTTCGGAATAGCCGACACCGATAACACCCTCATCCCCCCCGCCGGCGCCATCATCGAATACCTCAACGAAACTCAAAGGACGACGCTCAGCCATATATGCTCTATCAAAAGAATCAATCGCAAAAAGTATTTGCAAATCGACCAGACATCCCTGACAAGTCTCGAGGTCCTGCGAACCATCCGCACCGAAAGCAAAAAGGGCTCACTGCTCGAATGCCTCGATGAAACGCTCACGCCAATGGGCGGGCGGATGTTTCGCAACCGGCTGTGTATGCCGCTGTGCGATGTTGCCGGCATCGAGCTTCGCCAGGATGCCGTAGAGGATTTCAAACGGACACTCAGCCGGGCGAACGATATTCGCAAGCTCCTCGCAAATGTCGCCGACACCGAACGAATCGCCGCACGAATAAGCACCGCCCGCGTCAACCCAAGGGACCTTCTTGCCTTAGCCGGTACGCTCCGGCTGGTCCCCGCAATTCGTAAATTGCTGGAAAAATCCACCGCCGAGCTTCTCAAACAACTTGCCGGGCGCTGCGACAGTATGGACGAATTGGCCGGGCTGCTCGAATCCGCAATCGAGCCGAATTGTCCTGCGCATCTACGGGACGGCGGCGTCATCCGCACGGGTTTCCACTCCGAGCTCGACGGCCTGCGCTCAATCTCACGCGACGGCCAAAGCTGGCTGAGCCGATACCAGAAAACACAAATCGAACGAACCGGTATCACCAGACTAAAAATCGGATTCAACAAGGTCTTCGGCTACTACATCGAGGTATCCCACTCGGCCGCCGACAAAGTCCCCCCCGACTACGTTCGCAAGCAGACTATAAAGAACGCTGAACGCTACATAACCGACGAGCTTAAGCATTACGAAACCAGGGCGCTCGGCGCAGAAGAAAAGGCAATCGAGCTTGAACAACGGCTCTTCGATGGTCTCCGCGTTCAGGCCGCCCAGTATATCAGTCGTCTGCAGATTCTTGCCGATACGCTCGCCCAGTGCGACTGCTTAACGTCGCTGGCGTATCTGGCGAACCGGCGAAACTACATCCGCCCCAAAATCACCACCGGCACCGAACTAAACATTACCGAGGGTAAACACCCCGTCCTCGCCGAGACACTCGGCCACGACTTTGTCGGCAACGATGTCGAATTGGGCGGCGGCGACGACATATTGATTATCACAGGCCCGAATATGAGCGGCAAGAGCACCTACATCCGCCAGACCGCCCTGCTGGTCCTGATGGCGCAGGCCGGCTCGTTCATCCCCGCAAAACAGGCGACAATAGGACTGGTCGATAGAATCTTCACCCGCGTCGGCGCCTCCGATGAGCTTATTCGGGGACAATCCACCTTTATGGTCGAGATGACAGAAACCGCAAATATCATCAACAACGCATCCGGCAAATCGCTGGTCATCCTCGACGAGGTGGGCAGAGGGACAAGCACATACGACGGCCTGTCGCTGGCCTGGGCCATCACCGAGCATATCGCGAACAAAATCAAGTGCCGTACGCTCTTTGCCACCCATTATCACGAGCTGACCGAATTGGCCGAGCTTCTCGCCAACGTCAAGAACTGCAACGTCGCCGTCCGCGAGTGGATGGACGAGGTCGTCTTCCTGCACAAAATCCTGCCGGGCGGAACGGACAAATCATACGGCATACACGTCGCCAAATTAGCCGGCGTCCCCAGGCCAATTCTCGACCGCTCGAAGGAAATCCTCGAACAGCTCGAACAGACCTTCCAGAAAGAGGCCGCCGGCGCCCATCTTTCAAAGCACAAAACCAAACAGGGCGAACCTGATTCGCTCTTCGTACAAAAGAATAAATCCGTCCTCGACAAGCTCGCCTCGGTCGATATCAACCGCCTCACCCCCATCGAGGCAATCAACCTGCTGAATGATATCAGAAAGGAAATTAACCGATAGGAATTGGTGTTGAACCGGCCGGTAAAAAGCATATAATTGATGCTGGCTGTGAGGCAATCATAAACTGTGGAGACTTCAGGAATGCTCAGCGACGAAATCCTTGGTCAAATCAGAGACCACTTGGTCAGGCGCTTCCACCCAAGCCGCATCATACTGTTCGGCTCTCAGGCGAGAGAGACCGCCGAGCCGCGGAGCGACATAGACCTGTTGGTCGTCTGTCCCTTCAGGGGAAAACGCCGGGAACTGATGGTGCGGATGACCAGAGCTTTGAATGAGCTGGACTATGCCTTCGATGTTCTGATACTGAGACCGGAGGAACTGGAAAGAGACCGGCAAATACCCGGCACGATAGCCCGGTACGCAGATAAGGAAGGGAAAATTCTCTATGAACAGTCATGACCGTGACGTTCGGGAAAAGGTAAAGGAATGGGTAAGCTTTGCTGAGGACGATTTGCGTCTGGGCCTGTGCGCAGTGAAACTGAAAAGCAATGTGCCCTATCGGCTTATCGCCTATCATGCTCAACAGTGTGCCGAGAAATACCTTAAGGCCTATCTGGTCTATCGGAACGTGGATTTTCCTTATACCCATAGCATCGGCGCTTTGCTGAAATTGTGCAGTAAGTACGCTTCGTGGGTCAAAGAGCTTGCCGATGCCGACCACTTGAGTCCCTACGCAATAACCGCCCGCTATCCCGGCCAGGACGAGCCGGTAGCAAAAAGCGACGCACAAAAAGCGATTGAACTGGCCAAAGAGGTTCGCTGGCAGGTCAGAGCCGACTTAAAAGACCTCGGCCTTGACATCGAGGACTGACACCCATGCGCATGCCTTGCTCCACCCCGGCTGCCGACAATAAGAAAGATTGTCCGTAGGTATAAAATACAGGAGAACAGAAATGTCAATCGACCGTCGAAGTTTTATCAAAAAAACAGCCGTTACGGGTATGGCCTTTGCGGTGCCGTATGTTATCGCAGAGGACAGGACGAAGAAGTACCGCACGGCCCTTATCGGCTCGGGCTGGTGGGGTATGAACATCGCCCGCGAGGCCATAAAATCCGGCGAATGTAAAATCGTCGCACTCTGCAATGTGGACCGGAACATTCTCGACAAGGCCGCTTCTGAAATCGAGCAGCTCACCGGCGATGCGCCGAAAAAATATAAAGACTATCGCGAGCTGCTCCATAAGGAAAAACCGCAGATTGTCATCAATGCGACGCCCGACCACTGGCACGCCCTGATTACCATTGCCGCCTGCAACGCCGGCGCCGACGTATATCACGAAAAGCCCATCAGCCATACCATCAACGAAGGCAGGGCACTGGTCAAAGCCGCCCGCAACAACGACAGGGTCGTCCAGGTCGATACGCACAGGCGCGTCTCGCATCATTACATCGAGGCCAATAAGTTTCTCAAAGAAGGCAAGGCCGGCAAAATCGGCATGGTGCGGACGTTCGCAAACTATAACTCCTATGGCGACTGGAGCCCGCCGGACTCCGAGCCGCCCGAGGGGCTTGACTGGGACTTCTGGTGCGGCCCCGCGCCGCTGCGTCCCTATAACAAACGGATACATCCCCGCGGCTTCAGACAGTTTCTCGATTACGCCAACGGCCAGTTAGGCGACTGGGGAATCCACTGGCTCGACCAGGTACTCTGGTGGACAGACGAAAAATACCCGAAGACAGTCTATTCGTATGGCGGCAAATTCGTAAAAAACGACATCAGCGACGCTCCCGATACGCAGGTCGTGGTCTATGAGTTCGAATCGTTCACCTGCACCTGGGAACACCGACAATACGCCGGCCACCCGACCGACAAGTACGAGGTCGGCGCCTGTTTCTACGGCAGCAAAGGCACCGCCTTCGTCGGCTGGCACGACGGATTTGTATTTTACCCCAGGCCCGGGCGCCGGCACGAAACACCCGAGCCAATCCACGTCGAACCAAAAATGCACACGCGGGAGGCACACAATATCCCCGAACTCTGGGCCGACTTTATCAAGTGCATAAAGACGCGCTCGAGACCCGTCTGCGATATCGAAATCGGCCATCGCTCGACGAATATGTCCCTGCTGGGCATGCTCTCGCTAAAGCTCGGCAGAAGCATCAAATGGGACGGCGAAAAAGAAATCGTCATCGGCGACGACCAGGCCAACAAACTGCTCCGCCGCGATTACCGAAAGCCCTGGAAGTATCCTGAGATATAACAGCCGGCGCTGCTACCGGGTGACTATTGCACCTTGTTATCACTCGAATAGTCGGCGATTCTCGCCTTGTAATCCGGCATCGCAGCAAGCGGCACGCTCGGCACCGGCTCGTACCAGAAGCTGCTGCAGCTCCAGTCGTCCTGCCTTTCGTACAGCCCGCTGCCGGTCTTGTCATTGACCTGCCGACTCCAGCCGATTTGCTGAATCGTTATCCGCACATCTTTCTTCCAGTAAATCGGGTCCCTGATGTGCCAGCGGTAGATTGTATTCAAACCGTCCTTCTGAAGTGCCGTCCCCCCGTAAAGATAAGTAACATCCTGCAGGCCCCACGATTGGCCGATATAATCCTCCGTCCCCGTGCCGCATATAGTGGGAAACTGTTTGTCGCCGTCTAAGTAAACCTTGACCTCGCCCTCTCCCCACCAGTTTGGCTCAAGCGTTCGTATGCCTAAAACACAGCCGACAAAGCGTCCCTTGCCTTGTCGCCTGGGGAGAATCTCGAAATCCTTCTTCAGAGTCGTCGGATTCTCCCGCCGATACATAATATGAAGCCGGCCAAACTCCGCGGGCAAGCTGTCGCCGAGCGTATAGTCTATGTAGTAGAAAAGCGGCGTGCTCTTCGTTGATTCATTTGTGATTGTAATTTTTGCCCGTTTTGCAAAAGGCATCGCAAGCCAGATATTCATCCCCGCCGACGGATTCACCGAATGTACCGCACTCTGATACGCCGACACCCTGCCGTGCAGAATCCCGAAAAAAGGCCCAAGCGGCGCCTCGATACTCGGATGCTCCTGACCATCCCAGTAGCCGCGCACCACAATGCCCTGTAGCGTCTCCACCCCCTTGCTCACCGTCACCCATATATGCCGAATCACACCGGGCCCGGCTATATCACACAGCGTATAACTCTGGCCCGGCTTGAACTCCTTTGCCGGCCGGCCCTTGCGACCAACGCCTAATGTGCTCGCAGCCGTACCGGCCTTGCCCTTCTCGCCCGTCGGATTCTCGAAACTTATCGTCCGGCTCTGCACCCCGGCACCCACATCGTACATCTTCGGCTCACTACCCATCGCAACCACCCCCATCAACAAAACAATCCCGATTACTTTCAAACTCATCCGTACCATCTCGAATCTCCCTACAATCCACATTTTATGGGCTTAGTTGTCTTGCTTATAAAATTCTATTTTTTCTCCCTCAGCTTCCGTATCGCCTCCAACTGCAGGATTGCCTCTTTGTCCCGTGGCCGTCCCATCGCCCTTTTCGCCTCGAGCAATCCCTCAAGCCCCAGTACGCGAAGCTGCATACCCGCAACCTCAATAACCTCGCCGGCCTGCCTGACCTTCGCATAATCACCCACACCGTCGATAAAGCTCAGGCAGTCAAGCCGACCAACGTCCGTATCCAGATACAGGTTCCTGAACCGACTGCAGTTCTCCTCCGTCAACTCCAGCGTATTTCGACCGCGAGTCATCCGGTGAACCGGATGAACATCCGAAAGCGCATCCTGCAGCTTCAACAGGTTCTCCATCGAAAACGCCAGGCATATATCAACGTCTTGAGTAACATAACTGCACCCGTGGACAACCCCGGCAAACCCCCCCACTATCACAAAGTCGATACCGGCCTTGCCAAGCCGTTCAAGCAGCCCTATAAAGTCACTCTTCACAATCTTTTCGCTTTCCGCAATTGCTCTGCCGTATTAAGTGCGATTTGATGCCGCCTGATTCGCTCGGCCACGCTGCGATTCACATTCGCAGCCAACTGCGAAATATCGATTCCGTACTCCGCAGCCGCCTTAATCTCACGCTCCGCCCCCAGCTCGTTTTCTAACCAATCGCTATTCTCATGCGTACCAACCATACCGAAAGTATATACCCCAAAACCCCGGCCCACAACACACAATTTGCCCGTTGTCATTACCGCAAAGGCGCCAATCCGCATATTTAGCCGTGGTTTTTACCCACGGTCAATCTCCCGCCGCCCAATGCCAACTACCTCGCCGAGTACGCGATTCTTTCAAATGGAATCTTACCGCTGACCGGCTCGCAAAACGCCCTGCCCTCCTTAACGCCGACCGTACCATATCCCGTGGCCGTACATAGAAATCCCCGAAAATCACCTTTGACAGAGGGCCTTAAGTACAGCACCTTCTCCACCGCGTCATATCGCGCACCGGTCAGCGCAGCCAACAGCGCATAGCTCGACATTGCCCGCGCGTACCAGTGCCCGCACTCATACTCATCGAATGGATTTCGCACCCGCCCATCGTACCTGTCCCTCGCTACCCTCACAATCTCTAAGCCCTCACTCACCATGCCCTTCATAATAAGATGCGATGCAACCTGATACTCAATCCCCGTCCACACCTCGTTGCTATAGACAAATGGCAGAGACAATTTGCCCCCCTTGGGCCACGTGCAAATCAGCAGCCCGCCGTCATCGCCCATCGCATAACCGGGCCTCTGCGGATTCGCATGCTCCGAGAGGTCCCTCTTCAGATTGTACTTGTGGATACTCCTCAGGTGACTCGCTACCTTCTCCTGGTCAAGAACGTCACCGACACCCGATACCGCTGCAAGCCACGCACCCAACACACCGTCCGCCAGACAGCCCTTACCGTACTGATACTTAGGCCCTTCCTTCTTCAAAAGCTCAATCGCCTCCGGCGTATAGCCCCCGCCAAAGCTCTGCATCTCCAGAGGACTACCCGCCCGAAGTCCCTCCGTCTGTATCTTTTGATAGAAATACTCCCCATCCCAAAGCTCCTCATTCACAAACTTCTCACCTTTGCCGACTAATTCGTCGTATAGTGACACATCCTCTCCAATCACCTTGCCCATTCCAACAGCCGCCTTCAACGCCCCCAAATAAAAGCTGCTGCACATCGGCTCAGGTCCCCAGAACTCAATGTCATACGTATTATGATGCGGCTCGCTCAGAACCCCGTTATGATTCGGGTCCCATGCCTTAATACAGTAATCTAAGCTCGCCTTCACCTTAGGCCACAAACCCTTCATCCACTTCGTGTCCCCGCTGATACGCCAGTCACGATACACCTTCATCACACACCCTAACTGCCCGTCACTGGCTGCATGAAAGCCATGTCCCGGCTCGCGTATCGGCAACGGACACCGAAAATTCTGATGACCACGCGCATTTTGACAAACGCAAAACTCCGTCTCGCGAAGCGTCCGCTCTAACGATGGAAACAGATGCGGCACCGCCTGGGCATAATTCCACACATGCGTACATGAGCCCGGACAACATCCCGCACCCTCGTGGCAGCCCTCCCATGCCCACATCCGACCGTCCTTCTGCCGCAACACCGTCGGGCTCTTCAGTATCGTCATATTCGCCGCCACCGCCTCGATAACCTCCGCCGATAACGTCGTATCATAAAAGCACCTGCTGAATTTCGCCGTCTTCTTTCTCAAATCATCGTAATTCTTCCCCCAGTACTCGATTACCTCCTCGATACTGCCGAACTTCTTCGAATACCACGGCTGATATCTCTCTTCCTTTTTCTCTTCACCCGCCTTCACCACACGAGGCCCGCCTGCCTCAACGTCACTGTACGGCACATACCAGCACACCATCAGCCGAACTACTCTTTCCTCGTCGGGCTGCAGCGCGATTGGCACATATATCGTCGCCCCCGGACTCGGACCCCCGCTTCGCGCGAAATCCTTGTCATAGCACGCCCCTTCGGCGATGTCCTTCCACGCCATCGTGTAACTATCGAACCAGCCACCCCTGAACCACGCCGCGTTCACCTTCGCATCTTTACTCTCCACAAAAGCTGCGAAGTACCCCTCGTCCCATTTCCTCATCCCGCCTCCCGCCGGCTGAGCCAGAATGAAACCGCCTTCGGTCTTCTTGATAACGCCCTTATTGTCCTTAACAGCCATGAAGTTCTCTGCATTGAACGAATAAACCGCTTCGATCCTTTCACCCGAAGTGTTCACGAACTTGTACTCCAGCCCGGCCACAGGCAAGCTCGATGTATCCGGCTCCGGCGGCGTAAACGGACTCCACCCCGTTATCTCCACCTGCAACGGCACCTTCGCATCCTCTAATGTCACCACCCCGAATGGAAACCTCGCCTCGAAGCTCGCCTTACGAAACCTCGGCAGCCCATACGTCGTCTCCCCAAGACCGTTGCCGGGCCCGCCAAATCGTCCTGTCCCCGGGTGAATCGCAAACACCTTCCACTTGGGTACAGGCCCCTCCAGTACGCGTGCGACATTCCCGTCCTGTCCCTTCACGCAAATCGCAGAAAACACCCGATGCTCACGAAAAATGTCAGGCCGATTCCGCAATGACCAGTGACTGAGCATCCCCGTCCCCTCAAGGCACACCATCCCTGACCCGATACCGCCTAACGGAAACGCCACACGGTCAAGATTCCCACCTGTGTACGCCCCGTTATATTCATGCCCGCCAAACACCACACTACTGCCGACCACAAGCAAAACAACGCAACCGATAACACGTGAAATTCCTGCACACTTCATAATCCTGCTCCTTAAAAGAATTAGCCAACACAACGCCCCCATTGTATCCCCCGCCACCCCATTTGCAAGAAACCCGCTTCTTTTGTGTGGTGCACACTGCCCGAGAATGAACAAGGGCTGTGGCCTCTTGGTGCCACAGCCCTGTCAAAGAGTCCAATTTTCAAATCCGGCGCTACGGACACGGATACCAGCTCGTCTCCATAAGCCAGTCCTGAGCGAAGTAAGCCAGGTCGTACAAATTAATCATCCCGTTGTTGTCCAGGTCCGCCCTTACGTATGCACGCTGCCGCCAGTTCCGGCCTAAAAGCAGATAGTCAAAGATATTAACGGTTCCGTCACCGTCCGCATCGCCATACAAAGTATCCAGCGAATGGCAATCCTCATCGCACCCGCACCACGGCGGGTCGCACATCTCGGCCTCTTGTTGTTCGACTATTGCATTGCCGCAAAACTTGCCCGGAGATGCCAGTTCAGGACCGCTGTACTCGCTTCCGAAAAACTCCAGCACAGAAGCCGCACGCGTCCGCACCTCGAATGCCTCGACATTGTTTGGAACGTCCACGCTGATACTCGCAAACGGACTGTGCGACTCCACTCCGAAACCGCCGTTCGCATCGTTGTAGTCCAGCGCATTTTCAATCTCATATTCAATAATCGAATCGTACAGCCCCAATAGCGGGTTGCTCACAACATTCACGTCAAGCGTCGGCGTGTTCCCGTCAACACCGGCATGCGCTGTAATTCTCGCCCTGAACAGATTGCTATACTGCGGCAGAGTTGTGCCCGCCTCAAGATAATAGACCGAAACCGAGCCGTTGTGAATATCCGCCCCTCTCGGCATCTGCAGATACGTGTTGCTCGCAAGACCAAACTTAAGCTCTAAGTTCTTCGAACCGTCCCAGTCGTCGAACACGATGGGGTCAGCGACCGCTGCCACCGCACGCGCCCGTGAATACACAGGGTCCTCAGTGAAGAAATCCGCATCCGCAAATACAGACAGCCCGTAGTAGAGTTCAAAGTCGTCACCAGGCGGACAGTTCGGACACTCGCCCGTTATCCACGCCTCCGCCAGAGCCAGGCCGTCGTCACCAATGCTTATCGCAAATGCATAAGCCATGTCACTCTCGCACTCGTTGCTGTCCTGCCAGACCGTTTTCCAGTTCCATCCGTCCTCATCCATCTCGCCGCCGGTCGCATAGGCGTAAGCATAAGCTCCGGCTATCTTCTCATCCGGACAGCCCTCTCCTGCTTCGACAGGCGGCGGTTCATTTGGTTCTTTTGGTTCATTTGGGTCGTCTGGCTCATCCGGCTCGCCGAAGCGGCGGCAAGTGGCGAGTGTCATCGGCCAGTCCGCACTCGCCGCATCAATCTGCTCGTCACCTAAAAACGCCGGATTGATATTGACCGCCATAAACGAATTTGTCGCATCCCGACAGCACCGCATCGGCTGATCGCAGGGACCAAACTCCACCAACTGACCCGGAACGAAAATAGCCACGTCGTTGCCGTCCACCATATGCACCCGCACTCCGTTCATGCCTATATATTCCTTCCAACTGTACGGACTTGGAAGCACCGTTTCTTCCAGCTCATCCCCCCTTAATAGATTCGCCGTATAAACCGCATCGTTCGTATAATAAATAAACCCGACTCCAAGCAAATCGCCATTCCACGAATCAGGTGCATCAACACGCGCCGCAGGCAAGTCCCACCGAGTATGACGGCCACCAAGCAGAAACTCCATACTCGGTGCATCCGTCTCGACAAAATACGCTAAAAACGCCCAGTTCCACCTAAGCTTAAAGCCAACCGCCACGTTGCTCATAGGCAGCGACCCTTCAGGAAGCTCATACTGCGCTACTCGCCCTACAAACAGCGCCGCTATTACCTCATCCGTCACCGCAACCGCATTGCCGATTACGTCCCCGCTGCGAATCGATGATACACATCCGCACCCCCCTGAGTGCATCGTTGTCCCCGCCAGCGGAAATTCGCCTACCCGACCTACTACTATCCCCCCGAAAGCCGGCTCGCCCGGAGGCCCCGCCGGATAAGGCGACGTCCAGAACAGACCTTCCGTAATATTGCCAACATTCAACACCGACCCGCCGATTATCGGCTCGCTGAACTCCCAGCACATAGGGCCGCCCGGGTTCCACCCGAAGAAATTCCCGGCTGGCTCAATCTCCGTCCAGCCAAGCGGCCCAAACGGTACGGGCGCAAGACCGCAATCAACCACCCCACCGCAAGGCCCGTCCTCGCCCGGCTGCTGACCATATAGAAGCGAGCCGCCAACAAAAACCACAATTCCAACCACCAAACAGACTCGCCGCACGCCAAACCCACTCAAACCGCACACACTTCCTTCAATCCTCAACGACCTCATCATTGTCCTCCTTTTAAAAAAGCCCACTGTCACTTCTCTTTATACACCTTCTGTGCCGACAGAAAAACACCCTGACGAACACGCCCGGCGAAATGAATACCACATACCTCCTCATATCTCAATTTTCACAACCATCTCCGAAAATGTCAAGGAAATTCCCTGATTAGTGACGGGATTTGCCCAAAATTTCGCCAAATCCCTGAAATACCGCCAAAGCCCTTCATTCGCCGATTGCCCCTAAAACCCCCTATTTATCCCCCTTGAACAACAAACCCAACGGGTCGAGCCCACTTTTCGGCTTTTTCACCTTCACCGCCTTGTTACCCATAGGCAAGCTCAGCGATTCGGCCCAGTTTTCCTCTCCCGCCTCGAGCGACCTTGCAAAACCATATCTTAAATCGGATGTTCCCACGTACAGTTTCTTGCCCCTATACCGCTGGCCCGGCAGATACTCACCCCGAACCGTCGCCGGATACCAGTACCGGGGGAACTCATGGTCTTTCAGGCCCGGCGTGATGTCACCGATATCCACATTGTGCGCGTTGGAGAGCAACCGCTGCGTCACCTTCATGGTCACATCCTTCGTAAGATAATGGTCCGCCCAATAGACCAGATTCGGCTCAGCCGAAAAATCCGCCAGCTTTTTCTCATCCCATCTCGGCGGCACGTACGCATCCAGAAACGTCAGATGTATCGACGCCCCGCTCCGGGCCGCTATCCTTTTCGCCGCCTCGCTAATCAGCCACGAACCCGCCGAGTGCCCGACCAAATGAACGTGCCGGAAGTCCTTCGAGACCTCCAGGACCTTCTCCGCTAACATAGGCCCTGCCGTGTCCCGGGCGTACCTCGCCGCATCGGTCGGATTTATACTCCTGGCCTGCCCCCGCCAGTCGAACCATCCGCACACCCACTCGTTCGCATCAACTTTCTTCGCAATCTCAATCGCCAAATCCCTGCACCACGCCTGCCGCTCGAACCACCCGTGCGTACCAATTACCAGATTCCTTCTTCTGCCCGGAATGAAGTTCCCGTCCACAGCCACAAAATTGCAGACGTTTCCATCGGCCGGATTCAAATAAAGCGTCGGCTGCTCGCCCGGAACGTCCTTGCCGTAAAAAACCCCCTCAAGGTCAAACGACGCATACCCGCACGCCGCCGAAAACAAAAAAAGCAAAATACCAAGCCGTCCACTCGTCATAATACGTCGCCAAAAAATCCGCACCCGTTCATTTTACGCCCCACAGCGCCCATTGCAAGAACCCAGCCGGAGCGTCTCCGCCGGCAAACCAAATTTTTCTCAACATTATCTTCCCCGGTCTGTATAATATGCCCGAAAGGAATCCTGAAAATGAGATTCATAGCCGTCGCACTTATCGCCGCCGCCGGCCTGCTTACCGGCTGTACAAACTCCTACACCATCTACCTCAACGGCTACTGTGAACAGCCCCGGCCGTTCCCGGCCGAGACATCTTTTTACGTCGCCGGAGACGTCAACTCCGACAATCAAATCTTCGACAACCAGATTAAGGCCAAAATCGAATCCCTGCTCGAATACTACGGCTACAAAACTTCACACGACCCGCGGGCCGCCGACTACCGTATGACCTTTGGCTTTATGCTCTCTTCGCACAAAATAAATGTCCCCCGTTATACCGGCTCTCCAGCCGCCGGCCTTTACGACCGCGACGGCGCCTTCGCTAATCTCGGCTACGGATACTACCCTCCATACCTCGAAACAATGTACCAAATCTCCCTCACGCTCAAAGTTTACACCGCCAACAAAATCCTCTGGCTCGGCGAGGCCGCAACCGAAAACCGCTATGCCGACAAAAGACAGGCCGTTGACTACCTCATTGTCGCCCTGCTTGAACACCTCGGACACGATACAAAACACCGCAAAATCATCAATATCCCTCGAACCAACCCTGCCGTCATACACCTGTCGGCATCCCGGTGATACCCCTTACCGCCATATTTCCCAAAAACCTCTTGAACTCAAAAAGTTTTTAAGATAAAAAGCTGTTTCCATTTGAAAAAAGTGTTTGAAAAGGAACAGCCGATGCCGAACTCGTCCAAAAAGACAAAACGCGAAAAAAGCCGAAAATCATTAGCCACCCGCGCCGTTCACGCAGGCGAGCCGAGAGAAAAATACGCCGACTCTCTCACCACTCCCATTATCCAGACCTCCACCTTCACCTTCAAAAACTCAAAGGCCATCGAAGACTACACCAAAAAGGGAAAAATGCGCTACGAGTACGGCAGATACGGCAACCCCACCGTCACCATCGCAGAAGCACGCCTGGCAGACCTCGAAGGCGCCGAAGACTGTGTCGTCTTCTCATCCGGCATGTCCGCTATAACTACTACTATTCTCTCTCTCGTTCAGTCCGGCGACCACATCGTTATCACCGACGACAGCTACAAAAAAACCCTCGAATTCTGCAAATCCTATCTAAAGCAGTTCGCAATCGAATGCACCATCATCCCGTTCGGCGACTATCAAATCCTCGAAAAAGCAATAAAGAAAAACACCCGCTTCATCTTCTCTGAATCTCCCACCAATCCCTATCTCAACATCTTCGACCTGCTCAAAATCAAAAAAATCGCCGACCGCCACAACGTCCTGACGCTCGTGGATTCCACCTTCGCCACACCGCTCAACCAGCGCCCGCTCGAATTCGGTATGGACATCGTCCTGCATAGCTGCACAAAGTATTTAGCGGGACACAACGATATTCTCGCCGGCGCCGTGCTCGGCCGAAGCGAGCTCATCGACAAAATCAGAAACCTCCACAAATCTATGGGCGGTACCATCGACCCGCACTGCTGCTATCTGCTCCTCAGAGGCCTCAAAACCTTCCCCCTCCGCGTCAAACACCAGAACGCCTCCGCACTGAAAGTAGCTCAATGGCTCCAATCCCACCCGAAAATAAAAAAGGTCTATTACCCCTTCCTGAAATCTCACCCGCATTACGATGTCGCTACCGCCCAGATGACCGGCGGCGGAGGCGTCGTCTCATTCGATATCAAAGGCACACTCG
>CAYMYK010000003.1:0-33843 GCA_964394625.1 uncultured Pirellulales bacterium
TAAGCTTTTCATAAGCCCACTCTCTTTTCTATGACAAGACCTTTTCACAGGGGCAGGACGGCCTTCGCAGAACAGCATCCGCACTGAAGGTTCGTCTCATTGTCCCATACGTCTTGTCCAGAGGTCATAAATCTGTTTTTTTAAAGCGTCCTTCGCGTTCTCAGCCATCCCACAAGATATACTCCGATAGCCCCGAGCATAAGGGCGCCCGGGGTGGGAATCATAATGAACATATCCTGCGCCTGGGTAATTTTCCCCTGGACATCTTCTGTCCAGAGATGAAGGACACGGACCGAACCGATGTCTGTCCAGTCGGCGGCAACTGCCTCATCGACGAAACCCTGGGCCGCAGGCGGCAGGACATCATAGCCGGGCTCGCCTTTGATTAAGGTTTCGTCTTCGAGGTACCACATGGCTTCCTGCAGCGCTCCTACGGAAGCGGCATCGCCGGAAAAACCGGCGAGATTGCCCGTGCGATAGGCCCAATAAAGATAAGCCGTTCTCGCATCGAGCGGGTCGCCTCCAAGAGGGCCGACGGGACCTTCGTTGCCGTTTCCCCAAATAGCTTCAATACCAACAGAAGCATTGTAGAGGACGCTGCCGTCGTCGAATATCGGCTCGGTTGCCTCCAGACAAAACGACATATAGGGACCAGTTTCACCACTGATGTCGATAAGGTCCTGGTTCGGTATGACGCGGTATTCGCCGCCGCCTATCGCCGGATTGTAAACGGCACCGTCACGGTCGATTGTAACCGTGGGCGCCGCGGACACCGGCAAGGCAAACAAGGCGGCCATAATACCAATCAAAGCTATCTTCTTCATAACAACCATCCTTAACTTTTTTGCTGCTGATCCTAAACTTTGTGAAATTTCGTACAAATAACCGCCCTTAGAATGTTTCGCGAATACACTCTATGGGGGAAATTTTTGGACTGTCAGTGGCGGCACGGGGGGCCGCGCGGGATGGTATTGAATGAAAATGCCTGCAGAAAACAGAAAATCCGTCTGACTCTAAAAGCCGGACAGCCGAATGCAGCAAGCAGGGTGAGACCTACCAACAAGAATTTGTCAAACCTCGTCAACATGTTTTTCTCCACTCCGGGCGGCGAGGTCGTTGACGCATTAACTTCCTCACCGCTCATTTTCACGGGACAGATGTTATCTGTCACAACTGCCGGGCGCCGTTTTGCCGGGCAAGCAGCTTAGCCGCAACAAGTCAGCAGCATATGCCTGCCTTATAAACTGCACCTACCCCCCGGCCACCAAAGACATACACCCTGACACATTGCTGGAATTGGGATCCCTCCCGGCTTCGCAATGCCCTAAGAGTAAGCGTCCTTAAAGCAGTGCAATTTTACGGGGTTATAAGCACGATGTCAACAGGAAAAGCACAAAAATAAAAAAAATTTGCAAAAAAGTACATTTTTCCCATACTCTTAAGTCTAAACCGGCGGCTCAAGCATGGTATAGCCGGTTACTGTGACAGTATTTGACAGTGGTTTCCGGGGTCAGGATGGCAGGCGGACGAGCGGTCCGATAAAGTGGGGTAAAAGGGGGGATTTGGGCGTAAAGGCTCGATTATACCAATTGGTTTTAGAACTAATTCCAGTTAGTATCAGGTGTATTTTAGAGGGATGTTTTTGCCGTCAGGGCGGGGCGGACGACAGGATGTCTATGGGGCTTGACGCGGGCGGGCGACGGCACCAGAGCCGGCGGGGCGTGTGTTATTTTCGGATATGTACAGTTGTTCGACGAACTTGAGAAGCATTTGTATCTTAGTTCTGACGTGGATTCTGCGGTATATATTGCGGAGGTGGGTTTTGACCGTGGCGGGCTTGATTCTCAGGTTTTTTGCAATCTCTTCGTTTGTGAATCCCCGGCAGATGAGCATGGCAACCTGAAGCTCACGCGGACTTATTTGGCAGCGTCTCTGGATATATCGCCATTGCTTAGGGGTAATAAGATGGACATCGGGGCGTCTGAAGATGCTGTTATCCAGCGCAAGGTCGAGGTTGTCGATTTTTTGATTGTGTTGTAGGGGGACAAGCATCTTCAGCTTCCTCCTTCCAAGAGTTTCTTTAAGAGTTCCCGGGCTTCGGCAAGGTCGGGGCCTGTGAGTCCGCCGAACTGATTGTTTAACTCGATGGCTTTATTGACGGTTTCGACGGCCTCGGAACTCTTTCCGAGCCGTTCGAGCGCCCTGCCAAGGTGAAAATACGAGCCGGCAAGAGAGGCCGTACCCAGTGGGTAAAGTTTTATGCACCTTCTGAAATCGTCGGCGGCCTTTTGGTATTCGCCGAGCCGGAAATAAACGACCCCACGCGTGTCGATAAGGTCAACGTAGCTCAGGTCGAGATAGGCCGGTTCGTTTTGCAGGCCTCGCTGCGCGATTTGCAGTGCCTGCTCGCATCGGTGCTGCTGTTCACAAAGGACCCAGGCGAGATTGTTCAGGGCAGCTACGTAGTCCGGCTGGATGTCCAGCAGGCGGCTGTAGAGCTTTTCGCATTCAACGGGCCGGTCCGACGTCAGCATTAATCTTGCGAGGCGGTCGAGCGCCGGCACATAGTTGGGCTCGCTCGTGAGGATGTTGCGGAGAAGGTTTTCCGCAATCTGTTTCGCTTCTGTGTCGGGGGCAACGGCGAGCTGGTCGGCGAGGGCCAAAAGCGTCTTGCGGTCATCTGAGTGTTGCCGAGTGCATTGAGCGACTGCATTGGCCAGCTCGTCCCAGCGTTTGCCGTCACAGAATAGCCGTGCCCGGGCCAGAAGCGGAGCCGGGTCGAGTGGCTCGGCTTTTGCAAGGTCGTCGAGGAGCTTCAGGCCCTGTGGTTCGTCGCCTTTTTTGAACATTGCTACTGCAAGGGCGGTTTTGATTCTGCGGGCGTCTCTGTCCGTATAAGCCGCAGGAGAAGGCAGGTTTAAGGTATCGATGGCATGTTGATAATCGGCGAGCGCGACATAGGTATCGGCCAGCCGCAAGACGATATCCACATTGTCGGGGTATCGCTCGTGCAGGGCCTTTAATGTGGGCAGGGCCAGAGAGGGGCTTCTGGCGGCCTCTGAGCGTGCCTTCAGCAGAACCAGGGATATGTTGTCGGGATTATTTGCGAGGCCTCGCAAAACAAAGTCCATTGCCCTGCCGGGCTGTTTTTCCTGCAGAGCAAGCTCAGCGAGGAGTGCCCAGGCGTCAGCGGCGGCGGGGTTGTCTTCACAAACCTTTTGGAGGAGACCGGCTGCCTGCTTTGCAGCGGGTGCGGTACCATTGGCGAGGAGGAGCCGGGCCTTTTGGAGGCGAAGCGGGACATCCTGCGGATTGACCTGCAGGGCGCTTTCGAGAAGTGTCCTCGCCTGCTGCTGTGTCGCTGGGTCGGCAGAGCCAAGGTAAATGAGGATGGCGCGGCGCTGAACCCGGAGGTCCCGTGGGGCGAGAGACAATGCGCGGCTTACGGCAGAATTTGCTTCGTCCGGCAAGCCCGTTGAGCGACAGAAATCAGATTTGGCAATCCAGGCGTCAACGCTATTGGGCTCAGAGGAGACGGCCCGGTCGAAATCGGCCTTTGCGGCGTCGGCGTTACCGAGCATTGCATAGGTTCTGCCGCGCAGCAAAAGCGAATTGGTATCCTGCCGGCGGTTTATGACGTCATTACAGAGCTCGACGGCCCTGCCGGGGTCACCCCGGCGGGCATAAAGCTCAATCTGTGCGACTGTGAGTGGAATTGAATTGGGTTCGAGTGAGCGCAAGTTATCGAGCAGGCCCTGTGCCTCATCGAGACGATTCTGACGGAGCTTCAGCAGGACAAGCGACAGACCCGCGGCCTGGTTGTTGGGATCATCTGCCAGTATCTGCTCAAGCACCTCTGTGGCTGAAGCCAGTTCGCCGCGTCTGAGATAAGACTGCAGTCGCAATTTTTGCAAACCCGGGTGCTCAATTTTTTCCCGCCCGGCACGTCGGAGGACTGCATCGGCGCGGTCATACTCACCGGAGCGATACATAGCACTTACGGCGGGGACGAGCACATGGACATCGCGGGGCGAACGGGCAAGGGCTTCGGCATAGGTTGAAACGGCAAGCCGGAGCTTGCCCGCCCGTTCGTGTGCAGCGGCAAGAAGCATTCGGCTGGCCTGGTCGTCGGGATTCGCGAGCAGGTTATCTTCGAGCAGGGACACCATTCGGGAGTAGAGAGCGAGGAAATCTTGAGCTCTAAACCAGAGCCGGGCCTGCTCATATCGCCACTGCCATCCGGCCTGGCCTTCAATGGTCTTGAGCTCGTCAACGATTTGCCGGGCCCTGTTTGGCTCGTCAATGACCTTCCGGCAGTTGAGAAGCTCCCGCCTGACAGGGAGAGACCCGGGAAAATCGGCGGACAGTGCATCAAGCAGCTCGTAGCATTTGTTGTCTTCATTTTGCAGGCGGTAGATTTGGGCCAGCAGGAGAGTGAGCTGCTGTTTAGCGTACCGGTCGCGGGTTTGGGCAAGACACTGCTCAAGGACGGCCTGGCATTGCTGTTCTTCATCCCGGCCAACAAGCAAATTGGCAAGATACTTAGCGGCGATGAACGACTCAGGAGAATTGGCAAGGAAGCGCCGAAGCACAGTGATGGCTTCTGCCATTTGTCCCTTTGCGGCAAGCAAATGGGCCTGGGCAATGACGACTTTCGGGGTGTTTGGGTCGGTTTTCTTCAGTTCAGCGAGAATTATTTCGGCGGCGGGCAGGTCGCCTTTCTGCATTGCAAGCTGGAACTGCAGCAGCCGCAGCCGGGGCCTTGTTTCTTCGCCAAGTTTTGCTCGCCCCCAAGGGGCAAGCTGTTCTTCGAGCCGCCGGTACATCGAGGGGTCCTGAGCGCCGGCGGCCTGCAATAACTGAAGTTCGGCCTCGATGAGGGAGGATACGGCGTCAATACTGTCGGGTTTGAGATTAAGTGCCGTCCGGGCCTGTTCGGCGGCCTGTGTCCATTCGCCGATTTCACCTAAGAGCCGGGCGAGCATCAGTTGTGCGCTGAAGAGCCGGGGCTGCTCAGCGACTAAGGCGCGAAGGTGCCTGACGGCGGATTGTTTGTCGCCGAGGCGAGTCAGGGTTCTCGCCAATGCGATTCTGGCTTTTGCGGGCTCGGTTCCGAGTTCGAGAGCGCTGTTGAAGGAGCTTACGGCCTGGTAAAGCTGGTTTCTTTTCTCGGCGAGCAGTCCGGCGAGAAATGCGGTTGTTGCGGGAGCAACCTGGTTTTGACGCAGTTTTGATATACAGTCATCGGCCTGCTGCAGGCGGCCGGCTCGAATGTACAGCTCGGCGGCAAGGGGGATGAAGTCCCACCGCTGGGCGGAAAGCTCTTTTAAGCCAAGCCGTGCAACGCGGGCCATTTCATCGGTCAAGCCGGACTGCAGAGCCAGCCGAGCCCAGCTCCGCCAGAGCATCTGGTTTTCGGGTTCGGCGGCATAAACTTGCTTGAGATGCCGGCGGGCCTTGTCCGGAAGGCCTGCATTTACAAACTCACCGGCAATGCGGATGCCGACATTCGGGTCGGACAAATCCAGTTTTTCGGCCCGGGCGAGGTCGTCCAGGGCCTCATCTCGCCGGCCGGCCCTTAAGTAAAAAGCGGCGCGAATGACGTACGCCAAAGCGGCTGATGGATTATTCTCGACGGCCCGGTCGTAGAGAACTATGGGTTTGTCGGCGAAGTCCGGCAGGGACAAGTCCTCCGGGCGACGCTCGATGAGTTTTCCCAGGACCTCGTAGGCACCGAGCATCTGCGGCTGAGCGTCAATGATGCTCTTCAGTTCTGCGCCGGCTGCGTCGAACTTTCGCTGTTCAGCCAGCGAGACGGCAAGTAGCCGACGCAGCTCGCCGGTAAGGGGCGAGCCCTCAGCTTTCGTATTGCGTATTGCGGAAATTTGTCTTCTGGCAATCAGCTCGGCTTCGCCGGGCATTTTCAAGGCGAGGTAGATTTGACACAATCGCATCGCTGCGGCCGAATTAGTCGGCTCAGCCCTGAGGATATTCCGATAGGCGGCGACTGCCTGCTGAATGTTTCCGCGTTTGACGGGTCTGATGTTCAACTGGGCCTGTGCATACTTCAGTAAGACTGCGACGTCATCCTGGACAAGGGACAGATAGCGGCCAAGCCCATTTGCGGCCTGCTGCCAGTCGTGCTGCTCGTATGCCTCTATTCCGGCTTTCAGCCCCTTTTGCGCCCTTCTGCTCCTCTGAAACCGGCGCAGGCCGAGGGCCGTCACGCCGAGCACCACAAGTCCAAGCAGCAAAACTACCGCCAGCTTCCAGTTGAAATATCTTTTCGACATCTTTTGACCCTTCCCAGCAGTGGAACACAGATTTCAAAATCGCTCGACAAATTTAGCTAACATTTTTCTTGCCGTTTGCCGGCAGATTCGGATATCGAGCGTCAAGGACAGTTCTCTGACATACTTTACGTCGTAATATATCCACTCCTGGAAATCCTTCATAGGCCGGCGTGTTCTGCGGACCTGCCAGAGGCCGGTGATGCCCGGCCGGACACTCAGTCGTGCATCCCGCCACGAAGGGCACAACATATTTTCCTGCTCGGGAGAAGGCCTCGGTCCGACTACACTCATTTGTCCGAGCAGCACGTTGAAAAACTGCGGAACCTCGTCGAGATAAGTATCCCTGAGAAAGCTGCCCACCGGATTGAGCCTGGGGTCGTCTTTGAGCCGGAACTGCGGGCCGTCGGCTAAGTTAATGACACGGAGCCGGTCCTGCATTTTGTCGGCTCCGACCTGCATTGTCCGAAACTTCAGGCACCTGAAGGGCCTGCCGCCAAGGCCCTGGCGAGTGTCTTTGAAGAACACCGGCCCGCGAGACGTGAGCTTTATGGCAAGCGCGAGCACCGGGAAAATCGGCAGAAACAGGAGCAGGACAATTATTGCCGCGCTAATGTCAGCGATTCTTTTGAAGCATCCGGCGTATGAGAACTTAGGCCAGGAGCGGAACGGCTGCGTATTTCCGCCGTCAGGCGTCCTGCGGAGTATTGCGTATTTCGTATTACGTATTGCGTTTTCAGTTTTGAATTTTGAATTGTCAGTTGTAAGCACCCGGCCTTCAACAAGGCGGCCCGGGGGCACCGATATGCCGCTGCCGAGGACAGATGAACTGAGCGCCGCACCGGCTGCGACCTCGGCACCGTCACACAGTATTGCAGGGCCGGCTATTACGGCGTCGGGGCCGATTCGGACATCTTGCCCGAAGAGCACTTTGCCAAAGAGCCTTGCGCCGTCGGAAATCTCGGCACTGCCCCTGAGGGGGCGAAACGGCTGAGCGAAAGGCCAATGCCGGTCGAGGTTCACCCACAGCCAGGCGAGCAGTCCCTGCTCGGTGGTAAGGTCCAGCACGGCGCCGCCAATCTTCACGGCTCTCAGAGCCAGCGACCGTGAACGACAGTTCTCCACAAGCCGGTCAAAGTCGGCGGGCATTGAGCCGTCTCTCGCCAGCACGTCAAGAACGGCGGTTCTTATGAACAGGTAGTGCGGCCAGTCGTGCCCTAAGCGCCCCGGCTCCAACCTATCTTCATACAGCATGCGAAAACCTGCGAGGTAATTGCGCGAGTCGGTGAGAACCTTTTCATACGAAGCCCGCAGGTCGCCAACAACGTTGACAGCCAAGACATCACAGCCGGGACGCTCGAGTGCTCTGCGAAGAAGCTGCCGGTCAAAATCGACGGCAAAGGCAGCGTTTTCAACAACGAGCCAGCTGTCGGGGCCTTTCAGCTTGCGGCCCGGCCGTTTAGCTGTCATGTCGGGCAGCGGCAAACTCTCGCCATACCGCAGAATGCCCGCAGCCGCTGACCGCAGTGTCCAGTGCCGCGGCACCGCTATGAAGCTGTTATGCCGGGCGAGCCGTCGCCGAGCCAAAAGATTCAAAGTAACAGCGGCCAACGGCTGGTTCGAAACGGCAAAGGCAAGCAGTGAGCCTCCGTCGTGCTCGCCCCTCAGGCCTGGATCCTGAACGCTGCTGCCGGGGATAACAGTCAAGCCGGCTGCTATACTATGTGCGAGGCGTTTCATAGTCGTAGCGCGTAGTGCGTATTTCGGATTTGAGTTTTTAGTTTTTAGTTTTGAGCTTTTTTGCAGCCGGCTCTTCGGTGCCCAACAGCAGAGGCCGGGAAGTTCTGGGGCTCGTCCGACGCCTGTGGTCCTGTGAATAGTAGCTGTAGCCGTACCTGTAGTAGCTGTGCTCAGCGGCGACATTGCTCAAGACCGTGCCGAGAACCCTGACGTCGATTGCGGTGAGCTTTTCCTTTGCTTCCTTTAAGTCGCCGACGGTAGTACGACCGGCGAAGCTTGCCAGGACAACGACGCCGGCGAACCTGGCCCAGAGCAGTGCATCGGGAAAGGCAAGGACAGGAGGCGTATCGATGATGACATGGTCGTAGTTACGGCTTAGCTGCTCAATGCGTTCAATTGCCTCGGGCGATGAGAGCAACTCGCAGATATCCCCGAAGTCGCGCGAATCGCCGGCAAGGATGTCCAGACCGGTGACAGACGGCATAGAAAAGACGACTTCCTTGACCTTGGTGCCGCGGAGAAAATCCTGTAGGCACCTGGAGTGTCGAGGCAAATCGAGCAGAGCGGCTATATCGGGTTTTCTAACGTCACCGTCCACGAGCAGGACCTTTTTAGAGGATTTAGCCATGCTTGTTGCGAGGTTGATGGCAAAAGTTGTCTTGCCGTCGCGAATACCGGGACTTGTGACAACAACCTTGGCCGGCATAACGCCTCCGTCGAGCAGACCGAGATTGGCCCGGATAGTCTGGTAGTCTTCGACAAGCTGTCTGGGCAGAAGCGCTTTCTTGATTGCCCGTGGACTGGTAGTGGTTCCGATTATTCTAATCCCGATTCGCCTGACGACATCCTCGGGGCTGTAGAGACTGTGGTCGGCCTTGTCCCTCAGAAAAGCGAGCAGCATCCCGAGGGCTATGGAGGCAAAGGCCATCGCAAGGGTGTACTTTACGCGTTTGTCAACGACCGAGGAGATGTCGGCATTGTAGGCAACGGAGACTCTTGCGGGGCGTTTGCGCTCCATTTCCAGCTCGCGCATTCGCTTGCTGTAGGTGTCGTACATTTCCTTGTCGAGCTGCAACTGATACTGCATATCCTCTATTGTAAGCTGCTTTCGTCCAATCTCGATGGTGTTGGCGTCCTCGTTTGCAAGCTTTTTGCGGAGCAGGTTCTCATAGGCCGTTGTCTGGTCGAGCCGGGCCTGGGCGGCATCCCGTTTTTCCCTGGCGGCCTGACCAAGCTGGCGGGTCATCATATCATCGAAGTTCGTCGCGACCTCGCTTCGTCTTTCCTCGAGGCGCGCGCGAAAGGCATCCAGAAACTCCTGCTTTTGCCGGATGACGGGATTCGCCGGCGCGAGAGTCTGCTTGACAGCGATATGGTCCTGCTCTAACTCAACGATGTGTCGAGTTAATTCCTGGACGGTGAGGTCTTCGTTGATGTATTCATTTCGCTTCTGCAGCACATCATCCGAGACAAGAGCGCCATCTCGCTGCCTGTCGAGCTGCTGGAGCTCGGCTTCAAGCATCATTTTCTCGGATTCGACGCGAGTGAGCTCAGTTAACAGACTTGCGACTCGCTGCAGCATCATGTCCTGCCGGCCATCCAGAGTATCGGTACCATACTCTTGCGCCAGTTGACGGATGGCCTCATGCTGAGACTGCATTCTCTCGGCGAGCGAGCGACGTTCGCTCTCAAGGACGCTTAGTTTTCTGTTTTCACCCTCAATGGACTTCAATCCTTCAACGGACATATACGCTGTGATAAAGGCATCGACAATCTGTTTGCCCTCCTCGGGTTTTTGGCAGGTAACGGTTATCTTAATGAGTTCGGTCCTGTTTCCGGGCTCCACGCGGGTAATCCCGTTTCTGTTTGCAGCTTTAAGTTTTGCAGCGTAATCGGTTCCTCTCGGTCTGGCGAAGATTTTTTCCTTGATGGCGGCAATACGACCGACGGGCTTATCCTCGAAGAAGGACAGGTTTTTGCCGGTGAGGATGTCGGCGACTCTTTGCACGACCTGGTCGCTCGTAATCATCGCCGCCTGGGTATTCACAAAACTCTGGTAGTTCGATATTTCGCCTCTGTCGGCCTCGCCTGTAAGCATATTGGCCAGGATAGGAGCGACATGTATGGCACCGGTCACGCTATAGGTGGGTTTGATGACGAACCAAATTGCCGGGATCGCGAGCGAAAAGGCTGCGATGAAAACTATCAGGACGACATACCATCGGCGGAGGATAGCCGCAACAAGATTTGAGCCGGCTTCGCCACCGGTGTCGTCTTCGGGGACGAAAGTGACCGGTCTTCTTTCAACCACGCTACCTTGATACTCTTGCAGGTCATTCATTATCAGTTTTCCTAGGAATTAACGGCCAAAACCATAAAATCAGGCATTACGGTGTCTAATTACGACGGCACGTTGTGCTTGTGCGGGTGCGGTAGTTAGTTTCGAGAGCAGTGAGAGCTCGCCCATAATCAGGGCAAGCGCCAGGGGAATCATTGCGTATCCGCCGAAGTCATGAAAGATTTTTTCCCAGCGCTGGCCGCTAATTATCGTGAAGGCGACGGCGGTAACAGTTAATCTGATACTGTTGCAGAGCAGGGCAATTGGCAGACTGGAGGCCAGAATGATAAGCTTTTCCCACCACGCACGCCTGACAAGCAGGACTACGAGTGCACTGATAACAAAGAATGCGGTTACCATTCTCAGGCCGTTACAGGCCTCGGCGACTGCGACGGTTGTGTTTCCTATATGGATGATATTGCCGTCATGGAGAACGTCATAACCCAGCATTTCAAGGCAGAAGACGGCTGAAGAGGTGGCCCATCGCTGCAGAGGCAGTGTGACGGCGGCCTGGACACGATGGGGCCAGGGAAGCATCAGGCATAGAAACAAAAGAATCGGCCAGGATTTCCTGAAGAACTGCCGGCCGAAAAGAAAGAGCACGAGCGCTGCAATACAGAGGACGACAGAAAATCTTTCGGCTGAACCGTACATAAAGAATAGGCCGAAGAACCTCACGGCAAAGGCGAGCACGACAGCGGCCAATCCCCACAGGCAAGGTTTTACGACAGTTCGTCTTAGCTCATCTCGACGTGACCAGAGGACGTAAACGGCAAGGAAAGGTACTAACAGGCCGCTCGAATATTCGTCACTTTTCTGCCATACATTCCAAAGGTCCACAATGCCGTCCCAAAACGACCAGAGAAAAGCGAGCAGAACGACAATGCCGCCAAGCCAAAACGAAACGAGCGCTCTGCCGGGCTTTTCCGGGAGGGACGAAGTTTTGCCGGGCTTGTTCGCGACGTGAGTAAGACGACCCTGTATTTTTGCCGTGGAGTTTTCAACAGCAGTGAGGACTCGTTTGGCCGAACGGACAATCGCGCCGTCCGCCCGGAACGCAATAGACTTGTCGCTGACCGCTGTACCGGCGGGCACTTTCGCTCCGTAGTCGAGAAGACAATGCCGGACTTCGCACCTTGCGCCAATGTGCGCATCGTCCCAGAGTACGCTGTTGACAACAAGGGTATTCCCGGCGATAATGCAGTTTTGGCCGACTACGGCGGGGCCAAAGATAGTAACGCCTTCGGAGATGCGGGCGTTATCCATTACGACAACGCGTCCGTAGATTCGAGCGGTGGGGTCGATTTGTGCCGTATCGGCAAGCCAGAGCAGGTGGGAATCGCTTTTTTCGGAAATTTTGGCCTGGCTGCTCATTTGACGGTCATCTTCCAGAAAGGCGGCCACAGCGAGCAGATACCCCGGGCGGTTGCGGAACGCACCTACACAATGCGGTAACGTCACCGTACGGATATTCATACCGGACGCCACGAGGTCGGGAATAAGACCTTCCTTGATATCATAGTAGCCGTCCTGCGGAATGTACTTGAGAATATCAGGATTACAGACATAAATGCCTGTGACGTCTCCGATAAGCCGGTCATCTGCACCGGCGGGATTGAACAGGACGGTCATTCCGGCACCGTCGGCGTGCAGGGACAACAGCTCGTCGATTTTCGGCGGACTGACGATGCTCGCCGGCGCAACGACGAGCAGGTGCTCTTTCATTGAGACGGCGGCGTCACGAATACATCCCGCCGTTCCGACCGGCAGGGCCTCATCGAAAAGGTCAACTTCGATGCCATCGACGCGGACGGCCTCATTGAACAAAGCAGCATCGCCATTCGAACAGACAACCGCCCTTTCGAGGCCTTGTGAGGCAAGGTCCTCCAGCAGGTGAGTGAGCACCGGCTTATCACAAATCGGCCACAGGGCCGTGGGCAGCCGGGATGCGATAGGGCATCGCCCGAAATCCCGAGGACCGGCAAGTATAACCGCTCTGAACAAGTTTTTATCTATGGCCTTATCCTGCATAAGCTACGAGTAATACAAAGTCAGGAAAATCAGATATACACAACCTTTACGCTCTGATAACATCGGCGTTTACCGCAAGCTGTTTGAGCATCTGCCGTATTTCTTCTAAATAAAGCGGATTCATTACGATTATCGAATCGGGCTTGTATTGCTTCAGCAAGGCGGGGGCAATAACCTGCTGGCCTGTGCCGGGAGCAAAACGGTTTTGTTTTCTGGGATTGAGGTCAACGATATAGGGCAGACGGCTGCTTGAGATTCCGAGCGCATTTACGAACGAGATGCCCTTTGAACCTGCGCCCCACAGGACGACCCTTTTGCCCTGCCTGTCGAAGTCCTCGAATTTGTGCCGCCATCGCTGAGTTGTTTTTTTATAGGCCGTTGAGAACTCGCTAACCACCCTTACAATGGCGGCGGAGTCGGCGGCGGGCACATTTTCAATCTTGCCGTCGGCGAGCCGGGCTTCAATAGTGACGAACTGGCCGCCGTATCGCTCGGCGACTTTGAGTGGCTCGAAGCCGGCTTTTAAAAACAAACTCGACAGACACTGAGCCGTGAAATAGCAGCAGTGCTCGTAGATAATATCCCAGATACCCATTCGCTCAAAGCTATAGAGGGCATTCGGCACCTCGAAGAAGACGACACACTCCGCTGCGGGGTCAATTGATTCACGGATTCGCCTGATGAATTCGAGCGGTTTTTCAATGTGCTCGAGAACGTGTCGGCAGCAAATCAGCCGGGCCGGTTCGCCTGCATATTCCGGGCTGTACTCATCGCAAACAATCCTGACAGTCGAACTGTCGGGCGAAGCTGTCGATTTCTGCCGGTCGTAACCCGGGTCAAAGCCGGTCCCGCGGTTGCCGCCCCGGCTGCAGAGCAGATTGAGAAACTCCGCACTGCCGCAGCCAATCTCGACAACGTGCCTGTCGTGCACGTCGTATGTCTCGATAAGCTCATCGGCCAGCTCCTCGGCATAGGCCTGAAAACGCGGTGAGAAGTGAAGGGAGTTCTCGTAAACCGCCGAGTAGTTCATCAGTACGGCGTCGAAGGCGGTGTTGTATATCAGCCCGCAGTCCCGGCACAGTGCCAGGCGAATCGGGGCGACGGGCGCAGCAATCGCCTGCTGCGGGCTTTGCCACAGTACGTTACAAAAGACCGGCGCCTTTTCCATCTCGAAGAATACCGTCATCCGGGCACAGCCACATACGGGGCAGGGCCGTTCGCCAATCCGGGCCGGTTTATCTCCTTTTGCCTTTGTTACGCTTTGCACGGTTTATCCCTTAGACGGCAAGCAAGTCGGGCTTCAGGTTCAGCCGTTCGAGGTCCTTTCGGATTTCCGCCAAATATACAGGATTCATAACGATGACCTTGTCGGGTCGGTATTCTGCAAGCATGCCCGGCGGCACTATTTCGTGCCCTGTTGCGGGCATAAACTTGCCTTTCTTATACGGATTGATATCAACTGCATATCCAATCTGGTCTTTAATTGCCAGCGTGGTAAGGAAGGCGACCCCTTTCGAGCCGGCGCCCCAGATGACGGTTTTTTGCCCATCGGCGGCAAGCTGCCGTATTGTCTTGCGCCACTTGTCAATCCCGGCTGAGCAGACAGTCCCGAAGCCGGCGACCGCCCGCCTGACCTGCTCCAGGTCACTTTCCGCCTCTGTAGTCGGCGGGCCGGCTCGGTCGCTCGGGTAGGCGGTGATGATAATGTACTGGCCGTCGTAGTCGAGATAGAGCTGGTCAACTTCAAAGCCGGTCTGGCGAAACAGTCCGGCTAAAGAGCCGGTAGTAAAATAACTGCAGTGCTCGTAGTAGATGTCCCAGAAGGCCCCTTCATCGAGTACTCGCATAACGTCGGGCAGCTCGAAGATGACCAAGGTTTTCGTGCGGGTGCCGATTGACCGGCGAAGCGTCTGCATAAACCGCCGGGTCGGTGCGATGTGCTCGAGGGTATGTCTGCACAGGACTACGTCGGCGGCAATGTTAGAGTATTTCTCGGAATAAAAATCCTGGATGAACTCTATGTTTGTCCTTTTGCCGGCGGGATTGCGCTCGGGTACGTATGCGGGGTCAATTCCGATGCCGTGATTTTGGCCTAATTGACACACGAGGGCGAGGAACTCACCCTTGCCGCAGCCAATTTCGAGAACCGTTTTGTTGTGTATGTTGTAATCATCGAGAAGTTTTTGAGCCAGCGACTTTGCAAAGGCGTTAAAGTGGCTGGAAAAGCCCTGCGTCTCTTCATATCGAGTGGAGTATTCCTGGCCGCTGGAATCGAAACTGCTGTTGGTGATGAATCCGCAGTTTTGGCAAAAACCGAGCTGCAAATCGCCCGTTGGATAATTCAGAGCGCCGTCCCTAGTGGGCATCAGCAGGCAGCTATGCACCGGAATATTCCTGACGGAATAGAAGACCGACAGCCCCTGTGAATCACAGTTGGGACATTTAATCCCATGCTGTTCAAAAGTGTCAAGACGAATATGGTCGGGGATATCCAGTATCATTGACCGGCCTTTTTTTATATTATTTGCGGTTTTGGTATGGGAATTATGAATTTGCCGCCCCTTTCCTGAAAAGCGGACTGCTGTGAGATAATCTCATCCTTGAAGTTCCACGGCAGTATTACCACATAATCCGGCATATCGCGAGTGATTTTGTCCGGCTCATATATGGGGATATGTACGCCCGGCATGAATTTGCCCTGTTTGTGCACGTTGCGGTCAACGACGAACTCTATCAGGTCGGTTCCCGCTGCTATGTAGTTTAACATTATCGCACCTTTGGCGGCCGCACCATAGCCGGCTATTCGCTTGCCTTGTTTCTTTAACTGCGACAGAAGCTCACGCATATCTTTGCGAATCTGTTCGACCCGTGCGGAGAATTTTTCGTAATACGCATAGTTATCGACTCCGAGCCGTTTTTCCTGCTCGAGCAGTGCCTTCACGGGTTCATGAACGTCCTCTCGGGGTTCAACAAACAAACGCAGTGAGCCGCCGTGGATAGACAACCTCACAATATCATTCAGGAAAAGCCGGTGCCTGCGGAACAATCCATCCAGCGATGTGACCGAGAAGTAACAAAGATGCTCGTGGTAAATCGTGTCGAACTCGCAATTGTCAACCAGGTCGCGCACGTAAGGCACCTCGATTACAGCTACACCATTTTCCTTGAGCAATATCCTGATTCCTTTGACAAAGGCGTTGGTATCCGCCACGTGAGCCAGGACATTGTTTGCGTGGATGACGTCGGCTCTGCGCGGCTCATCCGCAAGTTTGCGGGCGAGCTTTTCCGTGAAGAACTCGCACAGTGTGGGCACACCGGCCTTGTTGGCAACTTCAGCAGGCCCGTCGGCAGGGTCTATGCCAAGACAACCAATACCGGCTTCGACATAGTTTTTCAGCAGGTAGCCGTCGTTGCTTGCAAGCTCGACGACAAAACTGCCGCCGTCCAGATTGCGGTCTTTTATCAGCGACAGAACATTCCAACGGGAGTGCTCCAGCAGTGCATCGGAGAACGATGAAAAGTATGGGTAATCCTCGCAGAAAAGCTTCTCCGGTGGAACCGTCTCAAGTATCTGGACCAGCGAGCAATCAGGACAGAAAACAAGCTCCAGAGGATAGATGGGTTCGTGCCCGGCTAATTGCTGCTCGGTAAGCAGGCCGTCCGACAGAGGCATCAGCCCTAAGTCCAGTACCGGCATCAGCCCTTCTTTACCGCACGAACGGCATCGGCCCTTTTTGCATTTCTCTGCAAAGGTTTGATTTTGTGTTTCCATCCGGCTGCCTTTTTCAAATCGTCCTGTTAATAATTTCGTAACCGTTCAGGGAACACTAATCCTATGCCTGTGTCATTGCGAGGCCCTGAAAGGGCCGTGGCAATCCCAACCTTTCGCTTAACATAGATTGCCGCGCTCGGCTTCGCCTCGCTCGCAATGACGTAAATCGGCTAAAATTCGGCATTTGCATATTAGTCCCTAAGCGGTTACATAATTTCGTAAAACCCGGCTTATTCGCCTCTGACGCGAAGAGTCCTGCCGAGAATACCGTCGGCTAAAAGTTTGCGTATATGGCCAATCCTTTGATACCTTGGCCCTTCGAATTCTTCAAGAGTAACACCGTGCTCTTTGTACGCATTATAAAGCTCGACAGCGCCTCGCCTTGCATTCCACCGGGGCTTAAAGGCAGCAAGCTCTCTGGTAATTTTGCTGCAATCGACGCGGTAATTGCGGGTATCAGGCGATGCACCGTCTGCAAATGCGACCCTGCAGTTGGGAACGGTCTGTCCCACGATTTCGGCGATATCCCTGATTTGAAGGTTGTCCTCCGTAACGCCGACATTAAATGCGGCATTGTGAATTATTTGCTTTGGAGCTTTCAGTACCGCGATGAAAGCAAGAGATATATCTCTTATGTGGACAATCGGCCTCCAGGGGCTTCCGTCGCTTTTCATCATAATTTTGCCGGTGGTAAAGGCCCAGGCGGTAAGATTGTTCAGAACCAGGTCGAATCGCAGCCGGGCCGAAACCCCATAAGCCGTCGCATTGCGAAGAAACACAGGGCTGAAGTCGTCGTCGGCCAGGGCGGATATGTCACGCTCCGTCCATACCTTGGACCTGCCATAGGGCGTTACCGGATTGAACGGGGCCTCTTCCGTCAGCATACCCTCCCCGCCTGCACCGTAACAACTGCACGATGACGAAAAGATAAATCGCCGAACCTTTGCCGCCCTGGCCAACTCGGCAAGCCGGACCGACGCTTTGTAATTGATTTCGTATGTCAGCTCGGGATTAAGGTCGCCCAGGGGATCGTTCGACAATGCCGCAAGATGGCAGACGGCGTCAAAGCCCTTTACGTCCTCCGGCTCGACGTCGCGAATATCCTTTACCACCGTCGCAACTTTCGGCATTTCCTCACCGAATGTGCATCGGCGATAAAGGTCGCTGTCCAGGCCCACAACTTCAAAGCCCTCGTCCAGGAGCATAGGCGTAAGGACGGTTCCAATATAACCGAGATTCCCGGTAACTAAGACTCGCATGTTATCTACTCCCATGTTTTCCAGAGTGCATTATCGCTTTGCCAGAATTCATTGAGCAGGACCTTGTCACGCAGGGTGTCCATACACTGCCAGAAACCGTGGTGTTTGTAGGCCATAAGCTGTCCGTCTCTGGCAAGCTGCTCCATCGGCTTTCTTTCCCACTGTGTCTGGTCGCCGTCGATGTAATCGAATACACCCGGCTCAAGCACAAAGAACGCACCGTTAATCCATCCTTGCTTAGTCTGCGGCTTTTCCGAGAATTCGGCGATTTGGCTGCCTTTAAGCTCTAAGTGGCCGAAACGGGCAGTCGGGCGGACGGCGGTAAGCGTTGCCAGCTTGCCGTGGGACCTGTGGAACGCGAGCAGCTTGTCGAGATTTACATTCGATACTCCATCACCCCAGGTGAGCATAAATGTCCCCTCGCCGAGATAAGGAGCAAGACGTTTAATTCGCCCGCCGGTCAACGTGTCCAGCCCCGTGTCGATAAGGTCAACCGTCCAGTCGGGATGGCGCTCGGCATCGTGTACCCGTACGCTGCCGTCCTGGATTCGAACCGTCAGGTTGCTCTGCAAAGAAGAATAATCCATAATATACTGCTTGATACATTCACCTTTGTAGCCGAGGGCGATGACAAATTCGTTGTAGCCGTAATGTGAATAGTGCTTCATTATGTGCCACAGAATGGGCCGGCCGCCGATTTCGACCATCGGCTTCGGCTTAACGGCCGTTTCTTCCGCAAGCCGTGTCCCTACCCCGCCGGCTAATATCGCAACTTTCATAACTGACCATCCCTTTCAAACGTACCTGTTTTTTAAGCTAATTGACGTCAAAATTATCACCTCCTACGGCGATAAGTGTTTCAGCAAGGAAAGTCACTCTCTGTTTGATAACTTTACTGTTCGCAAAACACTCTCGCAACTGCCGGGCGCTCAAAAGCCGCGTATCACAAATTTGCGGCGGACGTGGTCGTAACGCACAATTGTGCCTATCCAGGCATAGCTTCTTCCGGGCAGCCACGTTATGAAAGGCAATCGCAAATGAAATTCAAAGGGATACCAGCGATTCGGGGTCGTCACAAACCACCGTTTGCCCGTACGCATTATCTCGGCAGCCATTTTTTTCTGTCTCTCAAAATCGCCCACATGCTCGATAACCGCATTGCTGTAAACTATGTCGAAGTGCTTATCATTCCACGGCAACGCACAGGCATCACCCACAACCGTCCTGACCTGAGGATAACGCTGTTTTATGCGCTTTATGTGTTCCGCTGAGCAGTTAAGTGCAACGAGGTTTTCTTTCCAGGGATACCAGTCAATGAATTTCAGTCCGCAAGTGCCGTCACTGCCGACCTCGGCACCCACGTCGAGGACGTGCATCTCCTCGCTCGGCTGGAAGAGCGTGCTGAACAATTGAAGTTTGCGGCTTCGGCTTATATACGAGAGCTTTGTGAAGATGCCCATATCAGCATTATTCCTGTTCTTGCATTTCGCTTATGAAACGCCTTATCCGTTTGACCACCGCTTCCGGCTGTGGCTGACGCCTGCGGGGCACAAACGTGCGCAACTGTTCAATTTTTTCGGGTAAATCCGTAGTCTCGTAAGCCGCCAGAACATGTCCGAGCCGCTCGAACTTAACAGCGGTGGCAAACTGGTGGTCGTTCACGTGTTCGTTGAAATGTTTTCGGCGGGGCATAACCAGTATCGGCTTAAAATATTCAAGGGCGGCAATGATAGTTCCTATGCCAGCGTGGCTGATGACCCGCGTCGCTTGCCTGAGGCGGGAACGAAACTCGCCTCTTTCCATCATATCGACATAATCGAAGTTGCAGGGTTTATAATTACAGCAGCCGATTTGACCGAAAACATCTTCTTCGATAATCCCATCTCCGACAGCCCTGTCCACCGCCTCGATGAGTCTGTCAAACGCGATGGGATATGTGCCTACGGTCACGAAAATCATACTATCGCCCCCTCGTATTCGACATTGCCGTACCGCTCGGCCAACTCGGGCCATTGAGTGAGACAAATGTCGGCAAAATATCGTACCATATAGCCGCTTAAAGACAATCGCTCGACGTTGGCGATGCTGTCTATCCACACAATCTTCGCTCCGGTCAACTTTGCGGCGAAACACAGCAGCAAACCGGGCGCCGCCCCGGTGCTTATAACCACCTGTGGACGTTCCCTGAACGCTATTTTCAGGCATTGAAAGAAGACCCATACTGTCTGCATGGGATGCCGGCGGTTACATTCGCCGACTATATATACTCTGCCATACTTCTCAAGCTCCCCGCGAGCCGCCCGGGCTGTCGTAACATAGAAAGCGTCCCGGCCCGACCAGCTTTCGGCGAGCTTCATCAACTGACTCAAATGCCCGCCCGCCGAGGCCGCAAGCGCAACTTTTACAGATTTATGGCTCATTGTCTTGCCGCCCTTACGCGAGCTGATTTTGAATCACTTTGCTTGCGGGCAATGGCATCGGCGAGCAACTGCGAGAGCTTCTCGATGTGCCTGTCCCACGTGTGCATTGACGCTGTTTCAATGCGCCGGGCGGAACGACGTGGTGTATCATTTTTAAGCTCCCAGGTGATTGCCCGGCAGAACTCTTCCTTGTCGTGCGAGATACTCACCAAATCCGAATAGTTCGTCACCACCTCATCAATAGGCACAGAAACTATCGGCTTGCCGGATGCCATATACTCCATCAGTTTCAAAGGATTGCTGCACCGTATCCACTCTGTCATCCTCCACTGTAGCATACAAACATCGAAGGATGCACACAGTGATGGTATTTGCTCGTAAGGGACTTTGCCCAGCAGGTGGACATTATCGAGCTTGGCCAACTGCGAATAGTCTCCGCTGGTGATTTGACCTGCAAGGACGAATGAGATATCCGGCAGTTTCCTGGCACAGAACAGCAGCAGCTCGATATCATTGTTTGCAGTCATCGTGCCATAGTAACCCGCAATCGGTTTTCTTATACCGGCGAGCTCTGCGGGACGTGATTGTGCGGCTGATGCTTGCCGGAAAAACTTAAAATCGACACCGTGGGGCAGATAGAACGAACTGTTGTGGCCGGCCGCTTCGATGTCGTAGAGGGCACGCGAAACACAGATGACCAGGTCGCTGGCGGCTACGATTTTGTCCCTGCGCCGGCTCAGCATCTCTTTGTTGCCGGCATATCGAGATTTGCTGAACAGGTCGGAAACGTGAAAAACCGTCACGGCCGGCTCGAAAAGCTCCAGAAGGTCTGCGGCGCGAAGGTTCTCAACCCAGAGCAAGGGCCTTTTTATGCCGAGTCGCCGACAAACCATTCTCAGTTGTAATTTCAATAGGCCATTGTTGAATTTGTCGGTTGCCTTGTTGCCTTGAACCGGCAGGAAAACCGGGCTGAAAACGTAGAAGTTGTTTTCTACCCGGCGTAAGAACTTGGCCAGACTTTTTATTTTTCGAGGGATTCTGCCCGCGATATTTTTTCTCTCGCCGGTGATGTCCGAACTGAAGGGGTTGATGTACAGTACGCGATTGCGGCGGGAGAGCATTTTCATGATGTGCGTCGTGCAGCTCGGATTCATTCCCCAGAAGTCTGTTGGGGCAAAGCAAATTATGTCATATCCTTCGAGCATTGGTATTAAATAGCTGATGTCTCTTTCGTATCCTGGGTTCAGAAAAAACGGTATTTTAGAAGTAGAACCATATACTTGAGTAGTCCTGTGGGTCTTCACCTATTTGACTTAACCTGTGTAGATAGTCAAGTATAGGTACGTCGGTGGCGAGAAACGTGCTGCACTTGGTTACGTTTTTCTCCCAGGGGTGAAACTCGTAGATTCTCGAGCCGTCCGGCAGAACAGTTAACAGGTTGCGATGCTGCCCTGCACGTATATAGTTCTTTCCAAGGCCGGGTATGTTGTAAACAACCTCGTCCGTTCGACACAGGCCGGGCAAAAGTCTTGCTTCTTCTTTTTGCTCCTGCAGCAGCCGGGCTATTGGAACGCGATAATCCTTTATCTCTTCTTTGCCTTTAGGCACAAAGGTGTAATAAGGGTCTATGCCGATTCGGCGAAGCAGCATTCGCAGATAAGCCGTCTCAAAACGGCGGGATACATAGAAAGTGTACACCTGCTGATTATAAACGCCGATTCCCTCCCTGCGTAGCAAATCGACCGCTTGTGCGGTATCCATAGTAACTTCGTAAGGGTGTTCGATGTGCGTGACAACGGCAACGTCGCGGACACCTACCTGGCGAAAACTGCCCAGCATCGATGCCAGCTCCGGCGTGATTCGCATAGGTAATGTCACAAGCGTTCGTGTGCCTATGCGGATGACGGAAACATGAGGTATTGCTGCAAGGTCCTTCATAATTATTTCCAGACGCTTATCACCGAGAATAAAGGGGTCTCCTCCGGTAACCAGCACCTCATGAATCGCTTCGTGACGCCTTATCCAGTCGATTGAAGTATGGATAGCGTTGCTGTCGGTAAAGCCACGGCGCGACATGGCCTCTTCGATTTCCCAGTTTCTCTGGCAATATACGCAAATCTGGGGACATGTATTACAGGCTTTTAGTATGGTGACGGCAGGGTATCGTCGGACGATGTGCTCTGTGGGGGATGTGTCCCGCTCGAGCATGAAATCGCACGAATGCTTGCGGTCCTCGCGGTGCTTGAGCATCCGGCTGACGTAGTACCCGGATGGTATGACCTGGGCTCGCAGGGCACGGTCACGGGAGTGGTCGTCGCCACTGTCCATCAGGGACAGATAATAGGGCGTTATCCCGAAGGGCAGGCGGCCCTCGCGCGCACGTTGGATAACGGCTTTTTCAGCTGCGCTCAGAGTCAATAGTTTATCCAGTTGCTCGGTGTCTGTGATTACTTTACGACAGTGCCAGTGCCAATTGAGCCAGTCGTCTTCACTGCCTCCAAGGAAGTTGAGTATTTGCTGTTTTCTCGCGAGGCGTCGCTCGGATGCCTGCCTGGTCAAACCGTCTGTAAAGTGTGAAGAGAACGGTTTTATCGCACTCCAGAGCCGGTCGAGTTCATCTGACCGCTCAACCGCCGCTTCACGGCCGGTTAAAGCTTCTTCGCGAGCGCTCTCGGACAAGTACCCAATGGCAGCTTGTCCTTTCAAACCTTTGGCCCAGTTGACAAGTTCAGCGAAGAATCCGGGCCGGAGCTCGTCTCTGGGCCGGTTGGATGCGATGTCCAGCATGGCCCGGCAGACACTGAAACCCGTTAGCTTGTCGGACCTTCTGTGAAGCACATTGAGGAACGCCCGGCAGCAATCCATGCTTCTGACGTGCTTAAGGGAGCGAAATGAAGAATCGCGGTCACAGACATCCTCGTACAATTTGCGCACGCGGTCACATAAGCGGTCACGAGCTTCTTCGAGGTCGGCATCAGCGGGAATTGCCGAGAGCAGCTCAGACATCTCCGCCCGAAAAGTGTTCAGGTTATACGAAATGGCCCGACTGTCTGGCATAATGTACCTGAGGTTAGATTTGCGATATAATCAGGCGTGTTTTTCCTGTCCGTGTCTTTGGAATACTCTCAACCCGTTCAAAATCAATGTGCAGCTCATTAGGAAGAAAACTGGAAACTATATTTCTCAGGCCGGATAAATCCTCTTTGGAGAATCCCATTGCGGGTACATAACACAGCAGCAGATGGTCAGGTTTGTCCTGCACAATCTGGGATTCCAGTATATTGCCGGCTTGTTTAACTATGCGCGCCACTATCGTAGGCCCGAGTACCCTCCCGGACGGAGTGCGTATAATGTCGGTCTCCCGACCAACTATACTTTCTATTACAGGATACGACCGGCCGCACGGGCATTTCGATTTGGAAGGAACGACCAAATCACCCGTATCGTATCTTATCAGCGGCATTGCACGGTTCCAAAAGCCGGTTGCTATGAGTCTGTATTGACCGTCGTCAGCCCGGATAAGCTCGCTGATGCCGTACTCAGGTATCAGGTGATACGAACCGTGCTCACATGTGTGAATATAGCATACACGCTCGGCGGCGCCGTAAAAATCAAAGACCCTGCAGTTGAATGCCTCGGCTATGGTCGAGCGCATCGATTTTGTGAGGTTTTCACTGGTTGTAAAGGCGCCGGAAAGCTTGATTTGCACACCTAAATCAAGGCACATCCTGGCTAAGTAGTAAATGCTCGACGACACGCCTGTGATTGCCTTTACTTTGTAATCAATCATCGCCTGCAGGTACCGCTCGGCATTTTCGGTGCAGAGATGATAGGATGAAAGGGTCAGCTCTTTCATAAAGGCGTCATAAGCAAAGAGCCGGCCGTTAGTCTGATTTATTGGGCTAAGGCATCTTCCGGCAACGAGCCACGCACATCTGTCTGACAAGCCAACGCCGGCCCAGTCCCATTGTCGGCGTACGAAAGCATGCTCAGTTCCTATCGAGAACAAATCTCTATAGACAACCAGGGGGGTGCCGGTGCTGCCCCCTGTGCGTGCCTTGTGAATGAGCAAGCGGGGATACTTTCTTGAGATTAATGTATCTCCCGCTTCGATAACACTGCTTTTGGTAAGTACCGGAAACTTGGCAATGTCGTCGAGACTGCTTATGTCATTAGGCCCTATCCCGTGATTGTCCATCAAAAGTCGGTAGTATGGTACCGAATGATAGCAATGGCGGACCAAGCTTTTCAGAAGCTGCAGCTGAATTTGCTCCAGATGTTTTGCGTCGTACCACTGTGTTTTGTTAAGCCATCTGCGGCGCAGCCAAAAAGGCCCGGCATACCGCTTTGCAATCAAATTGACTGCCCCTCTTGCGGCAAACTTGAGGTTCATATCACCTGCTCCTGCTCCTGCCGTCTGAAAAACGACGCCATTATCTTACCGATGCTTCGCAAGTAAGCTCGAACCCGGCCAAACCCTTGATTGCGTAGTTCACCCGGGATTATGCAGATTGCAAACCATACAGGCAGCCGAACCGCGAGCAGCAGGGCCATTAACAGGCATGCAACCTTATGGTTGAACCAGCCGTAGTGTTTTCTCATAAATTCTAAGATGCTCATTCTCAACTGTACGAGCATATCCTCGTGCACATTTTTACTGCTCTGGCCGCCGAGATGTATAATTTCCGGAGCGGGTGTGAACATCACCTTCCAGCCGGCCTTGTTGAATCGATAGCACCAGTCGGTCTCCTCGCCATACATAAAAAACCGCTCATCCATCGGGCCGACCTGCTCGATTGCCTCGCGCCTGATGAGCATAAAACAGCCGGTTACCACATCAACTTCACGCACGTCGTCTCTGTCCCACCAGGTCATCCGCTCACGCCCGAAGAATCGGCTGCGGGGCAATAGCTTGTAAAGATATGCAGCCGCAAGCAGCAAATTGAGCAGTGAAGGAAACATAAAACAACTTCGCTGCAGTGTCTTGTCCGGGTTCAATATCTTACAGCCCACGACTGCCGCCTCGTGATTGTCGTCTGCAAAACCAACCGTTTTGGCCACGGCCTTGTCTAATACAACGGTGTCGCTGTTCAACAACAGCACATACCGGCTTTTTGCTGTCGCTATGCCCTGGTTGTTGGCGGCAGCAAAACCACAATTAGTAGTGTTGGCAATCAATTTGGCTTTCGGAAAGTCACGCTTGACCATTTTCACCGAGCCGTCTGTTGAACCATTGTCAATAACAATGACCTTAAAACTGACATCTCCGGCCTGCTCGTAAACCGAGCGAAGACAATCTCGCAGAACATCTCGTGTATTCCAGCTTACGATGACGATAGATACGTCCATTCAAGCCCTCGCAAAAGTCGCCGTCGGCACGGCAGCTTCTCTTTGAACATCGCGCAACGAAAGTTCGCAGATGAATCCGACAATGGCAAAAGTTAGATACAGCAGCATCTTCATCTGCCCGAAGTAGGATACTGCAAAAAAGGATGCACAGTGGACTAGAATAGAAACACCAATGCACCAGATGAAAAACTGCTGTCTTGGCGGCATAGGACGCAGTGAGTATCTGCCTACAGACCTGACGGCTGCCACCAGCAAAATAATAAACAATACCAGAGTAATCAAGCCGCCGCGAACCCCTTCGAGAACGTACTGATTTGTAATATCACCAAGCCCGGCACCCCAATGCTCGGTAGTGCGAGTGCCGAGTAATGCCCAATCACCAAAGTGCTTTATTGCAGTGTCTATGAGCTTATAGCGATAGTAGCCCGTAGAGCCGCTCATAACATTGACCCGGGCAATCAGGTTCCATACCGGCGCCCTCATAACTATATGAAGCGCCACTATGCCGGCCACGGTACAGTACGCTATTAACCGGCCGTAACAACGGTAACGAAACACCAAAAGAAACAAAACAGCTAACGCCAATGCAATCACAGGAGTACTCGATGCCGTGCAGAAGATGATGAATATACCTGCCGCCGCGGCAGCGTAGTGCAGAATCTTGTTATATCCTGTGCGGGCCAAACCAATGAATACAGGTATTAACGTGGCCCAGAACAATCCCAGCATTATCGAATGCGGAAAGGCCGCCTGACATCGATGCAGCCCCTCACGAGTGGCTGTGATTACTCTGCCAAACATCGAAAAGGGATTTCGACCGGTCGTCCACTCAACTGCGACCAGCGGAACAAGTATGAGTGCACAAACTGCCAGGTAATTTGCAAGGCGCTTCAAATCGTCGAACGAACGCAGCGTATGACGAAACAACCAGTACATTCCCAAAACATCGAACAAAAACCCGGAGCGGTTTATTACTGCCGAGATGTCCTGCCACTGGAGAACATAGACAATGGCACCACAGCAGGCCCAGGCCGCTATTAACTTATCGAACCTCGTCCACCTGACAGGTGTTAATTCTTTATTCATCAACAGGCGGATAACACCAGTGACAACTAAAATCCGCAGAACGCTGAAATCCAAATCCATTATGATGATACGCTGGTCTGTAGGGACAAGACAGGCCGCCAACACGTACGGCAGGAGTATATGCTTACGAGGCACAAAGAATGTCAACCCGGCCAATAAGGCTGTAACCCATATTGTAGGTTCGTTAATCATCTGCTGATTTTGCTACGGTAAGCGGACTGAAGGAATTACTATCCGCCGCTGTGCTCGTTGGTTCCACAGCCGCCCGCTGACGGGCCAACGGCCGTCTGGAGATATTCTAACAATGGCCTTGGGCAATTTCGGCTGCCGCCCTTTCTTAGTATTCGCCGGCGAATCTGTACACAAGTGAAGTACACAACTAAATCCACTAAAAGCAGTATCTTCTCGATGATATTAAGGCGGCGGGATTCTTTGACAATGCGCCAATACTCTAAACACATACGGGTGAACTGCAGACGAATTGTCTCGGGGCTCGGCTCAATCCTGTCCATCCTTTCTTTGGCTGTTTTTGGCTGCGCTCTTCTATAAGACAGATACCGCCGGATATGTCCAAATCGCCCCAGGAGACTTAGTTCGACAGCCAGTATGTCATCGGCCTGCAGCAGATTGGTTATCAATGAAGTCTTCTCAAGGGCGCTTCTGCGGATTACCGCGTACGTCGGGTCAATCAAACTGTGACACCACATAATCTGGTGAAACCGCTTACACGCTTTATGGGATACAACGTTATGGGGCTGGTTCAGTGAGCATATATACTCGCTCTCGACGGTATAGTATTTCTCGTGGCAGTAGCTGAGAACCAGTGAAGAATCCGTATCGAGTTTGCTGACACAGCTTTCAAGAAACTCGGGTTCAAGCCAGTCGTCAAAGCCGAGCCACTTGAAGTATTCGCCTCTCGAAAGCTCGAAGACCTTGTTGAAATTCCGGACGGCTCCAAGATTGTGCTCCTGTCGATAGTATTTAATGCGAGAATCCCTGGCGGCAAAAGCTCGGCAGACGGCTTCGGTATCGTCCGTAGAGGCATTGTCGGAAATGACCAGCTCGAAATCCTCGAACGTCTGCTTCAGAACAGACTCGATGGCGCCGGAAATATGTTTTTGCCCGTTATAAACCGGCAGCCCGATACTAACACATGGTGCAGTTTTATCCATACAAGTTCAGGTCGATTCGCTTACTTTAAGTTACAGTTATAATTCTATCAATATTAATTTCCATCTTCCAGAAGCGCACTAATTTGTATTTTTTTATTATAAAAATTATCAAGGAAGAGACAATAAATATCTCTCCTAAAACATAAGACAAATTATTCAGTTTATCGTAAGCACAGAGAGCATATAACCCGGTTAGCGTAAACATCAGTATTGTATAAAGAAAAACAAACGTTAAATCCCTGAGAAAGTCCCACACATTGATTTTCAGGTGATACAATATCCTTCGCTTTACAACAACGGTATAAACCACATATACGAAGGTGAATGTGGTTGTCATCCCAATTAATCCATAAGTCCGGGTGGCTGTATAGCCAACTACTAACAGGGCCAGTGATGCCAATGCCTTGAAAATATTTAACGATTTTACTTTATTTATGGCGAGCATAAGTGACTCATCACCTAAGGAAACACTCAGAAAGAATATGTAGATTGTGAATACCCTGATTACTGGAACTGCACTCAGCCACTTTTCTCCGACCAGCAATACTATTAACGGTTTTGTTCCAAATAGCAAGACTACCAAAAATGGTACTAACACTAATCCCCCGGCCAAGGAAATCCTCATTATATTCTTTCGCAGTCTTGTTAAATCATTCTGCAGGACTGAAAAAGTAGGGAAGAGCACCCTTCCAAAAATACCCAACATTTTTTCTAAAGGGTACCTTGAAAGCCGGAATCCCAGCGTATAGATTCCCAGCGATGTGGGACCAAGTAATTTACCCACTAACAAGTAGTCGATGTTCTCTGCAATGAACTTGAGAACATTATTGGCCATAACATGAATGCCGAAACCAATCAACTCCCTAAACCGTGCGATGGAAAACATCAATCGCGGCTTCCAATTAACTAATACCATTAGGGCTGCAGAACAAAATAAGCTCCTTATTATTACTTGGAACACTAAGCTCCAAATACCAAACCCCGTCATTGCAAGGATTATTGCTACAATGCCCGAAACAGATATACTAACTAGTTGGGCTATAGTGAGTTTATCGTAGTTTAATGCTTTGCTTTCTAATGCCGAATGAACAAAAGTAAACGGCCTTATTAGAAAATCAATGAAAACAACACGAGTTATCAGTGTCAATTGTGGCTGGTTGTAGAACTTGGCAATTAGGGGTGCCGACAAAAAAACTATACCGTACAAAAGTATGGAAAAACCTATACCACTCCAGAATGCAGTATTACAATCAAGTTCATCAACATCTTTTTTCCTTATGATACTTGCAATGAGACCCCATTCAGTAAAATAACCCAAGAACGCTGTTATTACAGTTACCATTCCTAACAATCCGAAGTCCTTCGGAGCGAGTATTCGCGCAAGTATGATTATAAGTACAAAGTTTACCCCTTGAGAACCAAACTGTGAAACAGCGTTCCATATACTCGCCTTAAAGAATTTTTGTCTTAACAACATCGAATGTTATTTGCTTAAATAAATCCATAAAGAACACAAGATGTGCTACCTCATATCTGTTTAATTTTGATACATCTTGCTTTGCTTCGGCGTTGCGTAATCATCTCCAAACAAAATACATTTATATGATATGAGCTGTCGATAACTATAGCCGCACTTCGTCCCCGTCGGTTGCGCGAATACAAGTCGTGAACCGATTGGGTAGCTAACACTTATCTGTGTTTTTCGCCACCGGCGAAGCGGCTGTCTGCCGCCTCTACTGCAGCGATTATCGCGTTCTTTTGATGTTCGTCGAGGCCTTGACTATGCCATTTTCATCAGGCAAAAATTCCATAAGCACATCCGCAGCTTCCCCGGCGAATGCCCGCACGGAACTCTCTAACGAAGAGCTGATTTGCACCTGTGCCACATAGCGGGCCGGATTGCCGTCGATATTTGGCGTCCGCCAACCCAAGCCGGTGAAAACTTGCTCATCAGAGGTAATGCGCCCATTCAGCACGTAAAAATTGAGGACGAAAATCTGCCTTGCATCGGGTTCGGGCCGGTGAAACCTGTGCACCAGGCAGGGGAACTTTCGCCCGCTCTTCGAGAGCAGGTCTGCCTTTCTGCGGTAGTCGTAAATCCAGCCGCCGGCTTGGTAGCATACATCCGGACGATGACCTATCATTGTCCTCGGCCTGCCTGAGTATCCAACATACAGGTTAGCCCATTGGTCGGTGTTTGCATTAACGTACAAACGGTTGATAAAATCGTCATTGCCCGCGGCATCGAGCACTGTCTCTGCAATTGGCACATCTTTGCCGTTCCATCTGCCTATTCTGTTAGGCATTGACCGCAGCGGCACCGGCAGTTTGATGGCGGTTTCTTCCGCGATTCTCAATCGCGATGCGATAACCCGGTACGCAGCACCGAAGACCGCCAAAACGAAACAAGCCAAAATGACACTGGGCCAGCTTAATCTGCCGCTCGGACCGAATTCACACGTCTTGTCCATTACCCAATGCTCCTTAACTAAAGATACGTCTCTATTTGTAGTCCTATAAATAGCCCTTTCGAGCAACCATTTCGTGTGCTCCTTAAGGCGTAGCGACAGGCCCTAACACAACATTCTGCCACACATTTCAAGAAAAAACACCTCCTTACCCCCTTGACACTAACTCCCTGCTTTCCGCCTTACCACGCCCTGTCCTCAATAGCAAACACTGCGAATTACCGCAGGATGCTTACAAACACAAAAATCCTCTATCATAGCTACGGCGGCTCAGCTTAGCTTCCCTGCCCTCAATGCTGGTTTTGTCGTTATTACCTCAAAATCACGAATGCTATTAAGTATATCGCTTATAACAAGGTCGTCAAGTTCTTAGCAGGGGTTTTTGAAAAAATTTTCCCTTGACTCGTTTCTTGTCTTGAAGTAGATATTTCTTTTTGAGTTACTGGGATAACCAGGTTAATTTGCTAAAAAACAAGCCCTTGCGTGCGTCCGGTAACAACAGACATAGGGCAACGTAAGAGAACATATCACCAGTGTCGCGAACGGGCGAGCTTCGAGATGCAGCTATCTTACAGTCCTAATCGCCCATAGCCCCGAAAGGCAGTTTTATTATATTTTGACATCCCGGGCCTAAATAGCCGCAAGTTTTTTTTGCAACCGCCGATTTGTTTATTATGTTTTACAGGAATGCTTATTGCTTGAGTTATTTAATTTTGTGTTCTGAGGGGGTGGTAATGTCAAAAGATCATGGAATGAAGGTCCTTGTGAAGACACTTCAAGGCATCCGAAAAGTCAAAATGACTGGTATGCTGGCAGTGCTGGCCTTTGCGGTCACCACGCTCTGCTTTCCGAGCGTCATATTTGCAGCAACTTATTATGTGGACCCTGATAGCGGCAGTGACAGCAATCCCGGTACGACCGGCGCACCCTGGCGGACGATTGCCAAGGCCCAGACGTCTGTAGCGAACGGCGATACGGTTCTGCTTCGCCCCGGCGACTATGGGAACGTGAGTTTCAACAGAACCGGCCTGAACCGCAACAGTTGGGATGATGGTATAACATACGAAGCTGAAAGAAGTGAAACTCCTGTTTTCACCAGGTTGGAAATCTCTGGTTTCGAAAACCGATACCTGACTTTTAAAAATATCAGCATTAATACTGCCAGGGTTGCCGGTGCTGTTGAAATAATAGACTCTTCACATATCAAAATTATAGATTGTAGCGTTACGGGCATTTGGCCCCCTACAGGCAACGACATACGTGGAATGTTTATAAAAGCAAATCACCCAATCAATGATATTCTGATTCAAGATTGTGATATTTCAAACTTTTATCATGGAATTAAGTCAGTAGGTGACATTAGGGATGGTTTTATAATTAGGGGCTGCAATATACATTATACAGCTTCTAGCCCTATAAGCCTGGAATCTAAACAAAATAATGGTGAAATTTTAATTGAAAATAATCATTTATGGAATCGGGTTCATGTCTATTCTATTGAACCTCAACCTCATGGAGCTGGGCTTGCAATACGAACTGTCCATACCACTATCAGAAATAATATCATACATGACCATGGCGGCTCTGGAAGTATAAAGTTCTATGGTGATTCAATAGGTCCACCTCATGGTTTTAGGGATATGGTTGTTGAGAACAATCTCCTCTATGACGCTCAACAATGGACACATATGCTTCTGGATGATTTGGTGAGTAACATAACTATTAGAAACAATACGATGGTTGGATGGAGATATAAGCAAAGTGATACAGGGCCGCTTAAATACAGAGTCGTATTGGATTTGAGGCCATTTGATGAAAGTGCCGGTGTGTCTAATCTTAATATATATAATAATATCTTTGTCGGTGCAGTTAGTTTTAGGGTTGGTATTGATGAATATAACGAAGATAATAATATTTTCTGGGCTGTTCGTGAAGGAGATACTGGAACCTATGGTAGTGGAACTTGGCTGGCTAATCCACGCGGTACAAATAGCATAAGCGTCTATGATATCAATGATGATTACTTTGAAGGTTCTGGCAACTTTTTTGTAGGCGGAGCTTTATTTGATCAATATTCGTATGTAAACACTGACCCATTCACTTATGGTTCGCACAAACAAAACTTCAATGATGCTTATGAACTGGCTGACGGTTTCGATGGAATCGGCTTTGCCGACCCGGCTCCGCCGGCGCCGAATCACAAGCCGGTGGCCGATGCCGGGGCCGACCAACAGCAGCAGCTAAGCCAGCCGGGCGGCACAGTCGCTGTTACACTGGATGCGAGTAATTCATTTGACCAGGACGGGGATGACCTAACATATCTATGGACTTGGACCCAAGACGACAGTACGCAGCAGCAAAGCGGTAAAATTGTGACTATCGAACTCGGCGAGGGCCAGTACACTATAACACTCACCGTCAACGACGGCACCGCCGACAGCGACCCCGACTACGTTACAATAACGATATATCCGGCGCCATCCGCCGGTGTCTCCATTCCCGCGCTCCAGTCGCTGACAGCCGGCAGCAACCAGGTCGAACTGCTTTTCAGCAGCGAACCGGATGCCAACGAAGCGAATAAAGTGAGCAATTATGCGATTACAGCCGCAGGACAAGCGGTTTCGCCGTCATCGGTCTTGGTAGATTCAAGTTATAATAGAGTTACCATCTACACTACTGGACACCAGAAAAATGTTACCTACGACATAACAATTTCCAATATCGCCGATTCGGCCGGAAATACGATGCCGATGACCACACTTTCGTATCTCTATGATGATTCGCTCGTCGGGTTCTGGCAGTTTCACCGCGGCACCGGCGGCCAGACATACGATTCTTCAGGCAGGGACAATACTGCAACGCTAAACGGAGCCGTCTGGACGAAACGCAACTACGGCGGTGCAATGAGTTTCGACGGAGTGGACGACTATGTGGATTGCGGCAGTGATTCAACGCTAAACATCACAGGCAGTCTGACTATAGCCGGATGGATTTACCCGGAAAGTTTCGGCCAGAGCGGCTGGGGGAGGATTGTTGACAAAGGTGACGGCACGGCATCGAGGGGATTTTCACTTCTCGTCAACGAAGAAAACAACAATCTTGAATACGTGATTTACGGCGGCACTGTGGTGCCTTCGAACGCAAACACTGTAACCTTAAACACCTGGCAGCACGTTGCTGTTGTTTATGACGAGTCCTCGGCAACGGTGGCCTTCTACGTCAACGGCGAGCAGGTTGGTTCGTCGTCTTACGACACGGCCCCGGCGGACTCGGCCCCCGACCCGCTCGTCATAGGCAGACGGGGCTACGACGGCCTGCGGGCATTTGACGGACTTATCGATGACGTGCGCACCTACAATCGCGCCTTGGCACCGGATGAAATCGAAGAAATGTCGATGGAGCTATGTCCGATTGGCGACAAGCAAATCAACAAGGGCTCAGACCTCAGATTCGAGGTGATTACACTCGATTCTGGTATCCCCATTAGTATCGCAGGCCACAACCTGCCGAGCGAGCCGAATTTTTCGTCAAACATCTTCGACTGGACGCCCTCAAACAGCGACGTCGGCATGTATAACGTCACCTTCGAGGCGGTGCACGGCAGCTTCACCGACCAGGAAACAATAACGATAACCGTCAAGGACAATACGGCTTCTACGCTCTCTGACGGTTTGGTCGGCTACTGGAAAATGGACGATAACTACGATACCCCCGTCGTAGAGGACAGCAGCACACTCGCCAGACCGGCAATAGCAAAGCAAAACACATCTGCAATAACTACCACCGGTATAGTCGATGGCGCTCTGACATTTAATGGTGCCGACGATTACATAGCTATTCCGGGCCTGACAGACTTCGACAGTGCCGCCGTCCCAATGACGATTGCAATGTGGGTCAAACCCGCCGAGCTGACCGCAA
>CAYMYK010000003.1:33943-51942 GCA_964394625.1 uncultured Pirellulales bacterium
CTACGAACGACATATCGAACCCAATCGACGCCCAGATCGGCGCAAGAGAAGGAGCCCACTATCCGTTCAAAGGCAGCATGGACAACGTAATGGTCTTTGAAAGGGCACTTTCCAAATCAGAAGTTGACGCATTGTACAATGCCAACCAGGGTATAGAATTACTGACAGGCCTTCTCGGCCAATGGAAGATGAATGACTGCGCCGCCAACGGCAGCGTGGTTGACAGCAGCGGTAATGGAATAGACGCGAATGCTCAAAAGGATACATCCCTTCTGAGCACCACAGGTAAATCCGGCCATGCCCTGACATTTAACGGCGTCGATGACTATGTGCTCATACCGGGCCTGACAGACTTCGACAGCGCCGCCGTCCCAATGACGATTGCAATGTGGGTCAAACCCGCAGAGCTGACCGCAACGCCCTACCAGATGTTCTTCGACAAGTTCGACGAAACCTGGCCTATAAGGGGTTTTACCTTTGGTGCCTGGCAGCAAACGGGCAAAATAAGCTTCACGATGTATTCGAGCGTGGGCAGTTGCCTGCAGCTTTCCGGCTCGACCGCGCTGCCGGATGATGTATGGTCTTTTGTCGCGGTAACTTATGACGGCTCCAAGACCGCCGGCGGTGTGACGCTGTATGTGAACGGCGTCGCAGAAACAGTCCATATCTTCCAGGACAAGCTCACTACGAACGACATATCGAACCCAATCGACGCCCAGATCGGCGCAAGAGAAGGAGCAAATTACCCGTTCGAAGGCGGAATTGATGACGTAATGATATTCCACAGGGCACTATCGCCAGGGGAAATTCACACTCTGTACGGCCTGGCCGGGATGTGACCCACGAACGTACGGTGCTATCCGGGCCGCCTGAAGCTCTTGACTATCAGCTAAAACAACATCCAGCCGTGGCAAACAAGCTCCGATAAACCGGTCAGGCAGTTTGCCAAACAGACGTGATTTTCTTATTGCACTAACCTGCATTTCCTGTTCGGCGAGGTCTCGTCTTCTTTGCCGATGCTCTCAGAGCTACAATCAATATAGGACCTTTCCTCTATCCGTGCCGGCTAAACCCGCCTGAAGAGACCGCCGCAAGTTCTTTCTTAAACCACATTCCAAATATGCCGATATCTCTCTGTCCAAAGTGGGGGCGAAGAAAGTGGTCTGTCGGATTGTTGGCCAACAGCAATACCATGGTCCCCGCAGGGACAGACCGGCATCCCCTGAGACAGGGCAATTTACTGAAAGGTACCTGGATATGAGCGAACAACTGACTATCCTGGTTGTGGAGGACGAGGAACATATCCGAAGGGTCCTCGAATACAACCTTCGGCTCGACGGCTTCGCGGTACACCTCGCCGAAGACGGTGTCAGCGGACTCAGGGCCGCCCGCGAGAAACAGCCCGGTGTGATTCTGCTCGACTGGCTTATGCCCGAGATGGACGGTCTGCAGGTCCTCACCCGGCTCAAGGCGGATAATGCTACAAGCCATATTCCCGTTTTTATGCTGACCGCCAAGGGCTTGACCCGCGACGTTGAGCAGGCCATCGAGGCAGGCATCGACGATTATATCACCAAGCCCTTTGACCCTATGCAATTGGGCAAAACTATTCGAGAAAAACTCGAGAAATGTGTAAAGGCAAAAATGCACAGCGGGATGCCTCGTGGCATTGACCGCTAATAATGATTACCGAAAAACCGTCAACACATTCGAACTGAAAGGTAGAGAAGATGAAAACTGAAAGATACAACCTGTTGCTTTCGGTTGCAGTCGTTCTCGCACTAATCCCCTGCAGCCGGGCATTCGGACGACAGGATGAATCGGCCGGCCAAAGCGGCACGGAGCTTTTGAATATGCCGCTCGAGAAGCTGATGGAGATCGAGGTCGAGTCAAGTGCCTCGCTGACAAAGACCACCCGCCGGCTCACGCCCGCAACCGTCACAACCATAACACAGGAAGATATCTGGTCCTCAGGCGCGAGATATCTCGACGAGCTACTCGATATCTACGTGCCAAACTTCCAATGGATACGCCATCCCTGGGAGTATAATCACGCCGGCCTGAGAGGAATCATCTCCGACCGCGACCTCAAGTACCTGCTGCTGGTCAACGGACGCGTAATGAACGAACACACACATTACGGCGCACTGAGCGAGCGCGACCTTCCGACAATGAGAGATATTCACCATATCGACGTTATTCGCGGTCCGGGTTCGGCCTTGTATGGTCCCGGTGCGATATCGATGGTAATCAACATCGTAACCGAGAACGCAATGACCTTTCAGGGCTCGGAAGTCACGGGCCGGCTCGGCGCAGTCGAAGAATTCTACTCAGGCGAGTACAAGTACGCCGAGAAGTTCACCGAAAACAGCGGGCTTTATATCTACACCGGTCTGAGCGACTACCTCGGCGCCGACAGCGGCGACGCTCCGTTTATATGGGGAGGCGGCAACGCGATTGACCAGCCCTTCCACAACAGCCACAGTGCCGGCGACGTTGTCAACATCCCAACCGAACGCGACAACCAGGCATACAGAGACCTCACAAAAGTCAAGTTATTCACTGATTACACGGCGGGCGATTTCGACCTCTGGGCACGCTACACTCGAGGCGGCGGCTACTACGCCCCGGACCTTTTCAGCTCGATGTGGAGCTACGGCCTGGATTCGTGGTCAACCGGCTATCAGCAGGCCACCATCTATGCCTCGAACAAATACAAGATAAGTGAAACGCTGGGACTCGACTACGCCTTGAGCTACGACATGTTCGACTTCGAGCGTCTAAGCGGGGGCGGAGTAACAAACGCCGCCCATCGCGAGGACGAATACTACGGCCGGCTGATGACGCACTGGAATCCGAGCGAATCACATTCGGTCGCCATCGGTGGTGAATGGTCACACGAGGAGTTCGGCTTCGAGAGCCCGGGCCACCCCGCCGGCGACGTTGCTACAAATCCGGTCTTCAGCGGTGAAATGCCACGCTGGCACACTGATTTGTACTCGCTGCTCGGAGAGTACCAGTGGAACATAAGCGACGAATTGACAAGCTTTGTCGGCGGCCGGCTCGACTGGCACACCTTCACACCACGAATGTTCTCGCCAAGAGCGGTGCTCGTCTATACACCAAATGAGAAAGACACAGTAAAGGCCAGCTTTACACGCTCCGTGCGCGCACCCCAGGCCGCTGAGATGAAAAAGGAATGGGACCAAAACAACAGCAAGACAGACCCCGAGAAGATAAACGTCTGGGAGCTTCGTTACGAACGCCGGCAGTCCAAGCACCTCTGGTTAGCCGGCTCGCTGTTTTACCAGGACCAGGATGTCGTGGGCGCCGCATCGGGTGTGCTTCCAGTCGGAAATCTGCAGACCTGGGGCTTCGAGATCGAGGCCACCTACAAGACCGAAAGAGCAAGGTTCACAGCATCTCACGGCTTCACCACTGTCTATGACTTTAGCGACACGCTCAATAGCGATTATCCTCCGACAATGGCAGACCGGGGCTACCGCCGCGAGCTTGTGGCCTGGAGCAGGGACGTCACAAAGTTCACCGGACAGTACAAGCTCACAGACAAGCTCCAATTAGACGGCTCATTGCGAATATACTGGGGCTTCCCGGGTCAGGAAGACTACGCCACATACCTCCGGCAGACAAAATGGGTGGAGGGGGCGGGAGGCTGGGGATCGTGGGCCTACGATCCAAGCAGTGATGAAACAACCGATATAAGCGCATTCCTCAATCTCGGTCTGCAGTACAAACCAACCGAGGACCTGACAATCCGAGTGGACGGCTACAACCTGCTCGGGATGTTCGACATAGCCCTGAATAAGCGGCTGTTGGCCTATGACCCCCTGTATCCTGCAGATGCCCGCGCTTGCGCCCCGGCTCTCGGCGTCTCCCTCAAATACAAATTCTAATGAAAGCCAAACCGGATGGATTTGGAAACGACAACCAGATGACACAGAAAGAACACAGCAATGCGGATAAATGGAGGAGCAGGTCGGGGCGTCTGCACCATAGCCGTATCCGGTCTGCCTTTATTCTCGTATTAGTTTGCTGCATCGTGGTTTCTACAGGATACTCGAAGCCCGAGTCTTCCCGGTACAAAGAATACCAAATTAAGGCGGCTTTTGTCTATAATTTCCTCAAATTTGTCGATTGGCCCAAAACTATGGACGCGCAGGGTTCGGGTGAAATAAGGATAGGCATCGTAGGCAAAGACCCTTTCGGAAAGGCCTTTGACATCCTCACGGACAAAAAAGTCGATGACCGCAGGGTTGTCATCCAGCGTTTCGGCGACTTTACAAAGCTGAAAGAATCCGTCGAGGCAGACAGAGCGAAGCTCTACCGGCAAATACAGTCGCTGAGAAAAAACTACGTCATAATCAAGGACGAGAGCGGAAATGTCGCCATCAGGCCGCTTGACTCGCTCGAGCAAATCAGCGGCGAGAAGAACGAAGAGGCCAGAAAAAAGAAAATCGAAGAGTTGAAAAAACGCGGCATGGTCTTCGTGGACCAGGCAAAGGAAGAAAACCTGAAGGTCATTATAAACTCCATTGTGCAGGAACGGCTGAATGTATTGAAGAGGTGCCACATACTGTTTGTCTGTCCTTCGGAAAAACAGAATTTCAGCCGGCTCATCGACCTCGTTAAGAATTCCGCCGTCCTTACGATTGCAGACACACAGGGATTTCTCGAAGCGGGCGGAATGGTCAATTTTACCCTGGAAGACAATAAGGTGCGCTTCCAGGTCAACCTGTCGGCTGCAAAAAAGGCGAAACTGCAGATGAGGTCGCAGCTTCTGCGATTGGCAACGAAGGTGCTCAAGCCGGAAAAATCCCTTTCAGCCGACGGTAAACACAAAACCGACAATGACAGGCGATAGTCTATGCTTCTTTTCTCGAATATGACAATCAAGCACAAGATGATAGCAATTGTGATGCTGACCTGCATCGTAACGCTGCTGCTGGTCGGGACCGCATCCATCCTGTATGAACACACAACTATTCGCAGCGACATGCTGCAAAATCTTTCGGTGCATGCGGAAGTGGCGGCGGATAACTGCAAAGCCGCTCTGGCATTCGCCGACACAAAAGACGCCGAAGAAACGTTGAACGCACTGCGGGCAAAATCCTCCATCGTCTTCGGCTGCGTATATGACAAAAACGGACAACCATTCGCAAGCTATTACCGAAACGCAGAAGAAAAAAACGATATTCCGAAGCAAATAAAAGAAGACGGCTATATCTTCAGCGACCGCTTTCTCACCGTATTCAAGCCCGTTGTTCTCGACGACGAGAAAGTCGGCACTATATGCCTGCGGTCGGATTTGAGCCCGATGTATGATGCGCTGAGACGCAGCGCCAGGAATACAATCGCTGTTATGTTTCTTGCCTCACTTGCCGCGTACCTGCTCTCCGCAAAACTTCAAGGCATCATATCCGGGCCGATTCTGGGGCTGGCCGAGGTCGCAAAAGAGGTCTCTGAAAAGCGAGACTACTCCGCGCGAGCCGTGAAACAGAGTAATGATGAGGTCGGCCTGCTCATCGATGCCTTTAACGAAATGCTCGAGCAGATTCAGCAGCGTGACTTGGAGCTCGTCGGCGCCAAAGACGAGCTTGAAGTGAGAGTGCAGGAACGCACATCAGAATTGACCTCGAGCAACGAACATCTCACCGCCGAGATAAGCGAACGTAAAAAGGCCGAACAAAGACAGGCCGAACTGCTCAAAGAACTTGCAAATGCCAATCAGGAGCTAAAGGACTTCGCGTATATCACCTCGCACGACCTGAAAGCGCCGCTTCGAGCAATCAAGACACTCGCCGAATGGCTCGCGGCAGACTATACCGACAAGCTCGACGACGAGGGCAAGGAGCAGCTCCGGCTACTCGGCTCGCGAGCGGACAGAATGCACAATCTCATAGAGGGCATTCTGCAATACTCAAGGGTCGGCCGGGTCAAGGAGAAATTTGTCGATGTTGACCTTGATAAATTAGTGCCTGAGATAATCGATATGGTCTGCCCGCCGGAAAATATCACCGTAACAATCGAAAACGAGCTGCCTGTCGTTAAATGCGAAGAAACGCGCATCCAACAAGTCTTCCAGAATCTTCTGAGCAACGCCGTCAAATACATTGACAAACCCGAAGGGATAATAAAAATCGGCTGTATCCGGGATGGAGAGTTCTGGCAGTTCAGCGTCGCCGACAACGGCCCCGGCATCGAAGAAAAATACTTCGAGAGAATCTTCAAGATATTCCAGACGCTGTCTCCAAGAGATGAATTCGAGAGTACAGGAGTTGGGCTTACGGTTATCAAGAAAATCGTTGGGCTTTACGGCGGGCGCGTCTGGCTCGAATCCGAACTCGGCAGGGGCACAACATTCTTCTTCACCCTGCCGGCAGCCGGCGCGAAAGATTATGCAAGTGAAGACGATAAGGTCCCTGTGGCTGCTCAGGCAAAACAAACATAGTCCGAGAACCGCAGCAGCAGCTAACATCGACAACGGAATGTGCCGAAATGAGAATAAACCGTAAAAAGGGCTACAGGAGTAAAAAAGATGAAGCTTAAATCCCACACCACGAACGATATTGTAACGCCGGATGCGAGACTGTCGGAAAAAACGCTTGGCCTGATTACAGGGCTTATCAGTCCGATGGCCGGCGAGTATAATATACTTCGAACGGTGATAGACAACATCCCTGATGAGATATACGTCAAGGATACCGCGAGCCGTTTCCTTATCTGCAATAAGGCGGTCGCAAAGCGATTCGGGGCGAAAACCACAGACAAACTCGCCGGTATGACGGATTTTGAGCTTTATCCACATAAGCTCGCTGCGAGGTTTTACACCCGGGAGCAGAGACTAATCAGAACGGGCGAGGCGCTGATTAACCGCGAAGAGTCCGATATCGACGAGAATGGAAACGAAAAGTGGTCGCTGACTACAAAAGTACCCCTGAAAGACTCTTTTGGAAACATCGTAGGGCTCGTCGGTATCAATCGCAACATTACAAAGCGCAGGCAGTCACAGCAAAAACTTATGCAGGAAATTACCTTCCTCCATACACTGATGAACAACGTTCCCGACGTGATTTGCTGCAAGGACACCGAAGGCCGGTTTGTCAGGATAAACCGGGCTTGTGCCGAAATCCTGGGCCTGGCGGAACCGGCCGAGGCCATCGGTAAAACGGACTTTGACTTTTACCCCGAAGAACATACTGGGATCGTTTATGCCGAGGAGCAAAATGTAATTGCATCCGGCAAAGCTATTATCAACAAAGAGGTGAAGTGTATAGACAAACCTCGCAAGCGTTTATGGACCTTGAACACGAAGGTTCCGTGGACAGACAATAACGGCAAGATTATAGGCATCATAGGCATACATCGTGATATTACGGAGTTGAAGAAAACGCAGCAAAAACAGGCGGTGCTTCTAAGGCAGCTTGAATCATCTAACAAGGAGCTGAAAGAATTCGCTCACATCGTCTCTCACGACCTCAAGGCACCTCTGCGGGGTATAAGCATGCTTGTGAGCCGGCTTGGAAAGGACAGCTCACTGAAGTTCGGCGGAAAGGCCGGCAGGTATATAAAACTGCTGCAAAGCCGGACCGAACAAATGCATAATCTAATCGACGACATTCTTGAGTATTCGCAAGTCGGCTTTGTGAAAGAGAAAAGAACCTCCGTCGATACTGCAAAACTCCTTGCTAACATCGTCGATTGCCTGGCCCCTCCGGAGGGCATATCGATCAGTATCGAGGGCCAACTGCCGGTTATCAACTGCGATAAGACGCGCCTGAGACAGGTCTTTCAGAACCTGCTGAGCAACGCCATCAAATATATGGACAAGCCCTATGGGAAAATAAGAATCGGCTGCGTTGAAGAGGATGGTTTCTGGAAGTTCAGCGTGGCCGATAACGGCCCGGGCATCGACCCAAAGTATGCCGGGAAAATCTTTAAGATGTTCCAGACACTTGCCCCGAAGGACAAATCCAGCAGTACGGGCCTTGGCCTGAGTATCGTAAGGAAAATCGTTGAATTGTACGGCGGCAGGGTCTGGGTCGAGTCAGTGCCCGGCAGAGCCAGCACGTTCTTTTTCACACTACCCAAAAACTAAAAGGAACACAGAGATGGAAAATGCAAAGCCCATATTACTTGTCGAAGACGATAACGTGGACGCAATGACCGTAAAAAGGGCGATGCGGGATTTGAGCATCGCCAATTCGCTCATTCACTCGGTCAACGGCGAAGAGGCCCTGGTTTATCTATCAAATGAGCAAAAACCCAAACCCTTCCTGATACTGCTCGACCTGAATATGCCGAAAATGAACGGCATCGAGTTCTTAAAGCGCATCAAGGCCGACGAAAATTTCAGGAAAATCCCGGTAATCATACTGACGACTTCGAAGGAAAAAAGAGATGTCATCGAAAGTTTTGAGCTCGGAGCCGCCGGGTATATGGTCAAGCCGGTCGATTACGCAAGGTTCGTTGAGATTATAGGCACGATACTGCTGTACTGGACGTCAAACGAGCTGCCGAAACAGCTTTTGCAAACCACAGAAGAACAGGTGCAGACAAGCACGGTTCGTTGACGGTAGCAACAGATAATTAAGAGTTGTTTTTTAGGTACCGAATGAGAACGGAACAGATAGAAACAAACCGGTCGTGTGCCGGGCTGAGCCCGGCACATACCTCTGTCACAGCTCAGACAGACAGACAGCCGGCGGAGAAAACAACAATTCACCGGGGCAAGCACCCGAATCTGCACAGGCCGGACGCCGAACGTGAGCAGGTCGAACGAGCACTAATAAAGGCACTACAGCAGTGGGAAACGACATTCAATGCCGCAAGTGACTCGATGATGTTGGTTGACTGCGAATACAAGGTAATTCAGGCCAACACAGCCACGGCAAAAGTGCTTGGCAAACCGCTCGGTAAGATACTCGGCAAAAGCTGTCACGAGCTGCTCGGCGGAAAAGATGCTCCGCCACAGGACTGGCCGTTGAGCAAGGCAAAGCAAACCGGCAAACACCAGCAGGGAGAACTTTACATTAATTCAAAAGATGCCTGGATTACGGTATCAGCCGACCCTATCTTCGATGAGCAGGGTAACGTCATCCGCTTTGTCCACATCATCAGAGATATAACCGAAAATAAAAAGTCTGAGCACGCCCTGCAGAAGCTGAACAAAGAGCTCGACCAGACCGTCAGGGAGCTGAAGCGTTCGAACGAAGAGCTTCGCAGTTTTGCGCACGTGGTAGCACACGACCTCAAAAGCCCGCTGAGAGGAATCGGCTCTCTGGTTGACTGGTTCGTAAGGCAATACACCGACAAATTCGACGAGCAGGGCAAAAAGCGGGTCAATCTGCTCATCGGAAGGGTAAGGCGAATGGCCGAGCTAATCGACAGCATCCTGCAATACTCACAAATAGGCCACGTCACCGACAAGAAGGACGACGTCGATATCAGCACACTTTTAGCCGAAATAATATGTGAAATCGACCTGCCCAAAAACATTGAAATCTGCATCGAGAACAAGCTGCCGACACTCAAATGTGAGAAAGTGCGCATCAAGCAGGTCTTCCAGAACCTGCTCGGCAACGCAATCAAATATATGGATAAGGCGAAGGGTAAAATCAGAATCGGCTGTATGGAGGAAGACGGCTGCTGGGAATTCAGCGTCGCCGACAACGGCCCCGGAATCAAGCAGGCGTATTTTGAGAAAATATTTGAAATTTTTCAGACCCTGGCCCCGCGGGACCAGGTCGAAAGCACCGGCGTGGGATTAACAGTTGTCAAAAAAATCATCGAATTATACGGGGGCAAAATCTGGCTCAGCTCGCAGTTGGGACAGGGAACTACCTTCTTTTTCACAATACCAAAGCTGGAAAGTGGAGAATGAAAAATGTCAAGATTGAAACCAATATTACTGCTCGAAGACGACGTCGTCGATGCCTCGACAATCACACAGGCAATCGACGACCTCAAGGTCAAAAATGAGCTTGTCCACAAAACCGACGGAGAGCAGGGACTCGAATACCTGAGAGACCCGGCGAACGAAAAACCCGGCCTGATTCTCCTGGACCTGAACATGCCGAAAGTCAACGGCATCGAATTCCTGCAGGCAATAAAAGCCGACCGCAAGCTGAAAAAGATACCGGTCGTGGTCATGACCGTCTCGAAGTACGAAAGAGACAAATTCGATACTTTCGGCCTCGGCGTTGCCGGCTATGTCGTAAAACCGGTGGATTACGGCACCTTTTTGGACTCTATGAACACTATTATCCAGTACTGGATGTGGAACGATTTGGTTGACCAGGAAAGGGAAGTTGAAAATGCGAAACTCTAAGCCAATTTTACTTGTCGAGGACGACAATGTTGATGCTATGACGGTAAAGCGGGCCCTCAAGGACCTGAAGGTCACGAACCCTCTTGTTCACAGTGCCAACGGCGAAGAAGCCATCGATTACCTGAGGAACGACGCCAATGAGAAACCCTGCGTTATTCTTCTCGATTTGAATATGCCGAAAATGAACGGCATTGAGTTCCTCAAAGTTGCCAAAACCGACGAAATGCTAAAGAGAATCCCGGCAGTAGTCCTGACCACATCGAAAGATGACATGGACAAAGTCGAGAGCTTCGAGCTCAATGTCGCAGGTTATATTGTCAAGCCCGTCGATTACAAAAAATTCGTTGATGCAATACGGATTATCAACCTCTACTGGACGCTTAGTGAACTGCCTGCTCACGAGCAGGAGAATGAAAATGCGAAGCTTGAAACCCATATTGCTTATTGAAGACGACGACGTCGATGCAATGACCGTCAAAAGAGCCCTGAAAGAGCTCAAGGTCATAAATCAGCTCGTCCACAAGACCAATGGCCAGGAGGCGCTAAGCTATCTGAGTGAGGCAGGCAGCAAAAACCCCTGTGTTATTCTGCTCGATTTGAACATGCCGAAAATGAACGGAATCGAATTTCTCAAAATTGCAAAGACCGACGAAGAACTGAAAAAGATACCTGTTGTCGTGCTGACCACCTCAAAAAGTGAACAGGATAAGGTGGAAAGTTTCGACCTCTCTGTCACCGGCTACATCGTCAAACCGACCAACTACACGAAATTCGTCGAAGCGATAAGAACCATCGACCTTTACTGGACACTGAGCGAACTGCCTGCTTATGTCGGATGAAAATACCGAAAAAACCACGTATAAAATTCTAATGGTCGAAGACGACAAACTCGACCAGATGGCCTTCAAACGTATAGTCAAAGAGCAGAACCTGCCCTACGACTATACGATCGCCGGCAGCGTCAGCGAGGCGAGAGAAATCTTAGGCAAAGAAAATTTCGACGTCGTTTTTGCGGACTACCTGCTCGGAGACGGCACGGCTTTTGATATTCTCGACTCGATAGACGAAACCCCCGCGGTCTTCGCCACCGGCACAGGCAGTGAAGAGCTCGCCGTCAAGGCAATGAAGTGCGGGGCGTCGGATTACCTGATAAAAGACCCCGCTCGCAACTACCTCAAGGTGCTGCCTGAGGTCGTGAAAAATGCCGTTCGCCACAAAAAAGCCGAGGACGAGCTCAAAAGATACCACGAGAATCTCGTCGAGTTAGTCAAAGAAAGAACCGAGCAGCTCGCCGAAGAAAAGGAATTGTTGGCTGTAACGCTCTCCAGTATGGGCGATGCCGTCGTTGCCGTTGACGCCGAGAACCGTATTATGCTCTTCAACAAAGCGGCCGAGAAGCTGACCGGCTGGACATTCGACAAAGTGCAGTTGGAACCGGTCGATAAAATTTTCCACATCATCGATGAACAGACGAACAATCCTGTGGAGACACCCATTGAGAAGGTTCTGAAATCCCGCAATATCGAGTTCGGCGGCGACCACGATGCACTTATGGCCAGGTTCGGCCGGCAGTGCCCCATCTCCGCCACCGCCGCTCCAATCAGAAAAAACGATGGTACTATGACCGGAATTGTTATGGTCTTCCGAGACGTCTCTGCCAAGCGCGAAATCGACCGTATGAAATCCGATTTCATCTCCTCGGTATCACACGAATTGCGAACCCCGCTAACCTCAATAAAGGCATACACCGAAACCATCCTCTATGACCGAAATATGCCCGAAGAAACCCAGCGGGAGTTTCTCCATATTATTGACGAAGAATCCGACCGTCTCACAAATCTCATTAACAGCATACTCGAAATATCACATATTGAATCCGGCGGAATCGAAATCGTACGCGAACCCGTTGACGTACTCGCCGTAATCAATCGCACGATGCCGGACATGCACGCCCTGGCCGACAAGAATAAGGTCAACCTTGAACTGGATATCCCCGAGCACCTCGGCCAGTTGGTCGCAGATGCAGACAAGATACAGTCGATGCTCTCGAATCTCGTCAACAACGCGATTAAGTTCACCCCCGAAAACGGCATGGTCACCCTCTCGGCCCGGACACAAGACCGGCAGCTTATCATAAAGGTAAGCGACACCGGTATGGGCATACCGAAGGACGACCTGCCGAAAATATTCGGCCGATTCTATCGCGTCAACCGCCCGGGAAAACAAATCCAGGGAACGGGGCTCGGCCTTGCCATCGTCAAGGAAATTGTCATCAGGCACGACGGAAGAATCGAGGTCGAAAGCGAGCCAGACAAAGGTACGACATTCACGGTCTGGCTGCCTCTGACGCCGAAACAGCCCCCCGTACCCGTCACCACTCAAGAGACCAGATAGTCGCCATAGCCCCGGCGCAGACATTTCGAGCAATCAGCTATCGGCTAAAACCGGCAACGCCGCACCTACGGCAGCTCCCTGAACGAGGCCGCGACCTGCGCGAGGGCATTTGCGTTGTCGTTTGTCCATTCCACTGCCACAGGCCCTGCAGCCGCAGCCGCCGTCGTGCTGCCCGCCCCGCTATTGCTCGTCGCCGACACTTCATATCGTTTGGTCATATCACCGCTCACCGGCGCAAAAACGCTGACATTGCCGCACCCGACTGCATCGACGACCCACGAGCCGTCGGCGCAACTTACAGTCGTCGAAATCGGACTTGATATAGCTGTGTTGCTGTTCACGTCCTCAGGCGGCGCCTGAAGAACATTTTCAAGCGAGATTGCTCCCGCCGAGCGTGATTGTACCGTCCCGGAGTATGTAACATTAACGCTGTATGTCCCGGCCGACGGCAAATCCGCTTCAAGAAGATACCACAGCTCAACCGCAAGAACATAACCGCCTTCATCTATGTACGTATGACCTGCCTTCGCTAAATTAGCGCCGTGGTACCTGACACTCGTGATAATCAGTTCAGGCATCGAACCGCTCGGGTTTTCGCTTTGCACTCCGACAACCAAAAGACGATTTTGCCCGGAGCCGATGGTATGGCTGAAGCTAAGGGTACTGCCGGCTGTGGCGGCAAAGCCGCAACTTTCCGAGTCAAACGCTATCGGCGGCGCCTCAAGCTCTGTCGTCGATAAGGCCGGCTGTGAGTACGAAGTCTCATTGCGAAAATCTGACTTGTCTCGTGCCTTCACCAGATAAGTATAAACGATTCCCCGTTCAAGACCGGTGTCGTTGTAATCGGGGCTGTCCTGCCAGCCACTGTCGTGCGACGGGTCCGTTTCGTTCTCAAAATAATATTCCACGCCAAACTTGTCTGATGCCGTTGCCGCCGTCATAGTTATCGAGTAAGGCCCCGACGGCTGTGGAGCCATTGCCCAACCCATCGGGTCGGGACTCGGTGCGGTCCTGTCCGCCCATGTGCCTCCGCGAACCCGCATCGCTAAACTGTAAACCTTGTCCTGACAGGTTATGTGGAGAGTCTTGCCCTCCGGGCCGCCGAACGCTGCGTTCGAGCAGAACTCCGGCACGGGGAGCATCTCTATTTCTCTGCCCGCCGGCGAAACAATCCAGAGTCCGCCGCGGCCCACAAAATACAGATTACCCAGCTCGTCAATCGTCATACCGTCCGGGTCGCGCGTACTCGCCGTATCTGGGTCGAAGAAAACCCACCCCTCGCCCACCGTGCCGTCCGGGTTGACAGGGTACAGCTTCCAGTGCTTGAGATTGCTGTCACCAACGTAAAGTTTTGTGCCGTCGTTCGAGGCAATAATACCGTTCGGCATCACCATATCGTCGATAACCTCTGTCACCGTCCCATCAGGGGCAAGACGATAGACCACCTGGTCGGTCGCCCCCGGCGTCCAGTCCGGGCCGGTAAAGTAGATGTCGCCTCGAGGCGTCTGGCACAGGTCGTTCGGCTTTTTGTTGATTCCGTCGCCCGGCCCGGCCAGAACCTGTGAATCCTCAGGCCCTGTGGCGCCGATGCGGTGGCTGCGGAGCTGTCTCGTACTCTCGTCCGCCGTTAAGAGCCGGCCGTCGTTCGACAGGAACGTCCCGTTTGTCTGCGGCGTGTTGTTCATCCACACCGTTGCACTGCCCGGCGAATCAAGCCGTAAAATCCGGTAAAACTCCGTCCGCTGTGAGAAATACAGCTTACCTGTCAATGGGTCCCAGCTCGGCCCCTCGAAGTATATCCCCGCCTCTGAGTACACCACCTCAAGTTGGGCACCGTTTGCAATCACCGACCCGGGAAAACCGCCAAGCCAGTTCCGGCACAAAACGAGCATATCCCACTCGTCAATCACCCCGTCACCCGGCTCCGAAATATCGCAGCGCTGGTCCCAGTTCGGCTCGCCGGTGCTGCTGCCCAACGCCGCCGTCAAAAGCGCAAAGTCCTCAAAGTCCACTCCCCCGCTGCCGTCAACATCACCGAAAGCCGCCGAGCCGCTGACAAGCTCGATTCCGCCATCTGTCCCGAGGTTCCGGCTGTACTGCTTGTCCGCAGCGTTGTTCCAGTGCTCGTGAACTCCGAGACTTGCCAGTCCAACACCATCGTCGTTCGGGTCGTAATTCGTCCCCGAACACGGGTCGTTGGCCAGGGCCGCCTCGTGCAGGTAATCGCCGGCGCCCGACATATGCGGGTAGTCGTTCCACTCCTCATAAAGAAAATCAAAGCCAACAGAATCGACGGCAACCTGGTCCTGTGAAACGAATATACTCGAAGGCCAGTCGCCGTTGAAAGGCGACATATTCCACTCTACCGGCTGCCCGTCCCAGCCGATACCTGAAAAAAGCGAGTCCACCAGACAAAGCAGCGTCTTGCCGCCCAGCTCCGGATGACCCATCAGGTCAACGATGCAGCGGTAATGGCCCATTCCGGGCACGCCCGGAAATGTGTCTGCCGCCCCCGGCAGCGTGATATGCATGTTGTACCAGTTCTCAGGATGTGCCTGGTCGCTTGCATTAGGATTTCGTATCAGCGAGCCGTAAAAGTTCTTGCCGCAGATGGTCACCCCGCCGGTGCCGTGGCTCTTCAAAACCGGAAAGTTTATAAAGTAATCTGCATCCGCGAAACAGACCGGTATATGGTCCTGCTGATTGACGTCGGTCCAGTGGGACGGGTCGGGGTCGCTGAAGTAAAACTCAGTACCGGACCACTGCGACTGCGTGCGTCCCATCCCGCCGACCAGTGCAATATAAACAACGCCGGGACAGTTCGGCTCGACCATATCATACCAGTAGTTAGGCATTATCCTGCCGGGGTCCCCTATCGATATATCGCCGGGTGCGACGCCGGCGGCATCGATTAACTGCCTCAGCAATGCAATCGTCAACTGGGGCGAATTGTCGATGAAGTTCATATAGTTACCGCCCCACCACGGGTTCTTGTCCATTATCTCCGGGTCGGCACCGCAGCTTAACGTATGATTTATCTTGATACCTATCTTCTCGCCCGGCTGATAGCCCACGTCTCCTTTGCCTCGCTGCTGATTGAAGTACCGGAAGATTGCATCCCACGCGGCTGCATCCGTCGTCGTATCGCTAAGTGCACGAAGCGACTTTGAAAGCATCCCGCTAACTACCTCTTGGTTCGTGTGCTCATGCTCGTACCAGTGCTCGGTCTGGTTCACATTCGTATAGACCCAGTCCGTCGAGTCCGCATCGTGGATCCATGCAACCCGCCCGGGATTGACCCCCCTGCCCACACCGACCGGCTCATTTGCCACAGGCGGCTCATCAGCCAATGTCAGCTTCTGCCTGCCGGCGCTCATACTCAGCCAGACGAAACCGACGCTCGCAATTATGCAGATTATCGCCAATGCGTAACGCGCCTTTGCAAACGCCGCCTTAGCCCTGTGGTATGCCGCGATAGAGCCAATCGCCCCCAAAACCCATACCACAAACCCAGACGCCAGCGGAAATGCCACCCGCTGGCAGGGATACATCGCACGAGACGGCTTCGGGAGCACCCGAACCAGAAACCAGACCAACGCCGCAAGCCCGGTTATTGGAAACACCCACCTCAGCCACAAGTGCTTGCTCTTTCCACTAATTACTTTTCCCGTTTTCGGACAGACCTTCTGCCCCCGGCCACAGGTCAAAAACGACATCACCACACCTCCAATGAACCAAGCCGTCTGCTTCGGCGACTTCCTTCAGAAACCCCCATGATGCAGCAGAACCATCATAGCATCCATAATCATTAGCTTACACAGCTATAGGGTGTGATAATCGAAGTACCCTGAGTATACACAATTTCAAAACCTATGTCAACTTCTATTCTTTGCTATCCTGGCCCGGCCAGGGAACATCGTACCGGTCTTTTAAGAAGCCCCAAAAATGAAGCCGCTGACCCACAATCTCTCTATCGAGCCGTTTAAGCGGCGATTGGCATTGAGCTCCCGGCTGCTCAGCCGTAAGTTCTGCCGTCCTCGTCCACATATACCGTTGACCTGGCGCGTTTTATTACCCTGACGGCCCTGGGAACTTCGGACAGCTTGGGGACCCTGAACAGCTTACGACATTTCCTGCACCTTATCCTCCGGTCCGCCGATTCGGCGCCGAGCAGCCGGCAGTTGCCGCATTGAGGACACTGAGCAATAATCCGCATCGACGAATACCCTCTCGCAAGTCAATTACATCCACTTAATGCCGTGTTGCCGGCGGCTCACAAAACCCCGCCGGCCGGGGCCCGAACGAGTCGGTCAGGGTGCCGGAGCCAATCGATTTTGCATCCGCTCGAGTCGCCGGTATGTCAATTACTGCGTTTTCAGTCAAGAGTCCGCAACTGATTGTCCGATTTTTAATATATGTGACGAGTTTCATTGTGTAAGTCCGGTCTTTTCCGGCTTTTTGGGCGGTTATGGTAGCAAAATCCCGCCTCTTCGCCCAGTGGAAAAAGCTCGAGACGTTAATTTCAGCTTGAATGTCGGCGGTACAGTGAGGTAATCTGATAAAATGCGGCTGGCGGTATTTTCGGGAATCAGGAATATGGGCTGGAAAAATTTTTGGTCTCGTGCATCGACGTGGCTGGCTGAACAATGGACCCGCCCAGAGCACAGGGACTTTTCCCCGCAAATAGACGGCGAAGGGCTTATGACTGAAACCAGGCAGGCAGAAACGCCGGGTAGCGGCGACAGAGCCGAGGCAAATCATCAACTGACCGTCAAGAAGGCCGTCCGAAAGGACTCCCAAGGAGAGCCGAAGGCCGGACCGGAGTCTCTCGAGCGGATACAGGCCGGCTTCGAGAAGCTCATTAGCCGGCTTGAGGGTATAAACCAGAATCTCGGCAGGCAGGTCGCCCAGCATCAGGAATTGATGGCCAGAATTGACCAGCTTCCGAAGCTCATAGAGAACTGGCCGAAGGTCGTAGAGAACCAGAACCAGCTTACCGAGCAGTTGTTCGAGCAGCTAAAGGCGAATATCACGAAGGACCAGCAGCTTCTCGATGCCGTCGAGAAGATACCGACCGAGACGGCAAAGCAGACGGACGCTATGGTGGAAATCAACCATCAGCTCGCTGCGGCGGCGGATACCGATGTTCAGATGGCCGAGAGCTTTAACAAGTTCAACGAGACCCTGGAGCGGCTGAACCGAACGACGAATGGACACAGGGACAGCATCATTCAAATGAGCAAGACCTTTGCGGCCA
>CAYMYK010000004.1:0-49245 GCA_964394625.1 uncultured Pirellulales bacterium
GCCAAAAAACCTTTTACGGATTTAAATGATATTCTGGCAAAATTAAATGACACAATGGATGATAAAAAGATACTTTCCTATGCGGATAAAGTCGATAATGCGGTAGCGATAGCCGAAGAAGGATTAAAAAATTTAGAGTATATGCGTGAATCTATCTTTGCTGAAATGGGAATAATAACACCTAAAGCGGAAGACCTCGAAGAACCCCTTGAAGAAACAAAAGAAGCTATTTTTGATATTGAAGAAGCAGCTGAACTTGCGGGAGCCGCTATGGGATTGATGTTTACTCAAAACTCTAATAAGGGGAAGCAATTTTTAGGAGTATTGAAAAGTGCTGTCTCAATACTCTTAAGAGGCTTTGGTCCGTGGGGTAATGTCGCGAGCGGGTTTTTAAATGTTTTAGGATTCCAGGAAGGCGGGGTAATTCCTAAGGGTATGCCTGTTTTGAATATGGCGATGTACAACGAAAACCCAAAGGTGCCTGAGACAGCTTTCGGAACTTCCGGAGGGGATAAAACAGTCGTCCCTTGGGAGAAACTTCCGCAGATGGTTAAAGTCGAAACCTATGTTACTAACGCTAATCCGGATACACAGGTAAGAACTTTAATCAGAGCCAATCCGGATGCGATGGATGAATTTTTCCGTGCTGGCATACAGCCAGCAATGTTAAGGAATAACCAGAGATGAAAAGAGTAACTAATAATTTTATAAATGCAAGATTGCAATCGATCCCCCCGCACGTTGTAAAAACAATAATATTATCAGAACATAAATTAGACGGTACATTATTAAATGAATATGATATAAGTACTTATTTGAAAGGCGGATTACCTCTAATCGATAAAAATGTCAAACAGGAATTGAATAAATTTGTTGTCGGTGAAGCAACCTTAAAATTCCATGATCCCGATAAATATTTGAATGATATTATAGAACAGTCTAACCGTAAATTCGGCTTAAAAATTTTACTTAATTTTGAAGATTTGCCTGTGGAGCTTTCAAGTTATGGTTATTATGATGATGAAGTAGGTGAGATTAGAGGGATATGTCGTTTTGGTAATTATATTATTGCTATAGATTACAGCGCGGATAATGCTAAAAGCGGCTTAAGAGCGTTTACTAAGAGCGGTTCTACATTTACGCAAATCACGTTTAAGAATTTGCCAAGTTATAGAGGTTGGAGGGTCAGGACATATGGCGAGTTTATTTTCGGGTGCCATGGAATTCATGGGCTTAGAGCATATACTTTTATAGATAATGTTTTTACACAAGTCGGTTATAAATCTACTTCTGGTGCAGTTAAGGATATAGACTATGATGAAGACAGAGATATTTTCTTTATAGCTGATTCAGATAAAGGTTTATACGCATGTACTTTTGACGGTTCGACTTTTACGGAGCTTGGGAGAATTGACCCCGGGAGCCATGCTTTGGGAGTGTGGGTCGATGAGGATGGTTATGTATTTTTAGCAGATGACGCTAATGGAATTTATGTTTATACTTTCGATGGTTCGACTTTTACACAGGTTGCGCATGATGATCCTGGGGATTGTTCTTACGAAAAAGTCAAAGGCGATAACAATGGCAATGTATTTGTAGCAAATGATACATTGGGAGAAGAACATGGACTTATCGCTTATACATGGACTAAAGAAACAGAAACTCTTACAAAAAAAGATAATTATTTTTTAGGTGGAAACGCAAGAGATGTAGATATATATGGAGATTATATAGGTGTGGCTTTTGGTGGGATTGGGATAGGTTTGTTTACTTTCGATGGTGAAGACATAACTCTTATAGACCAGCGAAATGAAGATGATGAAGGTAATTGTGGTGCAATTTTAATGGGAGAAGAAATTCTGGCAGGCTATGCCATGTTCGTTAATTCTGGATTGTTTTCATATTTGCACGAACAGCAGGATATAGTTCTTTTTGATGGTATGGTAGATATACAGCGCGTTAGCAGATTCGGGCGTAACACTCTTGCTCTGACCGCTCAGACATGGGAAAAGGAATTTGAACATCATAATGCTGAACTGGTGCATAATGCTAACGGTGTATATTTCCGCTTTGTTACGGGAGTTGAATTTATAAGCTTGACAGGTGGTACCACTGGGGCGAAAAATCTCAATTATACTTATAAAACCATTATTGAAGATGATAATACTATTGAAGAATTCGGATTGAGTTACGAAGGCGGAGAGGAATTTTTATTCCGTGAAGCAGATACGTACAGTCTGGTGGGATCCTCAGGTCAGATAATAACCCTGACAATAGATGATATTGATTTGTTGCCTAAAAAGGACGCTGAAGATGTCCTGGTTGTAAGTTCTACAATAGATGGGGGAGCCGTGGGCTTCTGGTATGAAAGTAAGACACTTTCCGAATTAGTAAATCTTTTATTAGATGTCACGAATTTTGAAATACCGGACGATAATAGGGAAATAAATATTGATATTTCTGCTCTTTTATCAATTACATGGCAGTTTAATTATATCCATGAAAGTGAAATATTAAGTGCTGATATTAATTGCTGTGTCGAAGATAATCCTCCCGATTCCAATAGCATTTTAATTGCTTTAGGAACTTATGTTTGGAGGGTTTCTTATGATCCAACCGCTGCCATTAAGATATCCGGGAGTTTACTTCTTGTTGTAACCGATACATTTGCAAGTGCTACACGAGTAGAAAAAATTTTGCGCCTTCCGAATGGCAATGCTCTTGTGGTTTGCACATCCGGAACTAAAGAAGCTGGCGAAAATGGATGGGGTGATTTAGAAGGAATAATGGAAATAGAAAATGACGGCACTATTGATGATACTTGGAATGAAGCATTTTTAAAAAAAACAAGTACTAATGATACAGTTACGAGTATTGCTGGAACTTCTGTTGAATTGATGAATTATACAAGAGATACAGGTGAAGTTGAAGACAGAAATGGTTTTTATTGGGTCCAATATTGGTTGCATAATATTTTGGGTACTTCTACAAGAAGTTTTTATGTTTCTTTTGTGGATATAGATGATGATCCTTCTTCTCTTGCTGGAACTACGGAAATATACGGTGCAGCAACAGCTACTGACTGTTGGGTTGCTCCCAATGTGGTTTATCATAGATATTGGAACGGTACTCCTACCGGTAGCGATTATCATTGCTGGTTTTTAATGGCTAATAATTTAGGCGGATATATCGAAAGAGTGGAAACTGGTAGTGGTGATGTAGAGGAAGCATTGACTTACTGCACTGAGACAACAATAAATACTGTCAGAGCGATAAGGGCAGACGCTTCACACAGAAAATTTTATCTCATTACTTCCAAAATGGCAAGTGATAAACAATATGTTCTCAAGGCAATTGCAGCAGGTCCAGGAAGTACAAGCATAAATACCGACCCTGTGGATTATTTTCTGGATCATGCCGCATTTCTACCTAATATATTAAAGCCGAGTGCTTTTGAAATGGATGGGTCCGGGAAAGCTCAGAATTTAGTCGAATTACAATGGGGAACAGGAACGGATAATCCTACAATCGAAAATCTCGGGATTGGATTTAACGGATTTACTTATTCTCCGCATCCTGTTTGTTATCTTGTAAATGATGAATGTTATTTTGGGGTTGCCGAAATGGGGAGTTTATCAATCGCTAAATTTTTCGTATGTACCAATATAACTGACGCTATTATCCAGGTAGCCGATTTTACAGGTATGAATGTACGGCAGGCCCTTAATGAACTTGCAAGTGGCTTCAACTGTGTCTGGAAAAGAATGGAAAGAGATACAGCAAGATTTGTGAGCGAGGGGACTTATTGTGATATATCTGAATTAGATAATAATCTCTATAAAAGTAATTGGATAGAAAGCAAGACAAAACCTTATGTCGGAGTAGAAATCAAGAATCCTCTTTATCCTCAATATGAATATAGATATCCCGATTCTTTCAATGCTGAAGAGGGGGAAGTCCTTAAACTGGAAAATCGGTTCGCAATGCCTATTAACGGACCATTATTGGCGAAAATCAATGGTGATTGGTTCATGGCAATACGTACTGAAGTAGAGGTGGATGGGTTTTTCTTAATCGAACTGGAAGAATTCGATTTAATTCAATGGAAAAAATATTTGTACGACGGGACTCCAGATGAGCAGGTCGATTGCGTAATGATGGGTATAAGCTATGACGATAAAACAAAACTTACAAGAATAAGGATGGTTGGAGTGGATAGTTATCCGTTTAAGAAAGTTAGATTCCGACCTCACTATTTCGCTTCGATGGGAAGTTAAAAGATGGTTTACGGAACCGGATATGCGAAAATACAATTATGCAATAATGCCGAGGTGGAACAGCACGCTTATGAGTTAACCGGAAAAGACCAGGCGGGACTGGCACAGATACAGGACCCGGAAGATTTCGACACGGAAGGAATCGATGTTATGGATAATGGAGACAGGAAGAAAATAGTCGCGGGATACAATGTCAGGATACAGATACCGGTCAGAGTTGTCGATAGTATTACTTCAGCGGGATGGGCGACTTTCTTTAACCAAGTGAGAGGCTGGACAGAAAAAATAAAAGTAACTCCCTGGCAGGACCAGCCGGCTTATACATACTGGGTTCTCCTGGCAGGCGGCAGAAGTCCAGAAAGACCAGATGGCACAAGAAATCTTGTTAAGATTACTACATTGGAATTTGTAGGCGAAGAACGAATTGATTCAATAAGTTGAGGTGAAAAATGACTTTAAGATGTTATTCAAAATATGATCACTTCTGCCTTGAAGATGGGGCGGGATTAAATCCAACTCTATTCCCGGCAGATGATAACACTCATTATGTCAGGGCTGGATATGTGCATGATATGGGTGGGGGTAATTATATTATTGAGATTAATCCTATTGATGATATAGACGGCGGTTATCTGGCTCAAAGATTTTTTGATTTGTATTACAGCGGGGCTAAAAAAGACGAAGGAGAGAATCTTGATTTAGGGAATTTTGAATTTTTAACAAAAGAATTTATTGTCAATACGGATGGAAATACAGTAAACTTTTCAGACCTGTATCTTGATTGGACATTGTATAATTTAGGTTCAAACATTGCTTTGCCTGCATTGATACCTCATCCCTCGGTAGAAATTGCCCGGGTAAACATGGATGCTCCGGGAGTGTTTATTGAGAATGTGACTACTACTGGTTTTGATATTTCAAGAATTACTGGCTGGACTCACGATGATGTCAAAGTTCAGTTATTGGTAAAAGGAGGTTAAATGAAAAAAGCATTTTTGATTCTATTATTGTTGTTGCCGCTTTTATTGCTATTGGGTGCGACCGGAAAGGTATTGAACGGCGGCAAGTTCTACGAGATGAGAGACAGCACTTTTATTCTCTGGACTTCGAGAATACATTCCGATTCGACATTGGATACGATTGCCCTGATTAATAAAGATGGTATCTGGATATCTTACGGGGAGTTTTCCGATTCCCTGTGGGCTAAAATATTTCGTGGAGAGTATGGGGTTTTGGATTCAGCTCTAATCGCAAAGCTAAAAGCAGATACTCTCGGAGCTTACGCAGATACTACGATTACTAATGCTTTGCGAGATAGTTTAGGGGCTTATCTCGATACTACTCAACTACCCGATTCTTCTTGGGTGTCTATTACTGCGACTTCCGCCGACATAGATACCTTCACCGATGATGTGGTTTTCGATTCGACTGTAACGTTTTTGGGAACTAAACAACATACATTTATAGCATGGATGAACAGCAATAATCCAAGTTATGACCTTACAAGTAATGCTACTGACGGGACATATAATGAACAATACAATGTTTATCCGTATACTTTTAATGCAGCATACGGAGATTCTTTTATATTGGATTCCGTGAAAATAGGCGTAACTTGGTCTTGGGATGGTACTCCAGATAATACAGATACTTTGATATGGCAAAGAACTTGTACCCTCATATATCAGGCTTTCTTATGGGATAATGATAGCTGCGCTTCTGGGTATGTCGTAATCAGGGATGCTGTTAATGATACTATTATTGGAGATAGAGGAAATGGCGATACTGTATATATTATTCCTCTCGGAGAAAAATATAACACACACGAATCTTTCATTAAAAGCACTGGTTTTGACCAAATAATTGTTGATGTGAATTCTGCAACATCTGTTGATTGGCAAATTTTAGCGCATAAATTTTATATAAGACAATGGTAGAGGAGGATAAATGTTGTTTTTGATATTGTTAGCTATCTGTGTAAATATAGATTTTTTAGAACCAGACTTAATAAATGGGGATACTCTTTCGGGAGATTATTTTAATGCAGTGAATTGTTTAAGTCCCATAATATATTCTTTATCTTGTGAATGGGACGCAGAACAAGGAGATTCGTTAATAACTTCTGGAATACCTTTTGGTAATAAGACAGATTTTAAAGTTTATATAAAAGGTGCTGAAAATTTAATTGTTGCTTGGTATGTGGAAAATGATTTGCCAATAAATGAATGGTCAGTAGTCATCCCGAATACGGGGAATACACATAAACTATATCGGACTTTTAACCCAATGAATAAGTTTAAGTTTTTTATTGGGTTACGAGCAAGGACAACCGAATTACGAACTATTAAAATTTGGGTCGTTAAATATAGGCGACCTTATGATTAGGTGGATGATATGCAAAAGATAATCGAAATGTGGAATTGTACTTGGAATATTTAAATGGAGAAATTCATCCCTAAAGGTATTATATCCTTTGGATTCCTCGTTGTTATGATGGCGGGGGCTTCTACATTATTTCCAATTGGGATAAATCAATCCAGTCAAGGTGTGGCTTATTTCAGGAATCATGTCTATACTTCTACGCATATTGATTCACAGGGGAAGTGGAGAAAGGCGATATATAAATGGAATGCTTTTGGAGAGAAGGTAGATTCGTTTATCCAGGATGATTTCCCCGGTGGTGAATCCATGAAAGAGTTTGCAGATATGAATGTTATTAATCGCCGCCTTTATGTAACGATGAATAATTATGGTGGGTCGAATCATAATAAGATTAAAATTTTTGACCTTAATCTAAAACCCTTGTCTTGCTCTAAGGAATTAGAGAGGCAAAAAGTTCTTGAAGGCGTGGATTATTACGATCATTATTTCTGGACTTGTGATGATAAGATTGATGCGGTTTTCAAGTATAATTATAATTGGAATGTGGTAAAGGCTTATCCTGTATCTACTGTAAAAGGGCATGGATATAATGGAATAGCGTTTAGTGGGGATAGACTTTTCTTGAATGTGCACAAAGGCGGAAACCCTCAAAAATTATTTGAGTATAGATATAACAAAGAATTAGATAGCTTGATTGAGATAAGACAATGGGAACAACCGAACAGGTTTTGCACGCAGGGCATTGCATTTGTCAATGAAGGGTTAATACTCTTTGCTGGTAGGGTTGTTAAACCGAACATGGACACGATTTATTTGACAAGTATATATAGGAGGTAAAATGTGAGCAAGAAAAAAAGTTTTTGGAGAAATGGCAATTTAATATGGATATGGGTATTTTTAATCGGTGGTACAGTCATAGCGATAATAGCTAAGGGGGCTCTTCTTATTAATAATGTAGAACGCCATGAAACAAGAGTCATAAAATTGGAAGAATATAAAACAGAAGACGAGAAGGCTACTATTGGAATGCAAAAGGATATTGAATATGTGAGAGATAAAGTTGATAATATCGACAAAAAACTTGATAGAGCTTTACAAAGGAGGTAATTATGTTGACAGGATTACGTAAGTTTATTTTAGGTGAATCTGCAATAGTGGCTATTTTGATTGTTGCAATTACCGGTCATGCAAGCCCTGAAGTGTGTTACGCTATCGCTGGCATAGCAACAGGTGTTGGAATAGCTAATGCGATTAAAAGCAAAAATGGTAATTGAAATCTTAGGTAGAATTTACGAAGAAGGAAAAAAGACGGAGGTTATTTACGAAGACAATAGCAATTGCAGAAGGGCATAACACGCCTGAAGATATGGGCTTTGAGTACAAAGATAAAAGTACTCATCTTATTGAGTTCTGCGAAAATCTGAAAATCCTTCCTTACGCGATAGAGTACCTTTACAAATGGGGATATAAAATAGAAGATTTTCATGGACATCTTATCCGAGAAAAGATTCCTTTTATAAATAGTAAAAATGCTGAATTGAGTATAGAGATTCACCACAATGCAAATAAGAGTGAGAAATTTAGGGGAACAGAAGTTATATATCATCCTAATAGTAAAAAAGGAAAGAAGGCTGCACAAATTATGCTTGATGCTATCAAAGGAGAAGGTTTTGAAATAAGAGGCATTTTCCCGGGATATTACAGATATGATAAATCAAAAGGGTTCTTTGCTTTTACTGCAAAAATTTGGAAGCCTTCGATTATTGTCGAATGCACATATTTGACTAATGCAATAGATAGAAATGTAATTTCCTACTTTGATTATCCCCATGACATGGGATTGGCAATCGCCAAAGGAGCTAAAAATTATGTTGAAGCTTAAATTACTTTTAGTTTTAATTAAACGTAATTGGAAGATTCCGGTCTATCTTATCATGGTATTTGTCGCATTCAAATTCTATTGGAATATAAAACAGGATTTGAAAGCCGCTGAACGCCGGGAACACAACCTCAAATCTGAGATGATTGAACGATTCAAAAAAGACTCTCTCGCTATTGTTAAAAAAGCAGAGATAACTGATTCGCTCGAAGGGGTTATCTTAGCTCAGGCTGAAATTAAAATTAAACCGGATACGATTAAGATTATGACTACCGGGACAAAACATGGGGATTGGATTGATTTCGAGTGGGAAGATAATTGTTTTTCTTCATGGGGTCGGTTTGAAGATAGGGAGCCTTACCGCTTAGAACAGTTTATTTATCAAAAGCCTTTTAGTTTAGATATAATTATTACAGATTTAAAACCAGATATTTACGGAATAGTCAGACCTTCAAATAATTGTGTGAATATTGAGAGTGTGAACTTTCAATCCGCCCCCGACTTAAAAGGAGCTTGCAGGGATGGATTCGATAAAGGGGAATTTTTCTTAGGTTGTGGTCTTACTGCCATAAGTTTTATTCTTTATAATTTATTAAATAAAAAAGCCCGCCATTTCTGACGGGCTCTCTTTGAAAAACACTTTTATCCTTTGCCGAAAGTTTTTTCATATCTAATGATGTCTTCACCTCGTACACGCCATTGAGGTTTTTCGCCTTCCGGATTTACGTTTCTCGCTTTTAATCTTCCTGTTCTGATTCTGTATCTCACGATCGCATTTGAAACTTCAAGTCTCTGCGCGACTTCTCTTGTTTTATATACTCTGTCAATATCGATTTCCATTATTTCTCCTTTTTGTATGCTTTGCCTGTATAGTTTTTGTTATAAAATGCACAATCTTTCAATTCATCTGGGTTTGTTAAAGGTTTTATTTTATATAATCAAAAAGTTCATAAGCGATAGAGTTCAAATCATTGTCGGATAACCATTCTGCTCTTTCTTCTTCATCCATATCTTTTATTATTTTTTTCATCTTTCCCTCCGTTTAGTTTTAAGTTTAACTTCTTACTTTTATTTTCTTTATCCTTCTATGTACTTATCAATGAACTATTAATATATAGTACAAGTTCTGTTCCACTTTGTCAAAACGTACCTCAGCAAATCCTTTATTTGCAAGCACTTTATTTTTTTCTTTTTGCCAATTTTACTCGAAAATATAAATATGTAAAGAGATGTTGAATTGTGTAAAGATATGTAAAATATATTATTAGCTACAATCCTTTAATATCAAGGCTTTGCGCGATTTTGCGAAATATGTCAAATATACTTACGTTTACTAAGTGTCTAATTTATAACAACTTACGTAGTAAAGGAAAGTCGCAAGTGCTGTATGTTCATAATTTTTTTCTTTATCTTTCATTCTTCTCTGGTCCGGATGACTCATTTTTTATCCATAAAAATATTTCTGGTTTTCTGACTTTATATTCTCTATCCGGATCAATCTTCCCTTCTCTAAAAGCCTTTTGATATAAATCAAAGTACATATATTCTCGTCTCTTCGGATATTCTTGATTCTTAATATAGGCGATATTCTTCTGCCAAGTCTGTTTTACTTGCGCGAATATACCAATCAAACTTACAACAACAAACACCAGGATTAACTTCTCCCGAATATTCCGCCTCTGCGTCTGAATTCCCTTAACTGCGAAAATGCAAAAGACAGGCAATAGTGGAAGATAATAGCGCCCGGCTAACCATACCGAAGGCAATAACCATGTCGCACCTAAAAATATTACCGCATACCATAACAGCATCCGATATTTCTTATCATGCCACATTTGACCGATTCCTACAAATATGAAGAATACCAATATCGAGGCAAGAACATAATTGAAAATCTCAATCAAGATTAAAGGTGTGTTTATCCCATTCGCGAATATTCGCTGCAATATTCCCCAGCAATTGATCCGACCTAATGAATGATTATACGGATTCATCCATTTAAAAGCATTCGCATATCCCCCACCGTGTGAGTAAGTATAAATCATCCATGCGAATATTGGGAGCCAGGCAATAAGGATTAATTTAAGTTTTTTCATTAAAATAAATCCTATTTAAGTTTTTTTTAATTTTTATATATCCCGAAAGTTTAAAACATAAAAAGTGTATTCTGAAGGCTGGAGCAAAAACACAAGGCCAATATCTTAGACTAAAGCCAAAGGCAATTTGATATGGATAGAAAGTAAATCCTATTCCACCATATCTCATATAAAAATCAAAATCCTTAGCTCGCATCATTTCTCCTTTTGGGTCAAATACCCAATTGTTAAACCTACCATTAAACTTATACCAATGCTTCTTGTGAAATACGCACACACACCGAACAAAAACATAAGCCCCCATTTCCTGCGATAAAAGCACAATAACGCTAATATGCTGAACAATAAATAAGGCATCTCCGATAAAACCCAATGCGAATACTGCAACAATAACGGCGAAAGAGCGAATAATAGAACCGTATATCGCGGCAAGTTCAATTCCCCGAACAATCGATAGGCGAAAAATACAGTCAGTAAAAATAACCCGAAAACCAGGAATTTGCAGCATAGATAATTCGGGCAAACGGCGAGCAGTAAAGGAAATAAAGGCGGATAATTAGTATGAAGAGGACTTTCCGGCAACCAGATATTTCGATATTCGCCTTGCTGGATTGAACGACTCAAGAAAAAGTATTGCAGATTATCGCCACCATCAAAGGGAATAAAAGAAAAAAGCATAAATCCCAATAAACTAACCATAACCAGTAAAAATATAATATTACGTTTCATTTCAATATCCGACAATCCCACAGATTGTCCCAAAAATCCACATCCAAATAGATATAACTATAAATGACAATATCAGAAAAAGAATACTTGTCTTTTGTTCCAATCTTTTCTCCTTCTTGCGGGTGTTAAAAACCAATGGAAAAAATATTCGTCGATTGCGAAGATAACAAGCAATATCGGAATCATTATAGTGAAACAAATTAATCCTAAATATCTTTGCATCCTTCCTACCACGTCTCATTCTCTTCATTATACCTCAAGCCCCAGCGTTCATAGGCGACGAGTTTGAGGAGAGCTTTTTGGGGAGTCCCAGCCCATAATCCATTTTCAGGCATTTTCCATGTCCAAGCTTCATAAGAATACCTATTTACATCTACCTCGACTTTTCTTAATCGCCAACTAATCTTCCCCAACATCTTAATCAAATCTTCGAGGGTTGGGCGATAGATAAGTTCGTTTGGTGGTACTACAGGCATCTCATTATAATTTTCACTTTTAATTGTATAAAGAAAAATCGGGTAGCTACTTACTGTATCTATGATACTGTATATTTCGCTTTTATACCAAACCTCATCTTTAAATCCTAAGACTTTTTCCTCTTGTAACTGCGTCAACTTACTGCACATGAGTGTGTATCTGTCCATTATCCCCTTCACTCTCCTTTAGTCTCAAATTTTTCAAAGCTTTCTGGCGAAAATTTCCTTACATAATCAACAAGCTCTTGTTTGTTCAATCCTGCTTTTTGAATATATGTATTCAGTTTTCTTTGTGCTTCCTTAATATTCTTAGACTTATCCAAGATGTGCATGAATTGAGTCATTGCCCATTTCAATGTAATCGTATGATAACGTGTCATTCCTACCATTAATACTTCTCAAGTCCTCTTACTATATATAATAATTGTGAATGTATAGTCATTGCTTGATTTAACATTTCTTGATTTCTTCTTACAGAATCCTGCATAAAATCAAGTCTATTTCCTAATGCTATAATTTTCGTTTCTATATCCTCCAGCTCCTCGACCGGGAAGTGCTTTTTGGTTCTTGGTGGTACTGGAGTTATTTTAGGTTTTATTGCTTCTAAATTTTCTGGTGGAGGATTGTAACTATGTTTCCTTATTTTACTCAATTCCTTCTCACGCTCAGTCATCTTTTTGCCTCTCTTATTTAAATATGATAATAGCAAAAATCAAAAATAGGGCTTCAAATAAACAGGCTATTAAAGCATATAAAGATTTTGGGTAACTTATCTTAAAGCTTTTATTCAAAAAAAACAAAAACCCTATCGCGGAAATTACAAAGCATATTATATTACCCATCCTTTTCCTCCTCATATTCATCTTTAAGACTTTCATGCACTTCCCACCTTACTCCCATATAAAAACCCAAAAGAATAAATACTGTGGAAATAATAGCACCACATATCATACCGAATATAAAATTACTCATCCTTCTCCTCCTCAATCACACGGATTGGTTTTTTGCAATACGGGCAAATATTATCTTCTGGTATTTCTAAACTCTTATATTGGCAATTAGTCACATACCAGTCCCCACCGAAAAACCTGCATAGTTCCCACTCATACACGTTATCCTTGCTCATTTTTGCTCCTTTTTGGAACCATATGAAAATTCCCTTCACAATCAAAACAAATTCCCCATAATGGCTTAATCTCTTTAATATTTTTTGAACCACAATAAGGGCAAACTTTATGCTTATTAATTTTTTTCTTCTCACTCATCTCGCTTCCTATTTACGGGACTGGCAAAATCGGTATTCGGAAAAAGCACCATTAATCCGCCAGCCCCGATTGGTTATAGTTCCTCCAACACTTTGCCCAAACATCATTTTCTCCCTTCGTCTTGGGATTCTGGAGGCTTAATTTCTGGCATATAAACACCTATCTGTCTATGCCTTTTTCTCTCTTGTTTATGCCTTTCCTCTATTTGTAATAATTCGTTATAATGATAATTACATAACAATTTTCCTTTACCAATTTCGTGCCTTCCCGTATTAGAACATTGAATACTGTTTGAATCTATTACATCGCATTTGGGGGGTTGTAACATATAATGTTTTTCAAAATATTCTTTTTGCTCAATAGGATTCATCATTTGTTTTATATATTCCTTTGAATATTTTTCAGGAAAACTATTATCCATCATCTCTCCTTTGGATTAAATACCCAATGCCCTTGAGTAACGTAAAAGTGAGGGCAATCTTTACATTTGTGAGGTATATGTTTTATCTCATCCATACTTCTCAGAGACTTCATCTAATTTTTTTAGATATTCATCAAAACCAATTTTTGCTAATTTCCTAGTGATAGATAATCCTTGTTTCTTATATTTTTTAAGAATAGTATTCCAACAGGGTTTAAAGATAGTAATTTGTCCTATAATAGCCCATTCTCTTTGTGTAAATGTTTTTATTTTTTGTCTTCGGATTATTTCGAGCGCAAAATCATGACTATTGTAATAATTTTTTGCATCTCCCAAGTATGCATATCTCAAGTTTGCATATCTCAAGTCTGCATATCCCAAGTATGCATCTCTCAAGTTTGCATCTCTCAAGTCTGCACCTCTCAAGTTTGCATCTCTCAAGTTTGCATATCTCAAGTCTGCATATTTCAAGTCTGCATCTCTCAAGTCTGCATCTCTCAAGTTTGCATATCTCAAGTCTGCATATTTCAAGTCTGCATCTCTCAAGTCTGCACCTCCCAAGTATGCATCTCTCAAGTTTGCACCTCTCAAGTATGCACCTTCCAAGTTTGCACCTCTCAAGTCTGCATGTCTCAAGTCTGCATATCTCAAGTCTGCATCTCCCAAGTCTGCTTTATTTTTTTCTAAACAATCTTTAACGCTTATATATTTACCACAAACTAATATTTTTTCATTATCCCATTTACTAACTATTTTAATTTTTTTCACATTTTCCCCTATTTACGGGACTGGCAAAATCGGTATTCGGAAAAAGCACCATTAGTCCGCCAGCCCCGATTGTTTATAGTTCCTCCAATTCATTAATTCTTTCGGGAATAAACATTCCATATCCAAACCAACGATATAATTTCATAGTCCGATATATCTTTAATAGCTCTAACTTGGAATTGTATTTTGCTTTTTTTTGTGCGTATTCTTGGATATAGATTGAAAGCCGAGAAGATTGCCCTTGATTATCTAATGAACCACCAATTAGAGTTCCCGACTCCATATCCGAATACTGGGCTTGTCGTATAGTTTCAATTTCACTCCTTAAAGATATTACCTCTTTTTGGAATGCTTTAATTTGTGGATAAGAATCAATACCAGTAATTGTAAACCCTATAAACACCGATAAAAATCCTATAAAAAAGATTATTGCACCCATATACCATCCTATATTATCATCACAATAAGACTCTGGGTTTCTCGTCATAGCGCAATATCCGAAAAGTACAGTCAGCACAAATAAGAAAATAATCCAAAACATATCTCCTCCTAAGGTTTAATCGGTTGCCCCGATTGGTTATATGCTTTTATAATAACATCAAAAAAATCCACTGTATCACTAACAATAGATTCTCGTAAAGTTTTATCTTGTGGTCTATCAATTCCTTTATCTTTACAAAATTTCAGAAAAGCTATTTCTAAATCTGAATTAATTATATCTTTTGTTTTATCCTGACGTACAATCTCATTAACAATTAAAGCCCACTCATAAATTAACTGTTGTTTTCTTTTTTTACGTTCTTTTCTTTTATTCATTCTCCCCCTCCAATGTATCAGTTGAATCCATTATACACGAATGGATATATCCACGTATTTTCAAAAACGCAATTTTCCTGTTTTCTGAGACAAGTTCCACACTATCAAGTTTATCCTGTAATTCGATTATTAAATCTTTATCTTCAATCCTCCGGGACTTCTGGATACTCACTTGCCAATAAGCATGAACTATACCACCAAGTAATAGAATGGAAAAAAAGATTATGAATGAATAAGGGATTAATTTAGGTTTCATTGGGTTGTTTCTCCCATACTTCAAAACCTTTTTCAAAACTCTGTTCAAATCCTTTTGCTTTTACTATCTCTTTCATCTTCCCCCCAGCGTATCAAGCGTATATGGTATATGATACAACTTCCGCAAATCCGAAGGATGACAGGGATAAGGCACAGTTATATCCTTATCATATGTTTCTATCCTGATTGGATAAGTATAATCCCTGCGGTCTTTCTTAAGTACTTTTACAATCGTCCCGGGTTCTGGGAGCATCCCCGTTTCCCATCTCCGGGTTCTGTCTGCTGATTGGTTGTAACATATCCGGCAGAGATCACCCGACTGGATATTCTCGTATTTCATTTTGTGGTTTGAATAAATGCCCGGAAAAACTCTCATTGTGTCGTATTTCATAATGTATGTCAGTTTCCTTAATTTCGTCAAAAATAATATTAGCGTGATTGCATGACAATAATTTAACACCTTTCTCTTTATCAATGGTAATTTCCCAAATTTGTTTTTTCAATTTTCCTCCTTTAAAAGTTCAGGGTTTTCATAGATATTGCCGATGACTGTATAATCTGAAGGATTAATAAAAAAATTCGCTTCATTATCAGGGGTTAATTCTAATTTGCCATTAATTAATCCCAAAACAATTTTTCCACGCCATGCTCTTTTCTCAAATACTACTTGCCCGATTCTTCCATAACCATAGTCGAATAAATCCCCCGCGTAAATCTCCTTCCCATTCTTATCGTGAAGCCCTGTGAATAAATATATTTCAAATCGCTCATTACATTCCTCAGGGATTAAACTCATATCTCCACCGATATTAAGTGTACATAAATTTCCATTTGTCCAAATTACAACATCATTATTCCATTCTCTGTTTTTTTTATCCCATGCCCTGAATTTTATCTCGCTCATTATTCCTCCTTAGGACTCCCGTCCTCTTTGAAGGGTAGGTCATTGTCTTCACCTTCGGACTGTTCTATTAGCACCCCAAGTCCTCTTGCAAGTACATCTGCTGGTAAATCTTTCTTTATTTTTTCCCAATCTTTTTCTCCAAACATTTCAATTAGCTTTTCTTCTTTCTGGTCAGGGAAATGGGTCTCAAGGGTTTTCCATATCTCTGCAAGATATATCCCGCGTGCCTTGAGCTTTTTTTCTTTTTGTTCTTTCTTTTGTGGGGATTTCTCCTTAGTCTTTTTTTCTTTTTTAGGTTTTTCAGGTTCGACTTTTTCTATATCCTCTTCTTCGATAACAGTTGCCCCTTCATCGAATACTGGGTTTGTATCTTCAATGGGTGGAAGTGCAAATGTTTCAGCGGGAGAGATTATCCGGAAGTCACCTCTGATTCGATTCCATTCCATTGCGTTGAGACTACAATGAAGTTGTAGAGTATAATGTATTTGTTTTTTATTGTCGTGATGGGTTTCCCGTGGCACTCGTTTAAGCTTCAAGGGGATTAAAGCAAATCTATCAAATCCGAGTGCTCCTTCTGCCAATGCTCTTACATAATCGATTCCAGAATTTATATCTATGATAGAATTGGCGGATCCTATGTCAATCTGATATATTCCCCCCATGCTGACTTTGGGAAGCATTACCATTAGGTGAGCACGTCTTTGACATTTCCCTTCGTCTAATAGCTTACAAGGGCATTCAATTTCTTCAAATCCGCCTGACTTCTCATCGAGTCGCATGGCTGTCTCTCCGTTTCCCATACATTTAAGTCCTTTTGTAGAACCATACCATTTATAAGCCTGTGGAAAAATTATCTCTGGGTCATTCAAGGGGAACATGACATCGAGTTCTTTTATATGCCCGTCCGGGTATTCTTTTTTATAGGCTTCGATTACTTCATCGGGGCAAACAAAGTAATCTGTCTCTTTCGGATATTCGTTGCCGGTCTTTTGGGATTTTACTTTTACCCCTAAGCGAATCTTCCCGAGGCGAGGTAATCTTCTTCTGTCGCTAATGCCTTTTATCTTTGTGAATTTGTTTTTAAATCCGTTCATTTTTTCTCCTTTTTGTTATAGATATTTAATACTTCAAATTTACATGCTGGGCTAACAAACTCCTTCTTTTCCTGCAGCCTTAATCTAACTATATAACCTCCTGCTGTACCCTCTTTAACATTAAGCTCTTTCATTCGGGCTTTTATCTTGCTCTTGAGTTCGTCCTTTTTCTTATTCATTTCCTTAAGGTGCATATTGGTTTCGAGATAATAGTGACACATAGTTTCCATTTCCTCATCAAGTACTACGTCCTTCTCCATTGTCGCAAATTCGTCTTCCCAATTTTCGTAGCAGATTTCTCCATAAGGGCAGTAGTTGCATTGCCAATCAGAATGATCGTATTGACGCGGAGGGATTTCTTTTTTCGTAACGTATTCTCTAACGATTTTGAATTTATCAAAAGCATTTTTGGCTATATTCTCGAACGCTTCATTAACTGTGATCCTTTCGCAATCTGTAGAGGACATCGCCCATTCGATTCTTGCGGTATCCTTTTTAGAATCATAGGAAATATAATACTCGAAGTACTGAGAAGTATTCTTATTTTTAATGCAAAGAAGTGCGTCGGCGAGACGCGGCTCGACTTCTTGGATCCCTAATAAGTAAAGACATGTTTGAGTTATATAATCGAGAGGGAATACTTTCACCTTTTCATCCATGGCAAAAGTAAAATGATTGATTGCTTTATGTTCCCATAGAATATCCTTCCCCACGAGATCAGTTAATATTCCATCGATATGACCGCCAAGATGTCCGGCCGGAATTATCTCCTTACATCCTTTAAATCCGCAGGACCTTTCGGGCAACCAATCTAAGCCGGCGGGAATGTTTATGTGCATTTGCTCACTATGTAGGGTATAGGCTGAACGCCTTATCCAATCTGCTGTAAGTTCTTCATGCCAAGAACTATCATCGAAAATTATAACAGTTCTTCCAGGAAGTGGTTTCCTTGGGTATCCTAAACTCCAATAAACCATTTGTCGAATACATCTATTCGGTCCGGAAAGACTTGGTCTTTCGGAATAGTTGTATTCTCCTTTTTCTTTTTGTTGATCTGCTGCTATTTTATGAATTATGTCAGCTATCATTTTCTTTTTCCTCCTTATAAGTTTCTAAACATTCCTCGCAAAGAAATATCTCTTTCTCGGAATATATCCCTCTGCTTACCGGGACTAATTCTAAATCGTCCCAAGACGAGAAAAATCTTCCGCAACCATCGCATTGCGGTTTTGGATTCGGTCGTTTCCTTGGGTCGTTATATTTTGAATAATCACTTATTTGGGGAATAAATTTTTTCATACCCGTACAGAACAACCACTGGTTTCAAATTCTTCCATTTTTACTCTGCGGAAATCCTGGATAAGACGTCCATTAAGATCGTACACGGCCCAATGTTCTATTTTTGCATCTCTATCATCCTCATTGAGCTGTAAGAACGCATGGGAAAAGCCCCACTTTTTAGCTGCTTTGATTCTGACTTGAAGGACCGCCTTTTGTTTGGGTGTTAGGTTAATCATCCTCACCTCCGAATCTTAACGCCTGCCTTTCTTCTCCATGCACCAAATCAGAAAGACTGATTCTTTTCCTATCATCCGACAATGACATTGCCCGCTGGATATCCTCAATCCTGGTAAAATTTTCTCTTTCGAGTTTATTGTTTTTTCCATGATAATAAATGTACATAGACCCTCCTTACTGTTTGGATTATATAAACTGGGATTAAACAGACTCGTAGTAAAAACAAGGAAAGCTCCAACATTGGATCTTCTTTTATTTGTATTGTATTATTTGATTCTTCCCGCTTTCCCATCTTTGCCTCCTTTGGCTATTTTCTATCGTTATATACATTATAATCAATTATAAAAATTAATCAACATACTAAAAATAGCAACATTATTTTTTTACAATATAAAATTTTTCAATATCAGACCAATTCCCTGAATCCATTACGGTTTTTGCCCGAGCTTTAACTTTCCAGAAAACCTTTATTGTGTCGCCTAAATTAATATAGTCTGTCAAATTAAGAAATATCTCACACCAACTTGCAGGGATCCAAATACTACCACTATTCCCTTCAATAAAACCAAAAGAAATCGTATCATATATTTGATTGTTAGGGGGATTATAATTTGCTACAAAAACACTATCATTTGATATACATTTAAAATATCCGCAAATTTCAATTTCCCCATCATCAGTTTCTTTATCCTTTATAGAAGACCAATCCAATTTTACAGTATCCCCATTTACTCTTTCTCCTAAAATTGGTTCAACCAATTCTGGGGTATCTAATATTGATTCATTTGGATTGTCAGGGGGATCTTCCAGTCCGGTTACAGATTCACTACAAGCTACCATTAAGAAAACTAAGATAAGTACTAAAATTAAATTTTTCATCTTTTCACCTCTTTACTCTTTCTCTTTTTTCTACAGTATTCTCGCCTGCATTCATTACAATAAACGTATAGTCCCATTGGATGACTATAATCTTTTGCAAAATATTTTGCCAATTTTATTTTTTTGCATTTAGGACAATATTTCTTTTTTGCTTGCATTCTTTTTCCTTCAAGAAATTCTTGTTTAATTTTCGATGTATATTCTTTTTGTCTTTTTCTGATTTCTTTTTTATTTTTTTTATATTCTTTTTTTCTTTTGTCTTTCGCACAATCCTTACAATAAAAATGATATCCATCGTTTTGTCTTTTGTTTTTATAGAATTCACTTAAAGGTTTTATTTCTCCACAATAAGAACATTTTTTATTTGTTTTTAAATTTATTTTTATCATATATACAATATAATATATTTTTGTTTTTTCGCAAGGGGGAAAATTAAAAAAATAAAATTACCCCCTTGACTTTTTTCGAAATCGATATATATTAATCACACTATGTTGAATTTCAAAAAATTTAACAAAGAAAAAAATAAAGCCGACAAAGGTAAAAGTTTTATCTTTTTCAACATAGTGCTTTGTCGGCTTTTCTATATTAGTCTCAGAATGCATTTAAAAGCCCGTAGTTTAATTTCTCGGTTTACTCGTACCAAGTATGGCAAAAGCGAGAAGGATTCAACTAAACAAAATTTTATACCACGAGACGCGACAATAGAAATCAATATCGAATCCTGGCTGGGCTTCCTTAAACCGGGACTCATAATCCTATCCGGGATTTTTAAAATTTTGGGCATCCGCACAAGCTGTCTCTTAACCCGGCTTTCCCAGGCGGATGCTCAATCTATTCCAATGTTCAAACAGACCTCCTCATTTTTTTGTTTGACCCTTGAGGGTATTACCACCAGAAGTAAGAAACCCCTTCTTACCTCTCACTTTCCAAAGGTACCCTCAAGGGTATAAATATGACTTATTACGAGATATTCTTGTTACCATCCCCGACGTTTGTTTTTTGTGGAGAAATGAATAATTAAGTGGCAAATCCACAGCCAGATAAATTTACAAGAATATCAAATGAAATTATTGGGGAGCTTATTAGAAAAAAACTATCCGGTCAAGAATTACAGCTTATTTTATTTATTATTAGAAAAACTTATGGGTTTAATAAAAAGGAGGACTATATTTCCTTATCACAAATGGCAAAAGCCTTAAATACAAGTGTTGTTAGATCATCGCAACTAATAAATAAACTCCAACATAAAAAGATAATAACACTTAAGGAAAACATTAAGGGTGGTACTAAGAAATATAGTTTTAATAAAGATTACGAAGAATGGACAACACTTAATAAAAATATACACTGTATTAAAAGCGATAGAACACTTAATCAAAAACGAAATAGACACTTAATCAAAAGTGTAAGTACAAAAGACACTATTACAAAAGACACTAATACAAAAGAAAATATATATCGTGTATTCGGAAAATATAAAGAAATTTTTAAGGGAATTTATGAACCAAGAAAACTTACTTCAAAACTAAAAACAAAAATCAATGCACGTTTAAAAGAATTCTCAGAAGAAGAACTTATCTTAATGTTACAAAAAATCAGGGAAGATGATTTTATTACTGGTAAAAACCCAAACGGAAAAGTTTACTGTACTCCCGAATATTGTTTCAGAAGCTATGAGATGGTTGAGAAATGGTTGAATCAAAAAGATAATAAACAATTAGACCCATATCAAAACGCAAAAACTTATTAGGAGGTTTTTATGGTAGAAGTCAAAGATGAGAAACTTTTAGAATTAGAGATTAAAGATTTTATAGAAGCCCAGACACAAATCAATCGTTTAATCGAAATAAATGAGCAAGTGTATAAGCATAAATTCCTTGATAAAGATTTCAAAGAATTCTTAATGCAATCTTTAATCAGGAAAACTGAAGAGTGGGTAGAAAAACGAAAAGAGGCGCTTGATGCAATCAAAGCCAATTTACAGTCCTGAAGCAGAATCGGCGGTAATCTCAAGTTTATTGATGTCGGAGGACGCTATTCCGGAGGCGATAGCGATTTTAAGCGTGGATGATTTTTATAAACCGGAATACGGTATTATTTTTGAATCGATTAAAAATTTATACGGACTTAAGAAAAAAGTTGATCTTGTTATTGTTGTGGATTTTCTAAGAAAAGAGCAGTTACTTGAAAAGGTTGGTGGTGTGGCGTATGTGGCAAGTTTTATTAAAGGCTCTATCAATTCTGAAAATATTATCTGGTATGCGAATATTGTCAAGGAGAAAAGTCTATTACGTCAAATAATAAAAAAAGCCGGTGAAGTAACCATCAAGGCAGAAAGAAAGGCAGAGGATCTCGAGTTGACCGCTCTTGAGGTAGTAGACCTTTCGAGGGCAATACCCGGGGAAGTTTTATCGATAAAAAGTTTAGAGAATCTTTTGCCCGGGGTAATGAAAAAGATCGAAAAAAGAATTGAAACAAAGTCAGGAATTGAGGGTTATAAAACACAATTCTTTTCCCTCGACAAGATGTTTTTAGGAGTCAGACGCAAGGAATACTTTATCCTGGCTGGGAGACCTTCTTTCGGGAAGAGTTGTCTTGCTTTAAATCTTGCGACCAATTTCGCGAAACAAGGGATTCCGATTTTATTCTTTTCGTTTGAAATGGATATTGAAAATCTGAATGAAAGACTTCTGGCAGCCGAATCGCGATTAAGTTATAATAAAATTATTTCCGGTGATTTAGACGAATTTGAAGTACAGCATTTAACCGAAACAATTATAAGTATTGAATCATTGCCTTTATTTTTTGTTGCCGATTACAAAAGAAATATTTCGCGTATCGAAAAGACTATCCGGGAATTTAAAATCAAGCATAAAGAATTCGTTGTAATTATAGATTATTTACAGCTTATCTCATCATCGAAGGGTCAGACGAGAGAGCAGGAAGTCGCGGATATAAGCAGACGTCTTAAGAATCTTGCTATGGAATCGAATATTTTACTTGTAGCGATTTCACAATTAAGCCGGAAAGTCGACAGCAGGGGAAAGAACGCGAAGCCTATTTTATCCGATTTGAGAGAATCCGGAGAAATAGAACAGGACGCGGATATTGTTTTATTCCTTCATCGAGACCAGGAAAAAATCTTTGAAGAAAGCTCTACTGAGACTATTGATTTATTCTTAGCGAAACGCAGAAACGGAGCGACCGGGAAAACGAAACTTACTTTTCATAAAAATTATGCGAGATTTGATAATTGCGGGGGCGAATTTTAAAGTGCCGTTTTACAAGGGGAAAAATGAAAATCAATAAAATTTATCAAGGGCATACACCTTAAACACGTGCAGATGGAATTATTATGATGACAACTGAGCAACTCCTCTCAAAATATATCAACGATGAGATTTTGGTAATTGCGGGGGCGAATTTTAATGAAGCGATTCGTATGCAAGGCAAGGGACATTTTGAGATTTTCCGGAAGAAACGAGTAAAGGGGATATCGCTATCCAAGAGGCGTGATGAAAAAGGTTAAATATGCAAGAGGTCCGTATAATAAATTTGATGAATCAGAACAATGGATCCGATTATCGGAAGGTTGCCCTAATAATTGTGAGTTCTGCTATGAAACAAAAGAATGCGGAAAGGATCCTATTTATTTTCCTATCCCCGAAATTGTTAGGAATAAGGTCAAAATTATGGATATGAATTTACTGTATAAGCCAAAAGCTCTTGAGATAATTGAAGAACTGGGACAAAAAAGGGTTAATGGGAAAGTGGTTTATTATGAACTTATTTGTGGTATTGATTGGCGGTATTTGACTTTAGGAATGGCTGATGCTTTAAAACAAAATCGATTTAAAAATATTCGATTTGCTTGGGATTTCGGTTTTGGCTTACAGGTAAGAATAAAAGATACTATAAATATGCTTACTGCCGTTGGATATAAACCTAAAGAATTATCTTGTTTTATGATCTGTAATTGGAAGATTTCTTATCGGGTGAATTGTATGAAATTAGATTTATTAAAAGTCTGGAATATTAAAGTCAATGATTGTTATTTTGATAATCAATTAAGCCCTCATATTGAGTCTGAATGGTGGTCGGTTCCTCAGATTAAAGATTTTAGGGCAAAATGTAGAAAGCATAATCAAATGGTTTTATTTGGGATAGATCCAGAGTATAAGCAAATGGAGTTGTTATGAAAACCAATGACATAGAAATGCGGCATCCAAAAGGCGAGTTTGTACCGGTAAGGAAACTTGGGGCGTGCGCGAACTGGTTTAATCCGGTATATGTAAAAGCCCGGAAATTGCCGAAGGTTAAAAAATCGGTAACGATAAACGTAGAAAAATTTATCGGGAGGATTGTGCTGTGAAAAATAAATCAAAAACCAAAGGAGGTATAAGTGAGTGTAATAGCAGTTAAGAATTTTGGAGATAAAATTGTAATTGCAGCGGATAGTCAAATAACTCGAGGAGACGCAAAGAGTAAACATTCAAAATTATTTTATAATGAAAAAAATAATCTCTTATGGGGTGCTTCTGGATATTGTCGAGAAATATCAACATTTGAAATATTTCTCCATACACGGTTAGTTACTCTGACTTCTGAAGATGAAATTTATTCAATGTTTTTAGATTTTATTAATTTCAAAAAAGATTTCGTAGGTGAAAAAACATTGCTTGAAAATTCTTATTTGATGGTTAGTGGTGATAAGGCTTTTTATTCAAGTCAAGATGGATGGATTATTGGGATTAATTCAGGAGAATTTGAAGCAATCGGATGCGGTTTCCCAGAAGCAAAAACAGCACTTCATTTAGGACATTCGGTAGAAGAAGCTATTGAGATAACGTGTAAAGTAAATGCTTATTGTATGGAACCGGTGATTGCTTTTGAAATGAAAAACGAAAAAGTTAAAAGGATACAATAATGGGAAAATATGAACGCACAAAAGGCATAAACGCAGAAAGGGAACTGGTACACTTGCTTGAGGATTTAGGGGTACAGGCTCACCGTGTACCTCTTTCTGGGGCGATGGCGAATTACAAAGATGATATAATCCTCGAAGACGAAAGCACAGTTGAGGTAAAAAGGCGAAAGAAGCTGCCGAAGATTTTGAAAGAGATGTTAATTTCAGCAGATTATGGCATGATACGTGAAGATAGGGGAGGATGGCTTGTCGTGATGGATTTAAAGAAATTTGCAGCACTTTTAGAATTAAAAATTTTGGAGGGTAAAAGTGAAAAACGATAAAACCGAAGAAAGGCGCAGAAGGAAAGAGCAAAAAGACAGAGAAACGATCGGCAAGATGAACAAAAGGCTTTCTGGCGAACAGAAGCGAGTAAGTTATAGACCCGGGGACACGGTTACTATGAGCGACGGTACGCAATATCAGGTAACGAAAAGCGGGGCTTGGGTGAAGGTGCGATGATGAAAGATAAAATAAAAATAATATTTAAACTGTATGAATTTGATAAAGTTGATAAAGATGGGGATATGATTTTGTCAAAGGGAGCAACAATACCAGAACAAGTACCTGTTCTTTGGAATTGGGATTCGAATAGACCCCCATTTTGCATATTAAGAAAGCAAGAAGCGGAGAAATTATTTAATGCACAATTCGGCAAATATTTATTAGCACCAGGAGGTAGAATAGAAAAATCGAGAAAACCGACTAAAGAAGAAAAGATTAAAAATCCGAAATTAAAGCGTGTTATTGAGAAAGTAAAAATAATGAGTTATTCTTTAATGCCGTATGATGAGATTGAAGAGAAAATAGTTTTGCCAGAGCCTAATAACGGGGAAACGGTAACGAAGGGATGAGCCATCCGATAATTGAGAATACATTTTATGAACTATTTGAGATTTCAGCAGTTCCCTTGCCTTCTAATCTGTATTGTATGCGTAAAGATAAAGTTATAGAGATAAGACTTCGAAAACGAAATAGATTTGAAAGATTAATTCGAATCCCTAAGTTTTTTTGGCAAACATTTCAAATTGGCAGAGGAATAATACCTTTGAAAAATAGATTATATGTAGCTTGGGTTATGTCAATTTTAATGGTGAAAATGAAATGAGTCATCCGGATTTAATGATTTTAAATATAAAGGAAATTTCTAAGAAAAGGATTTATTATCATCTTTCTCAAAGAATAAAAATTAGTGAAGAAATAAATTCTTTTGCTTGTCATGCACAAAGAGGCATTAAACTATTATTTTATTGTAATCCTAAGTTTTATCCTATTGGAATAAATTTGTTTAATTGGGTAGAAGGTGATTTAGATGGATATACAATTAGAAAAATGGGGGCATATAAGTTTTTAGAAAGAATAGAAGAAATGTTTGAAGGTTCTAAAATTAGAATACCGGCAAAGCATATTATAGATGAATTAGAAGAAAGCGAAGATGGGAAAACTTATATACCAATAGGACATTCTATTTATTGTAATGTAAAAATAAGAGATAAAAATTTGATTGGATTAGAGATAAAATGAGCCACCCAGTAATCACTAAACGCAATAAAGAAATCAAAAAAGAATTTGAAGCTCTTTACAAGAAAAAGTATTTGAACGGAGAGCTTTATGTTGAGGAAATTTTAGCCGATTTAGGGAAAAAATACAATTTAGCTCCCGAAACTATAAGAAAAATAGTAAATTCTAAATAATTAAGTTCTAATAACATCCCATTACTGTACCGTTATTGTACCGTTACTATACCGTTGAATTAGTACAATTTACTGTTTATTATTTTACAAATGGGAAAAGTAATCTTTCAAGCCCAGATAAAACAGTTTAACAGAAAGGCTCTCGTAAGCGGTGATACACAGATTCGTTTAATCCTTGAGTGTGTTGATGAAACCGACAAACAAAGCGAGGTGATGAAAGATTTGTCTGAAATCAAACTCGGTCAAGAACTTGTTGAGGTAAGCATTGAAAAAATCAGAGAATAAAGAAACACAGAACTTAACAGAATTCAAACCAACCAATAGACAAGTGAAATTTCTTGAGGCTTACTTACTAAGTGAAACAGGATATATAACTGAGATTTCAAAAAAATGTGGTGTAAGCCGTACAACGATTTACGAATGGAGAAGAGATCCCGCTTTTGTCAAATGGTTTAATGGGATTGTTGATGCAGCTATGAAAGGGCGGTTGCCTGACATATGGATGGCGGTTGCTCGAAGGGCGAAAAAGAATCATAACGATTCTAAATTGTATTTTGAACGTTTTGACGAGGATTATTCCGAAAAGAAAAAAGTAGATTGGGAAGGTAGTCTTAATACACAAAACGAAATAAAAATAACGGTTATAAAAACCGGAGACAAGGAGGAAACCTAAAATGAATAAGTTTTTATTATTATTGCTATTACCCATGTTATTGTTCGCGGCGGTAGACACGGCGTATATTCATAAACTTGAAACAGGGTTTAATTATGAGGTCTGGGGGAATGATTTTGTAGTAGGTTTAGCGGAAACCCTTTATATCGAGACTGCCGTTAGGGTAGGAAAGCATAATCTGTTCGCGGTCGAAATGATACAGGGGGATACTCTTGATATAGATGTCTTTTTTGCTGCGCTTACAACTGATAAGGCATTAAAGCCCTGGGACTGGCAGGATCTTATCACTTTTCAATCCGCAGATATCGCAATGAGCTATTACTGGAATTGGAATCAGGATACTCTTGCTTTTCCGTTTGATATTTATTGCTGGTTTAGATTGTGTGAACTTGGGGGAGGGCAAGACGATAGAGATACTACACGCTTCCGGTTTAAGATGCACTCTTACTGATGGTCCTATTGCTTTTGAGTTTTATGTCTCAACCCAGTATTGATTTTCAGATTAGCGATTCTTTTTATCCACTGTTAGAGAATCAATATCGTTATCTGCTTTTAGTAGGTGGAAAAGGGTCCGGAAAGAGTGAATTCGCAGCAAGAAAAATGCTGTATCGATGTTGGGTTGAAGGCAATCATAAGTTTATCGCTCTACGGAAAGTACGCAGAACTGTTTATGACTCACTCATGGAAGTCTGGAAGATAATGCTCGACCAGAATAAGATTAAGTTTGATTGTAAGGAATCTACACGGGTGATTTCATTTAAGAATAGCAGGGGGCAGCCTAACGAAATACATTTTGAGGGACTCGATGATCCGGAGAAAATAGAATCGATTAAAGGTCTTACCGGAGGTCATGTCGAGGAGCTTACGGAATTTTCTGAAAACGAGTTTACTATTCTTGATTTATGCCTTAGAGAACAGTTATCAATCTATGAGCAACTTATTCTGTCTTTCAATCCAGAGCTTGCCAGAGCGCAGTGGGTAAAAGATGTTTTCTTCCCGAAAGAGAAAATCGTAACCGGAGAGGGTAAAATATACAACGGAGAGAAGTCTTATATACATCATTCGACTGTATTGGATAATCCGATTAGGAAGATACGCGAGGCATACAGGACACGTCTCGATGGCATCAAAGATATAACTGCACGCAAGATATATCGGGATGGCCAATGGGCATTACCTAAAGGTCTTATCTATCCGAATTGGGATGTATGTGATTTGCCGAGTGAAGATGAAGGCTGGTATGACGCGGTCTGGTATGGTGGAGATTTCGGTTTTTCAGTCGATGAATGTGCGGTAGTAAAGATTTATTGTAGGGCTGACCATTATTGGCTGCAAGAAATTTTATACGAACTTGATTTAACTAATAGGCCTCTTGCTAAAAAACTGAAGAGAAAAGGCGTTGAAGAAAAAGAAATTTTTTGGGATTCGGCTTATCCAAAAGATATTAAAGAATTACGTTTACTTGGGATTAATGCTAAACCCGCTTTAAAAGGCCCTAATTCAGTTGAGGCTGGGATAAGATATTTACAAGAGTTGAACATACATATTGTCAAAGGGTCGACTAATCTTATAAAAGAACAACAAGGATATAAATTCGAAGAAAAAAGAGATGGTACTGCTGCCCGTAAGCCCATCGATTTCAATAATCATCTTATGGATGCTTCCCGATATGGTATTTTTACAAAAGCAAATAAACATGTGCAGGTATTTGTATGAATATTTTACAAGTTACCAAACAGACAATACAACGCAAGGCAAGAGAAGCTCTTGGTATTGAAAAGAGTTTTTTTGGATTTAAAGCCGAGCCTAAATTCGGGATGTATGATAAGGTCAAGCAAGGGGATTATAATTCTATGCTCGAAGCCAACCTCGGTAGGGTATGGAATTGTGTTAATCTTCTCTCAATGGATATGGCTCAAATACCGATAGATATATATGTCCCGGGAAAAGATGAAGATAAGCAGGTTTTCGACCACATATTTTTTGACTTATTAAAGACCGAACCATTCCATAACACATTTCAACTAAAATATATGACTGAAGCACATCTCAATCTTACTGGTAACGCGTATTGGCTTTTAACTCTTAACTCATTCGGCAGACCTATGAAAGTAAGATTTTTATTCTCAAATAAAACCACTCCGAGGTTCGATAAAGAAAAAGGAGAACGGTATTATGAATATGAAGATGCCGGGACTTTGAGAAAGTTTCCCAAAGACGAGATAGTGCATTTCCGTTTTCCTAATCCGCTGAGCGATTTGCGAGGCATGGGCCCGGTAGAAGCCGGCAGAAAGAAAATAAATTTGATTGAGTATATGGAAGAATATCAATTATCTTTGTTGGGTAACAGGTCTATCCCACCCGGATATTTAAAAATTGATGAAGATGTAATGAAGGAAGAAGCGGATAAAATCAAAGCTTCATGGAAAAAACAATATGGCGGGATAGAAAAAGCCGGAGAGATTGGGGTATTGGGGAAAGGTGCGGATTTCGTCAAACTTATCATGTCGCCAGAAGATTTACAGTTTTTGGCTTCGGTTGAATTCACAGAAGAACAGCTCGGAGCGATGTTCGGTTTATCTCCGTATAAATTAGGCAGGGTTAAAGATGTAAACCGTGCCAATGCCTTTGAATTGGAAAAGACTTATCAAAAGCAGACTATGACGCCACGCCTTGTCATGCGGGATATTTCTCTCACTGAAGAATGTTTACAGAAATATGATAAGACCTTATTCGCGAAACATCCTAATGTAGTACCGCAGGATCAAGAATTCGAACTTAAAAAAGACCAGACGTTATTCTCTACCGCTTCGATTACACCTAATCAAATCGCTAAAAAATGGGGTTATGAACCGTTTGATGGTGGTGATGTGAGATTAATACCGTTCAACCTTGTGCCTCTCGACACGGTTACTTTTGCACCGCCTGAGCCTGATAAAATGATAAAATCTTATCCTGCTTGCAATTATCGCAGTAAGGAATGGAAGCAGAGATATTGGAAGGCGTATGTCGGCAGGACTATAAAACAAGAACGCGGGGTGATTTCTGTATTAGGCAGGTTTTTTGAAGTGCAGAAAGATGAAGTGATTTCCAATCTGCATAAGCACGGGAAATCATACAAAGCCGCTGAAGTTTATTTACCTTCAAGAGACGCTGCTGACAGGAAAATAATAGCGACTTTAAAACCAATTGTCTTGGCAAATGTAGTAAAAGGCGGTGAATCTCTGGCAATAGATTTTAATCTATTCATAGAAGGTGAATTTGAAGCCAATTCTATATTCATTGAAGATTTCTTTAAGTCCCGGGAAATGCTAATCAAGAATATAAACAAGACTACGTTTAAAAAACTTACGACAGTAATAAACGAAGCAGTCAACAATGGGGAGACAATCACAGATATTTCTAAAAAGGTTGAAGGGGTTTACGCGGAAGCTAAAGGGTTTAGAAGTAGAAATATAGCCAGAACTGAAGTCAACACTTCCGTAAATTTTGGTCACATGGAAGCTATGAGACAGGCTGATATTGATAAAAAAGAATGGGTTTCAGCAGGGGATGAAAAAGTCAGAGAAACTCACATACAAAATCAGGGCGATGGTTGTATCCCTTTAGAAAACAGTTTTTCTGGTACGGGTGAGTCATACCCAAGCGAATATCAATGTCGTTGTGTAGTAATCCCATGTATGGGATGAGCAAGGAGGTATAGTGAAAACTGAAGAATTAATCAAAGAAATTAAAGATTACCAGGAGCAGGGAGTAATGGAAGTATGCGACTTCTTCAAGAATGATAGTTTTAAAATCGAAGATGCTGACGATTCTAAACATACGATTCTTTTTGTCGCAAGTGATGAAACAGTCGATAGAGTGAATGAACGTTTAATCGCAAAAGGCTGTAATACCGGAAACTATAATAAGACCGGGAAGCCTTTTCTCTGGTGCCATAACCGCAGGGAAGATAATCCTCCTATCGGCAGAGGTGTATGGGCGAAAATAATCGACAATGAACTGAAAATACTTACTGAATTTTATGTCGATAAGGGCAATGCCTGGAGCGATTTTAGTAAAACGATTTATGAGATGTATCGGGATGATTTTATGCAGTCTGTTTCTGTTGGTTATATACCAAATGCCCGCAGAGACCCCACAAAAGAAGAGTTGAACCTTGCCCCTGAGCTAAAGTTAATTACCGAGACATGGGAATTGCTTGAACATTCTGCCGTACCTGTGCCCGCGAATCCTAACGCTGTGCAACAAAAGATTCTTGATGAGAAAATACAAGAAGTCAAGGAGGCTATGCAGAGCGATAGGATTTTAATCCCCTCTATTTGTCTTGAAGATTTTGGGTTTGAAGAAGAGAAGAAAGAAGAGCCTGAAGAAGAACCTGAAGAGAAAGAAATGCCTATGGAAGAAGCCGAAGGCAAGCCCTACGAAAATGAACATTCTTGCAGGTTGGAAGACCCGAAACAGTTCGACAAATTCAATCGTAAAAACTGCGAACAGAAACACGAAGGCAAATGTATTGATGTGATTTACGGTATTAAAGACGGCAAAAGCAAGATTCAAGCATTGCGATATAAGACAAGTATCTGGACTAAAGAAGCCGCGCAGGCTCATTGTAAAAGCAGGGAAGGCTTATTCGAAGCGGCTAAAGAGAAAGATTATGAATTAATTGCGGTTTATGACATGATGACAGGAGAAGAAATAGGAGTAGCAAAGATATCGAAAAAAGAAATTGTTGAAACAAAAGAAAAACCGACAATAAGAATCACTCATAAAAAAACAGGTGTTATAGTAAAAGATTCTAAGGAGAATCCGGAGAATTCAGAGAAGAGCGAAGGCTTATCCTTGACTGAAGAGCAGATAGAACTCTTGCAAAAGAATATTTGCTCGAAGGTTAAAAAGGAAATAGTTGATAGCTTTCTTGGAGAGTTTAGGAGGAAATTAGGAATCGTGGACGAAACTAAACTTTAAAAAGGAGGCTAATATGCCAGAACCAGCAGGTGTTATTGAAATGACCTATGAAGAATTAGAGCAAAAAATTCTTGATAGGATTAAGACCGATGAAACCTTAAAGCAAGCCACGAAAGAATTACTCGAAACTCCGGAGATGAAGAGTCTCTTTGAGCAGCATAAGGAAAAAATTATAAGTCCTGAAGATACGGTGAATGGCGAACCGGTAAAGTTCGGTCAGACCGCTAAGTTCTTCAGGGCTTTGATGAAGAACGACAAACAGGAGCTTGCTAAAATAGCAGAAGAAGAAAAGAAAAAATATATAGAAATTTTAGGATGGACGGAAAAAACTTTAAGCCATTATATGACCGAGACCGACAATGCCCAGGGTTATTATCTCGTGCCGACTGAGTACTACGCTGAGATAATGGCGTTACCCATAAAATACGGAATTGCGAGAAGGGATTGTAGAACGGTGCCGATGGCGAGAGCCAGATTAACCATACCCAATCTTGCTACCAGACCTACGACTCAATGGATAGCCCCTCGTGTAGTTCTGGCTGACCGTAAGAAAAATGTAACCAAGCCTACATTCGGTTTAACGACTCTTGATGCGTGTAAACAGTGTAAGATTGTAGTATTTGAGGAAGAGCTTATCGCTGACGCGACACCGCCTATCGTGGAATTTGTCCGCAACCTTATGGTTGAGGCATTCCTGTACGGCGAAGATGATGCTCTCTTCAATGGCAATGGCGGGAATGGTATTACAGGTATTCTCGCAACGGCCGGAGTAAATACTGTAACAATGGGTGCCGGCAATATTAGTTTTGCCAATATTAATGCCGATGACCTGCTCGATATGCAAGATGTACTTCCTGACGGAGTTGAGAAAGGCGGGAAGTATTATTTCCATAAAAATATCCTGACCCACATTCGTAAGCTGAAAGATACTCAGGGTCAGTATATCTGGAACGCACCCGCTAACAATGCTCCGGGGACGATATGGGGTTATCCATATGAGACAGTTCCTACGATGCCGGATAACGGCGACTCCGCGAAATCTACGGCTTTTGTAGTGTTTGGTGACTTGAAGAAATGCGCCCTTTTCGGTGACAGACAGAATCTTCAGGTTAAACTTCTCGAAGAGGCAACGATAAACGGAACCAATCTTGCGGAATTCGATTTAATTGGATTACGATTCGTTGAAAGACTTGACATAGAAATTGGTCTTCCTGCCGGCCTTGCCGTCTTGAAAACCGCAGCAGTTTAAGGGAGGTAAGAAATGAGAAAGTTTATTATAATTTTAATGTTCATCGCTTGTTTTGCTCTTCCCGGTAAGGAAATCACCAGAGCGTATAAGAGCTATACGTTCGCAGATTCCTTGTGGAGTATATTGCTTGTAGCGGACAATGATACTGCTGAGCTTATAATCCCGCGTGCGGATACGACTATTGATACGACTCTTTATGGAAAGATAGATACGGTTATCGAATACTCAGAAATATTCCCCTCACTATTCGAACAGCAATCTGTTGAAGGAATAATAGAAATAGACTCCGCTTCAGCATATACTTCTTATACTACATTTGACAGATGGGCAATGGAAAATTGGGCGCTTGCGTTTTATCTTGCAGATTCAGGCGGAGAAACAGCCGATACTGTCGGAGCCGAACTTTTATACTCTTTTGACCGTTCCCGATGGACTGTGCCTTATACTTTAACTGCCGGGGCTACTAATCTTGGGACTCTTTTAACATATTATCCGCTCGATTTATACGATAATTGGAAGCTATACCATTGGGCGAAATTAAGAGTTTTCAATAAGACAAATGACAGCACACAAGTTAAAGTCTGGGTTGTAGGGCGAATAAAGAACTTGATTAGCGACGAATAACTTAAATGGGATGGCATGGCGAGGGAATACCTCGCCCTACCATCTTAAAAGGAGTGAATATGAAATCAGTTAAATTTAAGAATCCAACATTAGTGAAATATTCCTCTGGCTTAAATGTCCGGGTAGAAGCAGATACTAAGGTAGATGTCGAAGAGGAATTTTTAAAGACAATCGGTAAAGGCGAATATAAGGAAGTGACTTCTTCCAAGAAAAAAACAAAACAGATGATATCTAAGCATACGAAATGAGCCTGATTGTATTAGCGGATTTTAAAGCCTTTATTCATATGACCGAGGATTACGATGATGTTTTATTGCAGAATATTATCGATGCAGAGGAACTCAATGTCGCCAATAACCGCATACATCAATCTTTAGAACAGACGGGAACAACTGAATACCACGACGGGGATAGAACTAACACGATAATCCTAAATAATGGTCTTGTGACCGCAATCGCGCATGTAAAAACCGATGATGATTGTGATGGTACTTATGAAACTACGTTAGATACAGACGAATATGTCTGGTACGAAAACGGAATGATACAACTTCACGCAGGTTGGTTTCAGGCACAGAAAAAACTTATTGAAGTGAAATACACGCATGGTTATACCGCCGGAATGCTACCAGTTGACTTGAAATTTACTTTGATGAAGATAATAGCTAACACTTACCAGAAATCACGTATTGCGATCGAAGACGAAGGCACAGGTTCTATCTTTTCCCAGAAAGAGATTGAGGATGGGTTAAAGAAGTATCGAAGGATTAGTATATGATAGATTTAAAATGGGATTTTAGGAAATTCGACAGAAATATAAACAGGATAAAAAGAGAAAGTCATCCTATCGGTCTTCAGGCTATGCGCAGGGCAACCGAATACGTGCGCGGGTATATCGTTAAGAATAAATTATCCGGGCAGGTACTAAACCGCAGAACAGGTAGGCTCGCAGGGTCTATTTCCTCTGCTCAAAGAATTGAAGGGCAGGATGTTGTCGGGATGGTAGGTTCAAATCTTAAATACGCGCGTATACATGAATTGGGTGGAGTAATAAGACCTAAGAATTTTAAATATTTACATTTTTTCGTCAAAGGGAAAGAAGTCTTTGCCAAGAAAGTAACTATACCTAAACGTCCTTATATAATGCCTTCGATAGAGGAATCTTCTAAAAAGATAGCCAGTATATTCGGTACTGAGTTTTTCGTGGAAATTAAAAACAAGGTGGCAAACTAATGAGTACTACTGATGTAGAGAAAGAGATAGTCTGGTCTGAAATAGTTACACGTATAGAAGCCATGCCTGATGTGCAGAAATGCCATGAAGGATTTATCCCGCCCGATACGATACCGGATGCAGGCTTTCCCTGCGGTATGCTCGAACCTGATGAAGCATCTATTGTTGAAGATGAATATTGGGGAGTAAGCTCATCATGGGGCTTAACTAATCTTAATCTGCTTTTATGGTTTTTCTTCCGCATATATGAAAAACAAAAACATATTACCGGGACCGTGTCTATTCCCGGTATATTCGACTGGGAAAAAACAATTAAAAAGGCATTGGTGGCTGCACCTTTAAATCTTAATGATAAGGCTATAAAAGTGTCTTTCGGTACGACTTTATATCTACGTAGCATGACAGAGCAACCAGACAAAGGGATAATAAGAGGTTTTGAATTGCCATTGATAATACCAGTAATGGAACATTTACGATAGGAGGCTATATGGGAGAAAAAGATAAACAACCCAAGCAGAAAACATTGGAAGATTTACAGCAAGAACGACAGACGATTTTGGAGAAAATCGAAAAACTGAAAAAGGAATACGGGAAAATACAAAAAGAAATAAAAAAAGTTAAAATAGGAGGCAAATAATATGGGTGGAAATTTTGAAAACATAGAAATAAGAACAGGTACATTATCTATCGATAGAGGAGACGCGGGGGATCCTTTTAATCCGGGTAATATCCGATTGGTTAATTATGGAGCACTCGACGATAAATACCCTGTCAAAGATCCGACTAATAATATAACTCAAGGAGTACTTGAATACTATGGCGGTATCTTTGCAGAGTTTACTTTTGACGACCATTCCTGGGATTTATTTCAGAAATGGTTGGGTATAACCGCAGCGGTAACAGGTGCGGCTACCCCTAATTTGCCAACAGATGTCGGAATAACGGTTTATAAGGCTCAGGCAATTAAACTCTTAGATGCTTTAGGACAGGCTTATGGTGGTCCTTATGCCGGAGTTCTTTTTGCTACTACGCCAAACGCGGGAGCTTCCGACCTGGCGATAGGCACGGATTTAGAATTCGGGGAAACCGATGGTAATATACTTGTAATGGAAGCGGACCCTTCAAGTATCGACGGGGTTCCGATTTACATTCAGGCAGGTACTTATACGACTGTCGCGACGCGTCAATTTAACTTTGATGACAGCGCGGCGGATACGAAAGCGGAATATACATACACAAAGAATCTTCGTAACGGAAAAGTCTTTACAATACATTTCCCAACGGGTTATGTCGTAGCAAGTCCAGCAGTCGAACATCGTATGGATAGCATAACCGAATATTCCGTTAGAATAGAATCAGTCTGGAATGCTGCTGCTGCTGATTACGAAGCCGGTTATTGGAGGTTTACCACATAATGGATAGACAAATATATAAATTTCGTTATAAGGAAATGGCAGATGTCGCGGAGGCTTTTGCCAAATTTTTACAGGCGTTGTTTTCCTCCTCTAAAATCTCAGAAAAGACAGCTGAGGAATTAGTCAACGAAAGCATTGAAGGGCTTTCTCTTTTTGGCAGTCTTAAAGCAATAGCCAATTTCGCTTCCGTTGTAATCCCTGCTGGATTAAGACTAAGCGATAAGGAAAAAGAAACTGTTCCCCCAGAGGAAACAATGAAATATTTACCTGAGATTATGAAGGTGAATAAAGGTTTTTTTACCGTATTATTGCAGGGGTTGCCAGACGTGATAGATGCAGTCCTTATGTTTTCACAGAAGGAGACACCTACATCTCCTACGCTGAAAGAGGAATTAGTCCGAAAGAGTTAGATAATCTCGAATGGGACAAATTCTTCTTAATCAATGATGCCCTTGCAAGAAGGACCAGGATAATGGAAGGTAGAGAAACCTATGCGGATATAACCCCGGAAGGAGAGGAAAAAATAATTAAAGGAATGTTTAGAATAGATAAAAAGAGAGGAAGATATTAATGCCTTCTGCTAAAATTGGCGAGATATACGGTGAACTAAGAGTAAAGCTCAACAAATTACAGCAAGATTTAAACCAATCCTCTCAGAAATTCGCAAGCTGGCAGCAGAAGAATTCTAAACAGCTGCAACAACTTGCATCTTGGGCGAAACGCGCTGAAATGGCTATTGCGGCCATAGCGATTGCTTCAATTAAACTCGCTGTCGACTTCGATAGAAATATGCGCGAAGTCAATACCTTAATAAATCTCAACAAAGAGGGATTTAACGATCTTAAACAATCCGTAATAGACCTTAGTGAAGAATTAGGAAAAGACGCGTCACAAATGACAAAAGCCCTCTATCAGGTTATTTCAGCCGGTCAAAGAGGCGAAGATGCCATGAAGACCCTCGAGGCTGGTGTAAAAATGGCCATAGGGGGTATTGCAGACCAAACAATTAGTGTAGATGCCCTTACAACCGTAATGAACGCCTGGGGACTCTCAGCGGAGCATGTAAACGATATTACCGATACTTTCTTTACGACCGTTAAACTCGGGAAAACCACGATTGGAGAATTAGCCCCGGCCATAGGCAGGGTAGCCACTTCCGCCGCGCAAGCTGGAGTAAGTTTTGAAGAAGTAGGCTCCGCTCTTTCCGCTTTAACGGTAGTAGGTATAAGTACGGATGAAGCAGTCACAGGTCTTAATCAAATGTTAATGGCTATTATTAAGCCATCAGAAGAAGCCCAAAAAACCTCAAAAGCTTTGGGTATTGAATTTAGTGCTCAGGCAATACAGACAAAAGGCCTCGCTGGATTTCTTAAAGATTTAAAGGAAAAAACCGGAGGCTCACAAGAAGCATTAGTAAAATTATTCCCTAGTATTAGAGCTGTTAAAGCTATCTTGCCGTTAACTACAAATGCCTCAGAGCAATTCTCAAATGCTTTAGAAATTATGGCTAAAGATACGGGCGCGGCTCAAATAGCATTCGAGGAAATGGAAGAATCTTATGGAAGAAGATTAGAAAGACTCCGGGTACAGTTTAAAAACATGGGAATAGAACTCGGAGAAAGATTAATGCCATCCCTTGAGGCTATTATTGTTCTTCTGCAAGATCCGGAAACAATTGAAGCTTTTTCAGGATTGGCTACTGGTATTGTTGAAATCGTTGAGGCTCTAACGAAAGCAGTAACCTGGTTTAATAAGTTCGGAGAGGTTTTAGGTAAAGGATTGGGGATCGCTTCCGTCAACACTACAATCGCAGAGATGAAAATTGAAATACAGGGATTAAAAAAACAATTTGATGCTGGAGAAATTTCCGCGGAACAATACGCAAAAGGCGTTAAATATTTAAAAGACCAAATTGCGGCGAAAGACGGGAGTTTAGTTGAATCTATTGTGCTTCAAAATGAAGATACAGAGAAAAAGAAGAAAGCTAAAGAAGCAACAGATAATCTCGCAGAAAGAACTAAAAAACAAGTTGCAGAATTGAAAAAAGCCGTAGAAGCCGAAATAGCTTTAGAAGAAAAAAGAAAAAAAATTAATGAAATATTGGCAAAATCTGATAACACAAAAGATTTAGAAGAAAAAAGGAGACTCGAACAGGAAGCTTGGAATGAAGAAGCAGAAATGTTTTCCGAAAGGGCTAAACTTCAACAAGAAATGCACGAATGGGCGGTGCAGTATAAGAAAAATCAACAAGAAATAGGAATAACCGCAGAACAGGCGGCAGAGCAAGTTGGAGAATTACTCGGAACGTTTACTAAAGAGGGTATGAATGCTTTTGCTATATTAAAAAAGATTGTTGGACAGCAAATACGCTTAAGAGTTCTTTCTAAAATGGGAATAGGGGGAAGTCTTTTAGGGGGTATTATGCAAGTCTTCGGTTTTCAGGAAGGCGGAGTAATTCCTAAAGGTATGCCTGTTTTGAATATGGCGATGTATAATGAGAATCCTAAACGCCCTGAAACTGCTTTTAGAACTTCAAGTGGGGATACCGCAGTTATTCCCTGGGATAAAATGCCTCAAATGGTTAAAGTCGAAATACATGGGGTGAAAATAGATGCGAATGACCAAGTCAGAGCTTTAGTTAGAGCCAATCCGGATGCGATGGATGAATTTTTCCGTGCTGGCATACAGCCAGCAATGTTAAGGAATAACCAGAGATGAAAAGAGTAACTAATAATTTTATAAATGCAAGATTGCAATCGATCCCCCCGCACGTTGTAAAAACAATAATATTATCAGAACATAAATTAGACGGTACATTATTAAATGAATATGATATAAGTACTTATTTGAAAGGCGGATTACCTCTAATCGATAAAAATGTCAAACAGGAATTGAATAAATTTGTTGTCGGTGAAGCAACCTTAAAATTCCATGATCCCGATAAATATTTGAATGATATTATAGAACAGTCTAACCGTAAATTCGGCTTAAAAATTTTACTTAATTTTGAAGATTTGCCTGTGGAGCTTTCAAGTTATGGTTATTATGATGATGAAGTAGGTGAGATTAGAGGGATATGTCGTTTTGGTAATTATATTATTGCTATAGATTACAGCGCGGATAATGCTAAAAGCGGCTTAAGAGCGTTTACTAAGAGCGGTTCTACATTTACGCAAATCACGTTTAAGAATTTGCCAAGTTATAGAGGTTGGAGGGTCAGGACATATGGCGAGTTTATTTTCGGGTGCCATGGAATTCATGGGCTTAGAGCATATACTTTTATAGATAATGTTTTTACACAAGTCGGTTATAAATCTACTTCTGGTGCAGTTAAGGATATAGACTATGATGAAGACAGAGATATTTTCTTTATAGCTGATTCAGATAAAGGTTTATACGCATGTACTTTTGACGGTTCGACTTTTACGGAGCTTGGGAGAATTGACCCCGGGAGCCATGCTTTGGGAGTGTGGGTCGATGAGGATGGTTATGTATTTTTAGCAGATGACGCTAATGGAATTTATGTTTATACTTTCGATGGTTCGACTTTTACACAGGTTGCGCATGATGATCCTGGGGATTGTTCTTACGAAAAAGTCAAAGGCGATAACAATGGCAATGTATTTGTAGCAAATGATACATTGGGAGAAGAACATGGACTTATCGCTTATACATGGACTAAAGAAACAGAAACTCTTACAAAAAAAGATAATTATTTTTTAGGTGGAAACGCAAGAGATGTAGATATATATGGAGATTATATAGGTGTGGCTTTTGGTGGGATTGGGATAGGTTTGTTTACTTTCGATGGTGAAGACATAACTCTTATAGACCAGCGAAATGAAGATGATGAAGGTAATTGTGGTGCAATTTTAATGGGAGAAGAAATTCTGGCAGGCTATGCCATGTTCGTTAATTCTGGATTGTTTTCATATTTGCACGAACAGCAGGATATAGTTCTTTTTGATGGTATGGTAGATATACAGCGCGTTAGCAGATTCGGGCGTAACACTCTTGCTCTGACCGCTCAGACATGGGAAAAGGAATTTGAACATCATAATGCTGAACTGGTGCATAATGCTAACGGTGTATATTTCCGCTTTGTTACGGGAGTTGAATTTATAAGCTTGACAGGTGGTACCACTGGGGCGAAAAATCTCAATTATACTTATAAAACCATTATTGAAGATGATAATACTATTGAAGAATTCGGATTGAGTTACGAAGGCGGAGAGGAATTTTTATTCCGTGAAGCAGATACGTACAGTCTGGTGGGATCCTCAGGTCAGATAATAACCCTGACAATAGATGATATTGATTTGTTGCCTAAAAAGGACGCTGAAGATGTCCTGGTTGTAAGTTCTACAATAGATGGGGGAGCCGTGGGCTTCTGGTATGAAAGTAAGACACTTTCCGAATTAGTAAATCTTTTATTAGATGTCACGAATTTTGAAATACCGGACGATAATAGGGAAATAAATATTGATATTTCTGCTCTTTTATCAATTACATGGCAGTTTAATTATATCCATGAAAGTGAAATATTAAGTGCTGATATTAATTGCTGTGTCGAAGATAATCCTCCCGATTCCAATAGCATTTTAATTGCTTTAGGAACTTATGTTTGGAGGGTTTCTTATGATCCAACCGCTGCCATTAAGATATCCGGGAGTTTACTTCTTGTTGTAACCGATACATTTGCAAGTGCTACACGAGTAGAAAAAATTTTGCGCCTTCCGAATGGCAATGCTCTTGTGGTTTGCACATCCGGAACTAAAGAAGCTGGCGAAAATGGATGGGGTGATTTAGAAGGAATAATGGAAATAGAAAATGACGGCACTATTGATGATACTTGGAATGAAGCATTTTTAAAAAAAACAAGTACTAATGATACAGTTACGAGTATTGCTGGAACTTCTGTTGAATTGATGAATTATACAAGAGATACAGGTGAAGTTGAAGACAGAAATGGTTTTTATTGGGTCCAATATTGGTTGCATAATATTTTGGGTACTTCTACAAGAAGTTTTTATGTTTCTTTTGTGGATATAGATGATGATCCTTCTTCTCTTGCTGGAACTACGGAAATATACGGTGCAGCAACAGCTACTGACTGTTGGGTTGCTCCCAATGTGGTTTATCATAGATATTGGAACGGTACTCCTACCGGTAGCGATTATCATTGCTGGTTTTTAATGGCTAATAATTTAGGCGGATATATCGAAAGAGTGGAAACTGGTAGTGGTGATGTAGAGGAAGCATTGACTTACTGCACTGAGACAACAATAAATACTGTCAGAGCGATAAGGGCAGACGCTTCACACAGAAAATTTTATCTCATTACTTCCAAAATGGCAAGTGATAAACAATATGTTCTCAAGGCAATTGCAGCAGGTCCAGGAAGTACAAGCATAAATACCGACCCTGTGGATTATTTTCTGGATCATGCCGCATTTCTACCTAATATATTAAAGCCGAGTGCTTTTGAAATGGATGGGTCCGGGAAAGCTCAGAATTTAGTCGAATTACAATGGGGAACAGGAACGGATAATCCTACAATCGAAAATCTCGGGATTGGATTTAACGGATTTACTTATTCTCCGCATCCTGTTTGTTATCTTGTAAATGATGAATGTTATTTTGGGGTTGCCGAAATGGGGAGTTTATCAATCGCTAAATTTTTCGTATGTACCAATATAACTGACGCTATTATCCAGGTAGCCGATTTTACAGGTATGAATGTACGGCAGGCCCTTAATGAACTTGCAAGTGGCTTCAACTGTGTCTGGAAAAGAATGGAAAGAGATACAGCAAGATTTGTGAGCGAGGGGACTTATTGTGATATATCTGAATTAGATAATAATCTCTATAAAAGTAATTGGATAGAAAGCAAGACAAAACCTTATGTCGGAGTAGAAATCAAGAATCCTCTTTATCCTCAATATGAATATAGATATCCCGATTCTTTCAATGCTGAAGAGGGGGAAGTCCTTAAACTGGAAAATCGGTTCGCAATGCCTATTAACGGACCATTATTGGCGAAAATCAATGGTGATTGGTTCATGGCAATACGTACTGAAGTAGAGGTGGATGGGTTTTTCTTAATCGAACTGGAAGAATTCGATTTAATTCAATGGAAAAAATATTTGTACGACGGGACTCCAGATGAGCAGGTCGATTGCGTAATGATGGGTATAAGCTATGACGATAAAACAAAACTTACAAGAATAAGGATGGTTGGAGTGGATAGTTATCCGTTTAAGAAAGTTAGATTCCGACCTCACTATTTCGCTTCGATGGGAAGTTAAAAGATGGTTTACGGAACCGGATATGCGAAAATACAATTATGCAATAATGCCGAGGTGGAACAGCACGCTTATGAGTTAACCGGAAAAGACCAGGCGGGACTGGCACAGATACAGGACCCGGAAGATTTCGACACGGAAGGAATCGATGTTATGGATAATGGAGACAGGAAGAAAATAGTCGCGGGATACAATGTCAGGATACAGATACCGGTCAGAGTTGTCGATAGTATTACTTCAGCGGGATGGGCGACTTTCTTTAACCAAGTGAGAGGCTGGACAGAAAAAATAAAAGTAACTCCCTGGCAGGACCAGCCGGCTTATACATACTGGGTTCTCCTGGCAGGCGGCAGAAGTCCAGAAAGACCAGATGGCACAAGAAATCTTGTTAAGATTACTACATTGGAATTTGTAGGCGAAGAACGAATTGATTCAATAAGTTGAGGTGAAAAATGACTTTAAGATGTTATTCAAAATATGATCACTTCTGCCTTGAAGATGGGGCGGGATTAAATCCAACTCTATTCCCGGCAGATGATAACACTCATTATGTCAGGGCTGGATATGTGCATGATATGGGTGGGGGTAATTATATTATTGAGATTAATCCTATTGATGATATAGACGGCGGTTATCTGGCTCAAAGATTTTTTGATTTGTATTACAGCGGGGCTAAAAAAGACGAAGGAGAGAATCTTGATTTAGGGAATTTTGAATTTTTAACAAAAGAATTTATTGTCAATACGGATGGAAATACAGTAAACTTTTCAGACCTGTATCTTGATTGGACATTGTATAATTTAGGTTCAAACATTGCTTTGCCTGCATTGATACCTCATCCCTCGGTAGAAATTGCCCGGGTAAACATGGATGCTCCGGGAGTGTTTATTGAGAATGTGACTACTACTGGTTTTGATATTTCAAGAATTACTGGCTGGACTCACGATGATGTCAAAGTTCAGTTATTGGTAAAAGGAGGTTAAATGAAAAAAGCATTTTTGATTCTATTATTGTTGTTGCCGCTTTTATTGCTATTGGGTGCGACCGGAAAGGTATTGAACGGCGGCAAGTTCTACGAGATGAGAGACAGCACTTTTATTCTCTGGACTTCGAGAATACATTCCGATTCGACATTGGATACGATTGCCCTGATTAATAAAGATGGTATCTGGATATCTTACGGGGAGTTTTCCGATTCCCTGTGGGCTAAAATATTTCGTGGAGAGTATGGGGTTTTGGATTCAGCTCTAATCGCAAAGCTAAAAGCAGATACTCTCGGAGCTTACGCAGATACTACGATTACTAATGCTTTGCGAGATAGTTTAGGGGCTTATCTCGATACTACTCAACTACCCGATTCTTCTTGGGTGTCTATTACTGCGACTTCCGCCGACATAGATACCTTCACCGATGATGTGGTTTTCGATTCGACTGTAACGTTTTTGGGAACTAAACAACATACATTTATAGCATGGATGAACAGCAATAATCCAAGTTATGACCTTACAAGTAATGCTACTGACGGGACATATAATGAACAATACAATGTTTATCCGTATACTTTTAATGCAGCATACGGAGATTCTTTTATATTGGATTCCGTGAAAATAGGCGTAACTTGGTCTTGGGATGGTACTCCAGATAATACAGATACTTTGATATGGCAAAGAACTTGTACCCTCATATATCAGGCTTTCTTATGGGATAATGATAGCTGCGCTTCTGGGTATGTCGTAATCAGGGATGCTGTTAATGATACTATTATTGGAGATAGAGGAAATGGCGATACTGTATATATTATTCCTCTCGGAGAAAAATATAACACACACGAATCTTTCATTAAAAGCACTGGTTTTGACCAAATAATTGTTGATGTGAATTCTGCAACATCTGTTGATTGGCAAATTTTAGCGCATAAATTTTATATAAGACAATGGTAGAGGAGGATAAATGTTGTTTTTGATATTGTTAGCTATCTGTGTAAATATAGATTTTTTAGAACCAGACTTAATAAATGGGGATACTCTTTCGGGAGATTATTTTAATGCAGTGAATTGTTTAAGTCCCATAATATATTCTTTATCTTGTGAATGGGACGCAGAACAAGGAGATTCGTTAATAACTTCTGGAATACCTTTTGGTAATAAGACAGATTTTAAAGTTTATATAAAAGGTGCTGAAAATTTAATTGTTGCTTGGTATGTGGAAAATGATTTGCCAATAAATGAATGGTCAGTAGTCATCCCGAATACGGGGAATACACATAAACTATATCGGACTTTTAACCCAATGAATAAGTTTAAGTTTTTTATTGGGTTACGAGCAAGGACAACCGAATTACGAACTATTAAAATTTGGGTCGTTAAATATAGGCGACCTTATGATTAGGTGGATGATATGCAAAAGATAATCGAAATGTGGAATTGTACTTGGAATATTTAAATGGAGAAATTCATCCCTAAAGGTATTATATCCTTTGGATTCCTCGTTGTTATGATGGCGGGGGCTTCTACATTATTTCCAATTGGGATAAATCAATCCAGTCAAGGTGTGGCTTATTTCAGGAATCATGTCTATACTTCTACGCATATTGATTCACAGGGGAAGTGGAGAAAGGCGATATATAAATGGAATGCTTTTGGAGAGAAGGTAGATTCGTTTATCCAGGATGATTTCCCCGGTGGTGAATCCATGAAAGAGTTTGCAGATATGAATGTTATTAATCGCCGCCTTTATGTAACGATGAATAATTATGGTGGGTCGAATCATAATAAGATTAAAATTTTTGACCTTAATCTAAAACCCTTGTCTTGCTCTAAGGAATTAGAGAGGCAAAAAGTTCTTGAAGGCGTGGATTATTACGATCATTATTTCTGGACTTGTGATGATAAGATTGATGCGGTTTTCAAGTATAATTATAATTGGAATGTGGTAAAGGCTTATCCTGTATCTACTGTAAAAGGGCATGGATATAATGGAATAGCGTTTAGTGGGGATAGACTTTTCTTGAATGTGCACAAAGGCGGAAACCCTCAAAAATTATTTGAGTATAGATATAACAAAGAATTAGATAGCTTGATTGAGATAAGACAATGGGAACAACCGAACAGGTTTTGCACGCAGGGCATTGCATTTGTCAATGAAGGGTTAATACTCTTTGCTGGTAGGGTTGTTAAACCGAACATGGACACGATTTATTTGACAAGTATATATAGGAGGTAAAATGTGAGCAAGAAAAAAAGTTTTTGGAGAAATGGCAATTTAATATGGATATGGGTATTTTTAATCGGTGGTACAGTCATAGCGATAATAGCTAAGGGGGCTCTTCTTATTAATAATGTAGAACGCCATGAAACAAGAGTCATAAAATTGGAAGAATATAAAACAGAAGACGAGAAGGCTACTATTGGAATGCAAAAGGATATTGAATATGTGAGAGATAAAGTTGATAATATCGACAAAAAACTTGATAGAGCTTTACAAAGGAGGTAATTATGTTGACAGGATTACGTAAGTTTATTTTAGGTGAATCTGCAATAGTGGCTATTTTGATTGTTGCAATTACCGGTCATGCAAGCCCTGAAGTGTGTTACGCTATCGCTGGCATAGCAACAGGTGTTGGAATAGCTAATGCGATTAAAAGCAAAAATGGTAATTGAAATCTTAGGTAGAATTTACGAAGAAGGAAAAAAGACGGAGGTTATTTACGAAGACAATAGCAATTGCAGAAGGGCATAACACGCCTGAAGATATGGGCTTTGAGTACAAAGATAAAAGTACTCATCTTATTGAGTTCTGCGAAAATCTGAAAATCCTTCCTTACGCGATAGAGTACCTTTACAAATGGGGATATAAAATAGAAGATTTTCATGGACATCTTATCCGAGAAAAGATTCCTTTTATAAATAGTAAAAATGCTGAATTGAGTATAGAGATTCACCACAATGCAAATAAGAGTGAGAAATTTAGGGGAACAGAAGTTATATATCATCCTAATAGTAAAAAAGGAAAGAAGGCTGCACAAATTATGCTTGATGCTATCAAAGGAGAAGGTTTTGAAATAAGAGGCATTTTCCCGGGATATTACAGATATGATAAATCAAAAGGGTTCTTTGCTTTTACTGCAAAAATTTGGAAGCCTTCGATTATTGTCGAATGCACATATTTGACTAATGCAATAGATAGAAATGTAATTTCCTACTTTGATTATCCCCATGACATGGGATTGGCAATCGCCAAAGGAGCTAAAAATTATGTTGAAGCTTAAATTACTTTTAGTTTTAATTAAACGTAATTGGAAGATTCCGGTCTATCTTATCATGGTATTTGTCGCATTCAAATTCTATTGGAATATAAAACAGGATTTGAAAGCCGCTGAACGCCGGGAACACAACCTCAAATCTGAGATGATTGAACGATTCAAAAAAGACTCTCTCGCTATTGTTAAAAAAGCAGAGATAACTGATTCGCTCGAAGGGGTTATCTTAGCTCAGGCTGAAATTAAAATTAAACCGGATACGATTAAGATTATGACTACCGGGACAAAACATGGGGATTGGATTGATTTCGAGTGGGAAGATAATTGTTTTTCTTCATGGGGTCGGTTTGAAGATAGGGAGCCTTACCGCTTAGAACAGTTTATTTATCAAAAGCCTTTTAGTTTAGATATAATTATTACAGATTTAAAACCAGATATTTACGGAATAGTCAGACCTTCAAATAATTGTGTGAATATTGAGAGTGTGAACTTTCAATCCGCCCCCGACTTAAAAGGAGCTTGCAGGGATGGATTCGATAAAGGGGAATTTTTCTTAGGTTGTGGTCTTACTGCCATAAGTTTTATTCTTTATAATTTATTAAATAAAAAAGCCCGCCATTTCTGACGGGCTCTCTTTGAAAAACACTTTTATCCTTTGCCGAAAGTTTTTTCATATCTAATGATGTCTTCACCTCGTACACGCCATTGAGGTTTTTCGCCTTCCGGATTTACGTTTCTCGCTTTTAATCTTCCTGTTCTGATTCTGTATCTCACGATCGCATTTGAAACTTCAAGTCTCTGCGCGACTTCTCTTGTTTTATATACTCTGTCAATATCGATTTCCATTATTTCTCCTTTTTGTATGCTTTGCCTGTATAGTTTTTGTTATAAAATGCACAATCTTTCAATTCATCTGGGTTTGTTAAAGGTTTTATTTTATATAATCAAAAAGTTCATAAGCGATAGAGTTCAAATCATTGTCGGATAACCATTCTGCTCTTTCTTCTTCATCCATATCTTTTATTATTTTTTTCATCTTTCCCTCCGTTTAGTTTTAAGTTTAACTTCTTACTTTTATTTTCTTTATCCTTCTATGTACTTATCAATGAACTATTAATATATAGTACAAGTTCTGTTCCACTTTGTCAAAACGTACCTCAGCAAATCCTTTATTTGCAAGCACTTTATTTTTTTCTTTTTGCCAATTTTACTCGAAAATATAAATATGTAAAGAGATGTTGAATTGTGTAAAGATATGTAAAATATATTATTAGCTACAATCCTTTAATATCAAGGCTTTGCGCGATTTTGCGAAATATGTCAAATATACTTACGTTTACTAAGTGTCTAATTTATAACAACTTACGTAGTAAAGGAAAGTCGCAAGTGCTGTATGTTCATAATTTTTTTCTTTATCTTTCATTCTTCTCTGGTCCGGATGACTCATTTTTTATCCATAAAAATATTTCTGGTTTTCTGACTTTATATTCTCTATCCGGATCAATCTTCCCTTCTCTAAAAGCCTTTTGATATAAATCAAAGTACATATATTCTCGTCTCTTCGGATATTCTTGATTCTTAATATAGGCGATATTCTTCTGCCAAGTCTGTTTTACTTGCGCGAATATACCAATCAAACTTACAACAACAAACACCAGGATTAACTTCTCCCGAATATTCCGCCTCTGCGTCTGAATTCCCTTAACTGCGAAAATGCAAAAGACAGGCAATAGTGGAAGATAATAGCGCCCGGCTAACCATACCGAAGGCAATAACCATGTCGCACCTAAAAATATTACCGCATACCATAACAGCATCCGATATTTCTTATCATGCCACATTTGACCGATTCCTACAAATATGAAGAATACCAATATCGAGGCAAGAACATAATTGAAAATCTCAATCAAGATTAAAGGTGTGTTTATCCCATTCGCGAATATTCGCTGCAATATTCCCCAGCAATTGATCCGACCTAATGAATGATTATACGGATTCATCCATTTAAAAGCATTCGCATATCCCCCACCGTGTGAGTAAGTATAAATCATCCATGCGAATATTGGGAGCCAGGCAATAAGGATTAATTTAAGTTTTT
>CAYMYK010000005.1:0-47612 GCA_964394625.1 uncultured Pirellulales bacterium
GTCGATGCTTGCGTAATCGAAGTCATCTATCACACGATAGTCGCCTACCGTAAAGCTCCAGGTATCGCCCGGCCAGATGTACGGGTCGGGCCCTGCGGTATTGACCTCATCGACACGCCAGAAGTATTCCTTGCCAAGCTCCAGACCCGTAGCCGCGTAGCTTTGGGGTGTCTGGGGCGTACCGCCTGTGGCGTCGCAAACATCCTCGAAGTTCGTTCCGAAGTACACCACGTGGCCATCCGTCGAGGCCGCGTAATAACCGCGGTCCCACGTAAGCTCGTAGTTCAAAGGTGCGCCAAGCTTGATGCCGGCTACGCCGCCGTCCTTCGGATTGGGATTACTGGCCTTGCCGCCGACCGTCCAGAAGTGGTGAACCGGCGCCTTCCACCACGAGATGTTCAGCATACCTCCGCCGTAGGGAAGGCCGTTGGTGTCATTGGCCTCGATAACCGTCCAGACATAATGCGTGTCAAGCTTAAGAGTGTTGCCAAGCTCATTACAATCTGCTACGCTGAACGTGTTGGCATCCTGGGCGCCGACTATATGTCCGTAAAATGTCCCGACCGGATACTGCAGGTTCCAGCCGTTCATGTTCCCTGACTGCTCTTCGTAAGTGCCGATGAACACGTGATGGCCGTTGCCTATTTTGGAGCCGGGCACTCCGCCGGTGCCGACATAGTCGCCCGGACCCCAGCTTAGTGTTTCCGTGGGCAGAACGCCCGTCGCGTTCTGCCGCGGATACAAACCATAGGGCTCGCCGTAACCGCCCAGGTACGCCGTAACAACGGTATGGCCCGTCTGGCTCGGCTCGTCCGGAACCACCATCTCACCGCCGGGAACGTACTCCACTATCACCTCGGCCCACTTCGACATCCACCAGTTGTTCACATCGTCGTTGCCGGGCTGATACCAGTGCTCCGGGTCGCACGGGTCGCACGGGTCTCCGTAGGCGGTTATCCACCCGCGGTCGATGTACCCCTGGATGCCTATCTCTTCTTTGCCGTCATAATAGGGGTCGATATATCCGGGCCGCTCATACGGCACGTACTTCTCATACGGAATCTCATTGTTCCGCCGGTCGCCGTCGATTATCAAACTTCCCTTTCGAATATCCAGGTTGCTTGTGCATACCTCCATATAGATATCGTCATACTCGGGGAAATAAGCGAGATCCCACGGATCCCATCCTCTCATCATCTCCAGAAAATACGTCTGGACAACACCGTCGTTGATTCGAAGGGTGCCGCCGCCGCCGGTATTAAACGACAGCGTAAGGCCGTCTGCTACCCACTCGCCGCCGTCCATGACAACAGTTCCCTGGCCGCCCATCTGCGTGCTCCACACGCCGTGAACCGTACTTGTTGTCGGGTCGCGCTGCGTCCGCCAGTAGCTGCCGGGCATCATATGGACTGTTCCGGTCCTGTCCCTGTCCTCACCGCCAGTTGTCGACCAGCCGCTGCCTATTATAATAAGCCCCGGCTCTACAGTCAGCCGTCCCCACATCACCAGACAGGGGTCCGCAACCGGCAGAGCCGGCGTCCCTGTCCGCCGACCGCTCATGCCGAAGCTGTCAACGGTGGTATTGACGTCTGCCTGCATCGTGGGCCAGGAACGTCCCTCACCCAGCCGCCCGGTTATGGTAATTCCACCCTGACCCGGTCCGGGCGGCCCCTGGTCGTTCGGGTCCCAGTTGTTCGGCTCGTTAAAGTCGTTGTTGTCCGGGCACCAGTCGGTCCAGTTCAACTGGGCCGATACACTGCCGGCAAGAACAAGCAATACAATCGCCGGCAAAATAAAAAATGTTTTCTTACACATAACAACTCCTCCTCAAAAATTCATAAAAACAACGGATTAAATCCCTGCATTGCCCGCCGCTCATAACAGCCGCGAGGGCCCTTGACCGCACCCTGAAAAACTTATCAGGACGTCAGTGGCGCGCCCGTCACAAACGGCGATGCACAAAAAAGGAAAATGGGCAAAAGAGACATATCAAGAGACCTGTGCTTGCCCGACACAGCCAGCTTTCAATACACTAATTCACCCTCCTTTCTGCCGGAGACCGGCAAATTAGCCAAGAACGCCTCGATTCTCCTCTAAGGGACAGATATACCTATACTTGTTAATCCTGCCGTTCTAAGCAATCCGATTCACTAATATCCCAAACACTCTCTCCACACAAGTTCCTGTGAACAAAGGCATTATAGCCATATTTGCCCTTGTTGCACAAATCACGACCCTGCGATTAGGCACAGGAGCGGTTTATGTATTTTAGATTACAGTATTCCCACAGCCCTGTCAAGGGCAAAATGCCAAAAATTTTAAGTGAAGTTGCCGGTTTCCAACTGAAAAACCGAAAATTTTGAGCAAAATCGGCAATCGGCAGTTTTGCAGAGGGCTGCGGGATTTGGCGGCGTGAAAAGGCAGGTGGGTGCGTTTCATTTTTGTAGGTAAAAGCCGAATACTCTGCAGAAACTCGAAAGCGGCTATCAGGGTGACAGGTTATCAGGCGGCGGGCATCAGATTATCAGGAGAGCAGGTTAGAGACGCCGTATTTGGCATTCGTCATTTTCCTGATGCCCTGTTCTGCCGATATCCTGCATCCTGGTTGCCTGATGACCTGGTTTGCCTTTTTTTGATATTCGGATTGATACGCCGGATATAGGCCTTATGAGTTAAAAAATCTACCTACAAACGTGAAGTGTACCCAAGGCGGGTCCTATAAAATGTTTGAGCTTGAAAAGGGATGGGAGAAATGTTAAAAGAGCGGATGCGGAGTCCGCCTTCGGCGGATTTCACTTCTTAGCGCCGAGAATAACGGTTAAACCCGGATTCTGATTCGGAATGAGTGTTCAGGATGGACGCAAAGAGAAAAGCAGGCAGCAATAATGTTATGCAAGAGGAGAGTTCCGGCGGGCAGAGGTTTGTCCCGACCTGTCCGGTATGCGGTGAGAAGCACTGGCCTCACCATCCTCTGGTTCCGTGTGTCAATGCGAAGAAGGTAAAGGCAAAGGCCAGGGCGGAGGCGAAGCGAAAAGCAAAGGAACAGCGAGAGCGAAAGGCCGAGGCGAAGCGCAAGGCCAAAGAGCAGGTGAGGGCGGCCAGGGCGGCTCGGGCTGAGGAGAGGGCGAAAGAAAGGGCGGAGGAAAAGGCGAGGCAGCAGGCGTACGAAGATGCGATAGCACGTGCGAATGAGAGTGCTGATGACGAGGCGAGGGCGCGGGCGGATGCGGAGCAGAGGGCCGAGTCGGCGGCAAAGACACGGGACGTTGCTGTCGAGAAGGCCAGGACTGATGCGCTGGCGAGAGAGCGGACTGAGAAGGAGCTGAAGGGCCGGCTTGCGGAAAAGAGCCGGGCATACGAACTGGCGATAGAGCAGTCGCAGCGCAAGCTCGCAGAGCAGCAAAAGGCGCGTGCGGAGCTGCAAGAGAAACTCTCGGCCGAGACAAGTGCGCGGGCCGGGCTTGAAGAGATGCTTGCCGCCGAGCAGGCGGCCAGAAGTGCCGCCGAGGAAAAGGCGCAGCGAGAGGGTCTCGAGAGGGCGCAGGCCGAGTCGAGCTTGAAGGAAAAGGTGCGGCTGTACGGTGAGTCGCTGGCGGAGACGGAAGAGAAATTAAGGGTTGAAAGTCAGGCGAGGGTCCAGGCCGAGCAGAAGGTGGAGGATTACGGCGGGCAGTTGGCGCGGCTTCGGGAACAGTTCGAGGCGCAAGGCGAGACGACGGCGGCCCTGGAGCAGAGCATGCAGGCCCAGGAGCAGGCGCGGATGCGCGCCGAGCAGCGGGCACAGGCGGAGCTCGAAAGGCGTGCGCAGGCGCAGACGCGGGCGGAGATTGCCGAACGCAGGGCCGAAGTGGAGGCGCAAGAGCGGGCTCAAACGCTCGAAAAGGCGAAAGGCGAATTAGAACAACGGGCGAGGGAGTATGGAGAACAGATAGCAAGGGCACAGGAGAGGGCGAGGACGCTTGGTGTGGAGATTGAGCAGGCCCGCAGCAATTTAGCGGCTGAGGAGCAGGCGAGGGCAGAGGCGGAGAGTAAGCTTCAAGAATACGCCGAGGAGCTTGAGAAGGCGAAAGAAAAGATCGAGTTTGAAAGTGCTGCGAGAGGAGCGATAGAGGAGCAATTAGGCGATGAGAGTCAGGCGAGGGAAGAGGCGGAGGCGGAGGCGAGGCGGCTGGGAGAGTCGCTGGCTGAATTGGAGAAGCGTATCGAGGCACAGGAGCGGGCGGCGGCGGAGTTGCGGGTGGAGATAAACGAGGAGATTGAGGCAAGGTTGAAGGCGGAGGACAGGACCGGTACCGAACAGCAGGAAAGGGTAAAGGCCCAGAGACAACTCGAGCAGCTCGGGGAGTCATTAGAACAATTGCAGGAGCTGAACGAGGAGCAGGCGAAGAGATTAACGCAGACGGAGGAGAAGTTAGAGGCGCAGAGGCGGGAGCGGATTGACGCCGAGCAGAGGGCCGAGAGAGAGATTGAGAAACGGGCAAAGGCCGAGGCACTGGCACAGGCGGCTGAGAAGGGCCGGGCTGAAGCATTGGAGCAAGTAAGACGGGAAGTAGAGGCGTCAGAGCAGGCCGAGCAACGCGCCAAGGCAGAATTAGAGCGCAAGGCGATGGAATACGGTGAGCGAATAGCGGAGCAGCGGGAACGGCTGAGCAACGCAACGCAAAGCAAAGAGGATGCCGAGCAGCAGAGCGAAGAGCAACGGCTGGCGAGAGAGCAGGCCGAGCAAAACGTACGGGAGAGTGGGGAAAGAATAGCGGAATTGGCAGAGCAGCTTGGGACGGAGGCGCAGAACAGACAGGAGCTTGAGCAGCGGCTGCAGAGTGAAACCGAAGCGAGGTTGGGAGTTGAGGAGAGGGTGGAGCGTTTAGGCCAGGAGCGGACGACGGCCCTGGCGAAGGCGGAGGCGGCTGAGCGGGCCAGGGCGGATGCACAGGCCAGGGCTGACGAGCAGGAGCGTCTGAGAGAGGCGTTCGAGCAGCGAATGCGGGCGGAGCTTGAGGAGAAAACGCGGAGCTACAGTGAGCAGGTTGCTACGGCTGAGGAAAAGGCAAGAGCGAGTAGCGAGGCGAGGACGGAGGCAGAGGAGCGGCTGCAAGCCGAGGTTGGATTAAGGGGGCAGGCAGAGGGTAAGGTCAGGGAGTATGGTGAAGAGCTTTCGCAGATTAGAAAGACGCTTGAGGACGAAATCGGGGCCCGCGGGCGGGCGGAGCAGGAATTAGAAGGCGCCCGAGCGGCTGAGAATGAGGCGCTGGGGCAGGCAAAGGGCTATGGAGAGAAGGCGGATGAATTAGGCAGGCAGCTGGAGCAGCAGAGTGCATTGTTGGCGAAGATGGGGCAGGAGCTTGCGGCAGAAAGGACAGCGAGGGGGCAGGCGGAAGAGGAGCTTCGAGAGGTGAGTCGGGAGAAGGCGGCGGCGGTAGCGGCCGGGCAAGTGCAGGAGCGGGTGCGGGCAGATGCGGAGCAGAGGGCTAAGCTGGCGACGGAAGAGAAGGCGGTATTGCAGCAGCACTTAGGCGAGGCGCTGCAGGCGAAGAATATGGCGGGGCAGCAGGCACGTCAGGAGACGGAGGCGAGACAGAAGTCACAGGACAAGGCCCAGCGTGAGGCGCAGAGGCGGGCGGAGGCGGAGGCGATAAGAGATGCGGCTGAGAAGGCACGGGCTGAGGCGGAGACTAAGGCGACGGCTGAGGCACAGGAGCGGGCGCGAATTGAGAAGCAGACGAGTGCGGAATTAGAGCAGAAGGCCCGGCATTACGGCGAGCAAATAGCGGCTGCGCAGGAGAAGGTAAGGTCGTACGAGAGGGAGCTTGCGCAGTTGACCGAGCGGCTTGGTGCGGAGAAGAAGAGACGGGCTGAGGCGCAAGAAAAGCTGCAGGCGCAGACAGAGGCGAACCGGCAGGCGCAGGAGCGGGCGAAAAAGCAGGCGGAAGAGCTTGCGAGGGTACACAAGGAGACAGAGGCGCTGGTGCAGGGTAAAAGTGAGCTGGAAGATAAGCTGGACGCCCAGAGTGAGGTGCGTGCGAGGACGGAGCGGACGGCGAAGCAAGCGGGCGAGAGGATTGCGGCCCTTGAGCTCCGGCTCAGGCAGGCGACGGATTCGCGTGCGGAACGGATTGCGAAAGTCGAGGCCAAGCAAAGGGCGAAGGCACAGGCGCAGGCGAACGAAGAGGTCAGGCGGGAGGCGGCCGAACAGGCCGAGGCGGCAGCAAAGTTGACCGAGCAGTTGCAGCAGCGAATTGCGGAAGCGACCGATGCGCGGCGGCGAGCGGAGGAGAATGTGGTGACGGCGGCGGAAGAAAGAGCGAAGGCACAAGCGGTTTTGCAAGCGGAGACAAAGGCGAGGATAGAAACGGAGCAGCGGCTTAGAACAGAGGCACAGGCGAGAGAGCAGACGGAGGAGAAGGCCAGGGCCGAGCTCGAGCAAAAGGCCGAGCAGTTCGGACGGCAGATTGCGACGGCGCAGCAGAGCGCTCGGTCGCTTGCCGAGCAATTGCGTGGTGCACAGGAGCAGTTGGAGATTGAGGGGCGGCTGCGGAGCGAATCGGATGAGAAGGCGGAACAATATGCCGAGACTCTTGAGCGGATTCGGGGCCAATTGGAGGCGCAGAGACAGGCAGGGGCTGAGCTTGAGGAGAAGCTGAGTGGGGCGATTGACGACAGAGAGGGACTTGCGGCGGAGTTAGCAAAGCAGGGCGAGCAGGCGGCCCAGATGAAGCAAAGGAGTGAGGCGGCAATACAGGGCAGGATTGAGGCGCAGGAGCGATTGAAATCGGAGACGGAGGCACGGCTCAGGGCGGAGCAGAAGGTGCAATTGGAGGCAGAGCAGAGGGTGAAGGCACAGGCGCAGGCCGAGACCGAGGCGAGGGCAAGGGCGCAGGCAGAGCAAAGGGCAAATGAGCAGGCCCGTTTGAGAGAGGCAGTGCAGCAGCAGGTAAAGGCGGAATTGGAGGAGAAGGCGAGACACTACGGCGAGCAAATAGCCAGGGCTGAGGAGCGGGCGGCGTCACTTGCCAAGACGCTGAGCAAGGCACAGCAGGAGACGGCGGAGGCGACACAGGCAAAAGCTCAAGTGGAAGAGCAGCTTGGCGGTTACGCCGGCAGGGTGGAGGATGTTGAGAAGAGGTTAGAGATAGCGGAACAGGCCCGGGCAAATGCGGAAGAAAAGCTCCGGGCGGAGATTGAAACCGCGGCAAATACTGAAATGCAGGTGCAGAGTGAGGCCCAGCAAAGGGCTAAGGCAGAGTCGCGGGCGGAGCTTGAGGCGAAGGGACGAGTCGAGTCGGAGGAAAGGGCGAAAGCCGCGGCAAGGGCGCAGGCGCAAGCGGAGCGTGAGGCGAAGGCGGAGCTGGAGGAAAAATCGAAGGCGTTTGAGCAGGCGAGCCGAGAGCTTGCCGAGACGCTGAGAGGTGAGATGGAGGCACGGATAAAGGCGGAGGAACAGGGCAAGTTGCTGGCTGAGCGATTTGCAGAGATTGAGGCGCAGATGGCGGATGAGGCCAAGGCAAGGGCTGAGGCGCAACAAGAGTCAAGGCGGTTGGCCGAGGCGCTGGCAGAGTTAAAGAGCAAAGTCGATGCGGCGGCGGAGCGAAGAGTGGAGGCAGAACAGCGGGCTGAGGAGGAAAAGCAGGCGAGGGTTGGTCTTCAAGAGAAGGAGCAACAGCGGGCCGAGGAAAAGACAAAAGCGGAGGCGCTTGCGGAGGCGGAGCGAGAGGCGAGGACGGCGGCGGAGGCGGTTGCCGCACGCCAGGTGCGAGCTCGAGAAAATATGGAGCGTGAGATGCGAGTGGAATTGGAAGAGAAGGCGCGGGCCTACGGCGAGGAGGTTGCAACGGCACGGGCCGGAGCGCGTGCCCTGGAAGAGTCGCTGAGTGAGTTGAAAAGCGAGCTTGCCGCTGAAAGGCGTGAGCGGGCGGAGATGGAGCAGCGGGCGCAGGAGCAGGCGGCGGCTTTGGTTGAGGCGCAGAGGCAGGCAGAGGAGCAGGCGGGGGCAATTGCCGAGAGAAAAGAGCAGTTAGAGTACCAGATTGAGGTAAGCAAGAAGGTACAGGCGAATGCTCAGGCATACGCGGAGCGGTTGGCTGAGGTTGAGGAGAAATTAGAGTGGCTTGAGAAGGCCAGGGCCGAGGCGGAGGAGAAAGAGAGGGCGCAGGCCGAGGAGGTTGCGGCGGCTCAGGAGAAGGCGCGTGGTCTGGCAGAGGTGCTGGGTGAGACGAAAAAGGAGCTTTCTACTGAGAGGCAGGTACGGGCGGAATTAGAAGAGAAGGCAAATGGGCAGGCGGCGGCTTTGGCTGAGGCGCAGAGGCAGGCAGAGGAGCAGGCGGGGGCAATTGCCGAGAGAAAAGAGCAGTTAGAGTACCAGATTGAGGTAAGCAAGAAGGTACAGGCGAATGCTCAGGCATACGCGGAGCGGTTAGCTGAGGTTGAGGAGAAATTGGAGCGGCTTGAGAAGGCCAGGGCCGAGGCGGAGGAGAAAGAAAGGACGCAGGCCGAGGAGAGAGTGCAGGCGGAGGAGCAGTTGAACAGTGTCAATGAGAAGGCAGGAGAACTTGAGCGGCAGTTAAGGACTGAGCATAAGGCAAGAGAACAGGCGCAGAACAGTGCGAAGGCATACGCAGAGAAGATGACCGAGCTGGAAAAGGAGCTGGCGGTGCAGGCGGAGTCGGCAGCGCAGATGAAGAGCAGGATTGAGGCGGAGACGGAGGCGAGGATACAGGCGGAGGAGAACGCACGGATTAATGCCGAGGCGATGTTGGAAATTAGGGAAAGCATCAAAGAGCAAAGGGCCGGCGGAGCGGAAGTGCAAGAGAGGATTGGCGAGGCGGAGCAGGGCGAGCTGACATCAGGTCAGCAGGTTCATCAAAGAGAGCGGACTGCCGTTGGGATTAAGGCAGAGGCAGATGAGGCGGCAGTAACGGGACAGGCCGACAAGGGGTATGCGCCGATAGAGATTCGTGAGACGGGGGCGAGCCCCCACGGGGCGAGCAATGGTACGTGCGACTGCTGCGGTCGGGATGATATTGCTCTGACGGATTTGGTGAGAATAGACTCTGGTCATTTGTTCTGTCCGGATTGCCTTGCGGCGCTGGGGAGGTAAGATGGCCCTGCCATTCCGGGGGAAGGTATAGCAGGGAAACGGTTATTGTCCCGGCTTTCAATTTTGATTTTACGGGGCGGGTAATATGCTTATAATGTGGCCTTTTTACCGTGTGAACAGCAGGGTATGTAACTCAAACTGAACTACGGTCGGTTTGAGTATGTAATATAACAGGGCTGAGAAAATAAATGTATGAGATTATTGAGAAGAAGGCGCTTGGGCCGGACGTGACGCAGTATGAGGTCAGGGCGCCGAGGATAGCGAAATCACGCAAGTGCGGCCAGTTCGTGATAGTGCGGGCGTTCGGGCATTCCGAGCGGATACCGCTGACGATAGCGGATGTGGATGCCGGGCGGGGGACGATAACCTTGATAGTTCAGACGGTTGGCAAGAGCACGCTTGAGATGAGGCGGCTCGAGAAGGGACAGGGCTTTGCAGACGTTGCAGGGCCTTTGGGCTTGCCGAGCCATATCGAAAAGTACGGGACGGCGGTTGTGATTGGAGGCGGCCTGGGCACGGCGGTGGTGTACCCGCAGGCGGTCGCGCTGAAAAGAATAGGCAATGAGGTTATAAGCATTATAGGTGCGCGGACGAAGGAGCTGTTGATATTAGAGGAGCTGCTGGGTTCTGTAAGCGACCGGCAGATAGTGACGACCGACGACGGCTCGGCGGGGATGAAGGGTTTTGTGACTGATGCATTGAAGATGCTTGTCGGTGAGAGAGAGAGGAGTGTCGGTGCGGTTTATTGTGCGGGGCCTGTGATAATGATGAAGGCGGTTGCGGAGGTGACGAAGCCGTTGAATATACGCACTATAGTGAGTTTGAACCCTGTGATGGTCGATGGGACGGGGATGTGCGGTGGCTGTCGAGTGACGGTCGGGGGCGAGAGGAAATTTGCGTGCGTTGACGGGCCTGAGTTCGACGGGCACGATGTCGATTTCGACGAGCTGATGGACCGCCTGACGACTTACAGGGACCATGAGCAGAAGACGCTGGAAAGATATAAAGAGCATAAGTGCAAGTTGGATGAGTGAACCGGAACGGCGACGATGAGCGAATCGGAAAAAACACCACAGAGACAGAAGAAGCTGAGCGCGAAAGAGCGGATGGGGATACCGCGAGTGGAGATGCCGCAGCGGGACGGCAAAGAGCGAAGCAGGGATTTTGAGGAGGTGAACTTAGGGCTTGGCGAGCGGGCGGCTGTTCGTGAGGCGCAGCGGTGTCTGCAATGCAAGACGGCGAGGTGCGTTGAGGGATGTCCTGTCGGGATTGATATACCGGGTTTTGTGAAGCTGATAGCGGAGGGTGACTTTCTGGGTGCGGCTGCGCTTGTTCGGCGTGACAATGATTTGCCCGGGGTGACGGGGCGGGTATGTCCTCAGGAGACTCAGTGCGAGGCCAGATGCGTTCGGTGCAAGAGCGATGCGCCGGTTGCGATTGGTTGGCTTGAACGCTTCGTAGCGGATTATGAGGTGGAACATCGCAGCGGCCGTCCAAAAGTTTCGGCTGAAAGAAACGGCAAAAAGGTGGCGTGCATCGGGTCGGGGCCTGCGGGGATTACGTGTGCCGGGCAGCTTGCGAAGGCCGGCTACGACGTTACGGTATTCGAGGCGTTTCACAAGCCGGGCGGGGTGCTGGTCTATGGGATACCGGAATTTCGTATGCCGAACCGCGTGGTGGCCGACGAGATTGAGAATGTCAAATCGTTAGGCGTCAAGATTGAAACGAACGTGATTGTGGGCAGGACGGTTACGATTGAGCAGCTTATGGGCGAGGAGGGGTACGATGCGGTGTTTATCGCGGTGGGGGCGGGGCTGCCGAGCTTTATGAACGTACCTGGTGAGAACTTCAAGGGTGTGTATTCGGCGAACGAGTATCTTACGCGGTCGAACCTGATGGAGGCGTACGATGCCAGGTCGGATACGCCGATTATACGGGGCAGGCGGGTATGCGTAATCGGCGGCGGCAATACGGCGATGGACGCGGTGCGGACGAGCAAGCGATTGGGCGCAAAGCAGAGCATTATTGTCTATAGGCGGGCGAGGGAACAGATGCCGGCCAGGGCCGAGGAGGTCCACCACGCAGAAGAGGAGGATATCCGGTTCGAATTTTTGACGGCGCCGGTAGAGGTGCTCGGTGACGACAAGGGCTGGGTGAGGGGGCTGCGGTGTATCAGGATGCGATTGGGCGAGCCGGACGAATCGGGCAGGCGAAGGCCGGTGCCGATTGAGGGCTCGGAATTTGAGATGGAATGCGACTTAGTGATTGTGGCGATTGGGACAAAAGCCAACCCGCTTTTGACAAAATCGACGGAGGGGCTTGGCTTGAACAAGTGGGGCTATATCGAGGTTGATGATGAGATGATGACGAGCATTGCCGGGGTGTTTGCGGGGGGGGATATTGTGCGCGGGTCGGCGACGGTGATTTTGGCGATGGGGGACGGCAAGTGTGCGGCGGCGAGTATCGACAGGTATCTGGCGGGAAGACAGAACGGCGGATGCGGGGGTCTGCGGCGAGAGTAGAGGTGAGGTAAGGATGTTACGGGGCGCGAGAGTATATGGGCTGGTTCAAGCGACGACGGCGAGAAGAAACGGCGGCCGGGGCTTTTCCGAGCGAATGGCTTTCGATTATCGAGAGGAACGTGCCTTATTACGGGCGGCTGACAGAGGCCGACAGGACAGAGCTTCAGAGGCATATCCTTATATTCCTTTCGGAGAAACGATTCGAGGGCTGTCGGGGTCTTCAGATTACCGATGAGATTCGCCTGACGGTGGCGGCGCAGGCATGCATTCTGCTTTTGCACCGGCGGACGGATTATTATCCGGGGTTGAAAACGATATTGCTCTATCCGGAGGCATACGTGGCGAGGGCGAGAAGGCGCATCGAGGGCGGGCTGATAGCCGAGGGCGAGGAGGTTCGATTGGGCGAATCGTGGCGGCGGGGCTCGGTTGTGCTGAGCTGGGATGACGTTCGCCGTGGGGCGGCGGATATTCAGGACGGGCAGAACGTGGTGTTTCACGAGTTCGCACATCAGCTTGACAGCTCGGCGGGCCGCGGCGACAGCAGCGAGGTTCTCCGACGGCGGTCGAGCTTTATTGCCTGGGCGCGGGTGCTGGGCGCGAATTACGAACAGTTACGGCGGGATGTGGATGCGCACAGGCCGACGGTTCTGCGTGCTTATGGTGCGGTTAGCCCGGCGGAGTTTTTTGCGGTTGCGACGGAGGTGTTCTTCGAGAGGTCTGGCGAGCTGGCAAAAAAACATCCGGAACTATATCGTGAGCTGAAGAATTTTTACCACCAAGACCCGGCGGGAGAGGGGGGAAATTGACTATTTTCTATTGACTATTGCCTATTGGCTGTTTGGGATTGCAGGCGGGGATTGATTATTGGTTATCGATAGGTTAGTATTGGGTGATTGAAATTAGCCCGGCGGCGGTCGGGAGCTTTTTTGTGTGGAGGTGTTTGGAAATGAAGCTGGGTCGTGAGTTAATGTTGGCGGCAGCTTTGCTGGTGATGGTAAAGGGCGTGGCCTGTTTCGCAGAGGACAAACGGATAGAGACATTGTCGAGCGGGGCGAGCGCACCGGATTTTAATCTGCCGGGTGTTGACGGGAAGATGCACCGGCTCGGCGATTATGCGGATGCGAAGGTGCTGGTTGTGATATTTACGTGTAATCACTGCCCTGCCGCACAGGCGTACGAAGGGCGGATAACGAAGTTAGTGGCCGATTACAGGGGTAAGGGTGTAGCGGTAGTTGCAATATCGCCCAACGACCCGCTGGCGATTCGGTTGGATGAGTTGGGTTATACTGATTTGAGCGATTCGCTTGCGGAGATGAAGATACGGGCGGCGGAAAAGGGATTTAATTTTCCGTATCTTTACGACGGGCGGACGCAGAAGGTATCGATGGCATACGGGCCTGTGACGACGCCGCACGTGTTTGTCTTCGACAAAGAACGGAAACTGCGTTACGAGGGCGGAATTGATAATTCGCAGGACCCGAGGTTAGTGAAGAGGCATTTTTTACGGAATGCTATAGATGCGCTTTTGGCCGGGCGCCAGGCAGCGGTGAAGCAGACGAAAACGTTCGGGTGCTCAATTAAGTGGTCGAGCAAACGCGAATGGGTCGCCAAGGCGTTCGAAGAGTGGGCGGCCGAGCCGGTTGTTTTGAATGAGATTGATGCGTCAGGCCTGAAGAATATTTTGAGCAACGATACGAAGAAGCTTCGATTAGTGAACCTCTGGGCGAGCTGGTGCGGGCCCTGCGTGATAGAATTTCCGGAATTAGTGAGGACGAACCGGATGTACCGGGGGCGGGATTTCGAGATGGTGACTGTCAGCACCGATATGGTAAGTATGGCTGAGCGGGCGCTCGGTTTTTTGAAGGAGCGGGAGGCATCGATGCAAAACTGTATCTTTGCCGGGAGCAGGCAGGGATTCATAGAGGCGTTTGATGTGCAGTGGCGCGGGGCCATTCCTTATACGTTAGTGATTAAGCCGGGCGGTGAGATTATCTACCGGCACGAGGGGATGGTTAACCCGCTGGAGCTCAGGCGTGTGATTGTGGGGCAATTGGGGCGGTACTTTTTCTGAAAAATGTTTATTCGATTGGGATTTTCGGGGCAAGAGAGGGATTTAAGGTGAGGGGGATATTTGACAATCGCCGGCTAATCTGGTATAATAGCAAGCCAGCCGGGTTGGGCGATAGTGCGCAATTCGGTGGATATGAGGGTGTATGGAAGGTGAAAGGTCGATTTTTTTAGTCAAATCTGAAAAGGAGGAGTGAAATGTCAGGTAAATCAGCAGGTGTCGTTGCGTTGATGGTTATATCGGCGGTAGTTTTCGGTGCGACGTATCCGGGTCAGATGGGCGTTAACATTGGTGGTATCGGTGAAGGGGGGGGTATATTTGTCGATATGGCGAAAGAGCACCACCGGTACAGCCGGCTGCCGAGCGGGACGATGGCGTATGACAGTGAGGGTTGGCCTTCGTGTGATGCGCAGCTTGTTATGGATTTTCGCTTAGTGGCGGAATGGGTTGGAGAGATTGACGACCCGGAAGAGTACCGGTATGACAACACGGGGACGTATAAGTGTTCGTTTGTCGGGCAGGCGACGTTGAGCAGCACGGGAGCGAGTATTGCGAACAAGAGCTATAATTCAGGGACGAACACGACGACGTTCGATCTTATCATTACGCAGAAGCGAACGTACTGCCATCTGGGCTTTACGAACACCAAACGGACGGCTGTAAGCAGTACGGATACCGGATTTACGGATTTGAAAATGATCAAGCCGGGGTATGCGGGTGATACGATGCAGACCTTTACCGATGATTTCATAAACACGCTGACGAGCGCAAGTTTCGGCGTGGTTCGGTATATGAACGTGACGGCGACGAACGGTCACGAGGCAACTTATCCTGCGACACTGTCGTGGTCGGACCGCAAGCTTGTGACTGATGCGGCGCAGGTTCCGATCGATGCCATAGGCAAGCCACAGGGGGCGGCATGGGAGTATGTGATACAGATAGCGAACATGACGGAAATGGACCCATGGATCAACGTGCCGGTCTCAGCGACAACGGATTATGTGACGCAATTAGCGACGATGTTCAGAGACAATCTCGACCCGAACCTGCACGTTTACGTTGAGAACAGCAACGAGGTGTGGAACGGTATTTTCTATCAGCAGATTTGGAGTGCGTCTCAGGCCGGCGCATTGGGGATAGATGAACATGAGAACTACGCACGGCGGACGGTAGAGCTTGCGCAGATATTTGAGAGTGTGTACGGCACGGGTTCTCTGAACAATCGGGTGCGGGTTATGCTTTGCTGTCACGCCCCGATGCTGAAGTGGTGGGTCGAGACCTATATGATTCCGTACATTAACAGCAACTTCCCTGGCACGGCATCTGACTACATATATGCAATAGCGAGACAGACATATTTCGGTGCAGGTGACCCGAGTCCGGACACAAGGACGATTGACCAGCTGCTTGACGCCTGCATGACGGACATAAACGGGCAGATGAGCGAGACGGGAGGGGGCGAAGCGGGCCGGCTTCAGTGGGTGCAGAAGGCGGCGACGTGGGGACTTGTCGGTGGAGCGTGCTCTTATGAGGGAGGGTATCACTCCCCGGCGAACGGTGTGCTGGAGAATCTGGACAACAAGATTATGATGCATCGTGTGCCGCGAGGCGGCGAAGTTCTTAAGTACAATTACGATGATGCGTTCTTTGCGCTTGGAGCCAATATAGCGATACAGTTTACGCTACAGAGCTCTGCCACTCGCTACGGGTTCTGGGGCCTCACCGACGACTTGGCCAATCCGGATCGTAACTACAAGTTTCAGGCGATGCGTGATGTTTTAGGGGATGAAGCGTTGCTGGCGGACTTTGATAACAGTGGCATTGTAGATATTATGGACTTCAACGTGATGGCGACCGACTGGATGCTGCAGGATGGTTTCACGGGCTCGCAAGACCCGGGCTACGTTGGTCTTGTTGCCTTCTGGCCGCTGGACGACTCTTCAGGTGATGTGGCAGTCGATGACTCCGGGAACGCAAGAGACGGGATGTTGGGTTCGGCGGTCGGCGCCGATGCGAATGACCCGACGTGGTTTAACGATGTCGAGCGCGGGTGGTGTCTGTATTTTGACGGCGGCGACTACATTCAGTGCGGCGGGGGCAAGAACGCAGGGGCCGACCCGTGCGACCCGGGGACATGGACGGACCCGTGTACGTGGGCTGATTTTGCAAATTCGTCATTTACGACATCGGTCTGGATAAACCAGAACGACAGCCCGGACTGGGGCGTGTTCGTCGGCAAGGGTGAGATTCAGTATAAGCTTCAGTTCCTGCTTGGTCTTGACCTCTTGCACTTTGCGCTTCCGCGGACGCCGGGCGGCGGATTAGGAGGCAGCACTACGATATTGAACAACCAGTGGTACCACATCGCCGGGCTCTGGGACGAGGATAATGAATCGGCGTACCTTTACCTTGACGGTGTATTAGACAACTGGATGGATTACGGCACGGCGCATCCGGAGGGCGCCGGGGTGTTTATCGACAATGACTGCAACGTGTTGATTGGTGCGACGGTGAGCGAGGGTTATCTTGAGGACCCGAACCGGCATAAAATAGGCGGCTGCCCGCTTCGTGGTGACGCGGCGGGATACGCCGAGCGATTCTTTAAGGGCTACCTGAGTGAAGTCAGGATGTATGAGCGGGCGCTGAACGAACTGGAGATAAAGTATTTAGCCGGTATCCCATCAACATACGTTCCGTTGGATTCCGTTGCGAACATATATGATGAGGAGCCGCAGGGCTTGAAGGCGGTGAATTTCAAAGACTATGCGATACTGGCGGACGAATGGATGGTGGCAGGCCCTTAGTGTCAAGCAGAAAAACAAGTTGATGAGGAGAAATATAATGTTCAGCAAAAGTGTGCGGGGTGAAGTTATTGTTTTTTTGACAGTGCTGGCGTTGTTTAGTTGTGCGGTGAGCCCCTTGCCGGCGAGCGGGCAGACAGTGACGATTGACGAGGGCACGAGGTACCAGACGATAGAGGGCTGGGGGACGTGCACCGGCGGGAGCTTAAGCTACGATGCGGATTGGCGGTATGCTTACAAGTATCTCGGGTGTAATCTGCTTCGGTTTCCGATGGGCAAGGAGGTGCTGATAGCACCGGACGGCAATTATGCGACGGCTGTGGAATTAGTGGATGATATTAACAGCAACGTCGGTGCGATGGATTTTAACACGCAGGCGGTCGGTGGTGATACGGCGTTGTGGCTTATGGACAATGCCCTTGAGCCGGAGCGGGTGAAGATTGTTGGTTCGGTGTGGTCGCCTCCGCACTGGATGAAAGGGCCGACGGGAGCGGAGCAGTATCATGTGACGAACCCTTCGGTTTTGAAGCCGACACCGTGGCTGAGCGAGGGGACGTGGGGCGACAGTATCGGGGGTCGGCTGCTTCAGGACGCGGGCAATTTAGAGCAGTTCGGGCGCTACATTGCGGCCTGGGCGAAGGGTTTCGAGAACCACTACGGGATGCCGGTATATGCGGTGAGCTTACAGAATGAGCTTAGTTTTGAAAATCCGTTCGACAGCTGCACTTACCTGCACGGGTATGGCGAACCTGATCCGATCGGGGGGCAATACTGGCAGTATGCAGGGGCGCTTAAGGCGGTGAAGGATGAGTTTGCGCAGATGGAGACAGAGCACGGGGCGGGCTTTATGGCTACGCAGATTATGGGGCCTCACATGGCGAGCATAAACACGAGCCCGAGCAGCCCGTGGGCGTTGAATGACCAGATGCAGTTTATCCAGGCGGTGAAGGACCATGCGGATGCGGGTTTGACAGACTTTTTGCATATTTATACGAATAACTATAGTGCGCCGGCGTATTCGAGGGCGAAGATGTGGCGGGCGTACTGGGAGGGTAAGGATTCGATGCCCGGTGAGCCGTGGGCCGGCTGGCTTTATGCTTCGGGTATAAGCAGCGACGGGAAAAAATCGTGGAATTCGGAGGCGGGTGGACACGGTACGAACTGGAACGGCTGTCTTGACCTGGCGCAGGACTTACATGACCAGTTGGTGTGGGGCAATGTGAGCGCATATATTTACTGGCAGTTTGCCAACAGCGGTGTTGAGACGAGTCAGCACGATCTGGTTGCGGCGCCGGATCTGGCCAGGCCGACGAAGAGCAAGAAGTACTGTGCGGCGAAACACTTCTTCAGGGCAATTCGGCCCGGGGCCGAGCGTGTGTCGGCGACTTTCGCCGGCGGCAACAGCTCATACGGGTACGGCAGTGACCCGATGCGGACGGATTTGAGCTTGAACGTTAGCGCTTACGTGCACGACGAAGACGAGACGGTTACGATTGTCCTGGTGAACATGCGGGCGAACAATTATTCGGTGACAATCAATGTGCCGCCGCTTTTCGGGATTACGGTGTACAGCGTTCACCGCTCGAGCGCAAGCGAGAACTTCAAGCAGTTGAGTGATTTGGCCGTATCGGGCGGTCAGGTATCGGTGACGGTGCCCGGTGAGAGCGTTATGACGCTTCACGGGCCGCCTTTGATTGACTTAGAGGCGGATTTCAATCACGATGATGTCGTCGATATTAACGACCTGAACACAATGGCGGCGGACTGGATGATGACGGATAGGTTCGAGGGGGCGAAGGACCCGGGGACGGAGAACCTTGTGGTGTGCTGGGATATGAACGACCCGAACGACGGGACGACAGTATCGGATTCGAGCGGCAACGAGCATACGGGGGTGTTCGGGAGCGGCAGTTATGACCCGAGCTGGTACAACGACGGTCAGCGGGGTTGGTGTCTGTACTTTGACGGAACCGATTACGTGGATTGCGGCGGAGGTAAGGATGCGGGGCAGCCGTACACATGGGCGGACTTCAACGAGTCGTCATTCACGTTGGCCGGCTGGGTAAAACAGGAGGCGACACTTGGCTGGGCGAACTTCGTATCGAAGGGTGAGATTCACTGGAAGCTGCAGATGCTCTTAGGGTTGAACTATTCGCACTTTGCGTTCCCGAGGGCACCAGGAGCAGGTGTTGGAGGAACGAAGCTGTTCACGAATAACAAGTGGTACCATGTAGCAGGTGTCTGGGACGACGAGCAGGAAGTGGCACGTCTCTACCGGGACGGATTTTTAGACGGAGTGCTCTATTGGGGTGATGCGCATCCCGATAGGTCGGGGATATTTGTGGACAATGACTGCAACGTACTGCTCGGTGCGACAGTAAGTGAAGACTACGAAGAGCTGCCGGAGCGGCACAAGATAGGCGGCTGTCCGATACGTGACGGGGCGAACTATGCGGAGCTGTTCTTCAGGGGTTGGCTGAGCGATGTGCGGCTGTACGATCGCGCGCTGATAAAGGACGAGATAAAGTATTTAGCGGGCGGCGAGGCAGTGTACTATGAGTTAGAGTCGCCGGCGAACGTATGGGATGAGGAGCCAGCCGGCTTGAAGGCGGTGAATTTCAAAGACTATGCGATACTGGCGAACGAGTGGAGGAGGGCGCTTAATTAGCCTGAGGTTCGGGCAGAGGAAAACAAAAGCCCCCGCGAATTTCGGGGGCTTTTATATTGAACAGTGCCGCAGTACTGCTATGTTTTCAGGCACTTTTCACCGGTGTCTTTTTTACAACGTCCTCGTAATCGTTAATTTCCTCTGTGGATTCGAATCCGACGATGACGGTATCGACGCAGCCGAGGTTGAGTACGAGACGAGCGGTTTTTTCGCGAAGCTCACGGCTGTATCGGAAGGCGCCTTCGCCGATAAGTTTCATACCGACAACACCCTTGCCGGCATCGTGTATTTTTTTAAGGATGGGGACGACCTCTTCGGGGCTGGAGTCCATTTCGGTGCCGTATGCGTTTATTCTTGCGTGGACTGAATCGACCCAGGGCTCTTCGGCTGCCGTTCTGAGTGCTCCCAGCGAATGAATGGAGACACCTACGGCGCGGACTTTCTGCTTGTTCTTTAGTTCGTACATACCGTCCATGTAGGGTTTGTATCGTGTGTTCCAGTCGGGCTCGAAGACGCAGTGGAACAGGAGCATATCGATGTAATCAGTGTTGAGCTCCTTCAAGAAACGATCGAAGGTAACCAATGGTTTTTCGCGCTCGCCGTCGAGGATGTCGAATCGTTGTATCTTGGTGCTGATGATGTAGTTTTCGCGTGGTATGCCCTTCAGGGCAGGGATGATGTACGGATGCGAGCCGTACATATCAGCACAGTCGAAGAATCGGCAGCCGCGGTCGTATGACTCTTTGAGAAGCGCCTCGAATTTTTGCTTTCCGAGTCGTGTCTGGTTTGAGGAATGGTTGCCGCCTCCCATTCCGGTGCCGAATCCGACACGGGAGACCTTGATGTCGGTTTTGCCAAGTGAGACCAGTTCATAAGGGTCGAAAGTTTTTGCGTCGGCGGCCGGTTCTGCGGCGTGGCTCTGTGTGCGTGCGAGCCCCCAGGGGGCGAGCAAACCGGCGGCGCCGGCAACGGATTTTGTAAGGAATTCACGCCGTTTCATTTTTCCCATCATCATAACCCTCTCTAATTCTTGGATTTATTTACTTGTATAAGCATTTTAGCACAGTTGTTCTCAGATTTCCGAAGAAAAACCGTAATTTCCGGAGCCGATGTGGAAGACGGCGGTGCCGTTTTCGCTGCGGAGGAAATCGACGCCCGGTACCTGATCGAAGGCAGCGGCTTTGCCTGACTCGGTGACCAAGAGCACATCGACAGTGGGTATATAAACGGTGGCGGTAGTATTTGCAGGGATGGTCACGTCGAGGGTAAGACTGTCGCCGTCGAGCTTCCAGCTTGTGGCGATTTTACCGTTGATGGAATTGTAGGCGGCTTTTGCCCAAGTGAGGTTTCCGCCCGGCTGCGGCTTTATAATGATATTGCGAAAGCCGGGCCCGTCGGTGTCGATACCGCCGATGGTCTTGAACATCCACTCCGCCACGGCGCCGAAGGAGTAATGGGAAAAGGAGTTCATACCGGTGTCCTGGAAGCCCTTTTCGGGAGTCCAGCCGTCCCAGCGTTCCCAGATGGAGGTGGCGCCTTGTTTGATTGAGAAGCCCCAGGATGGGAACGTATCGTTGCCGAAGAGTTTGTAGGCAACATCGGTTCGGCCGAACTCTGTGAGCGTCGTCATAAGGTCTTTTGTGCCTATAAAGCCGGTGGAGAGGTGCTGGTTTCGCTTCTCTGTGCGGTCGATGAGCCGGCTTATCGCAATGGCACTTTTGTCGGGTTCGAGCAGGCCGAACTTTAGGGCGAGAACGTAAACCGTCTGCGTATCGGATTTGATGGCGCCGTCGTCGGCGACGAATTTTTCGTTGAAGCGTTTTTTGATTTTCTCGAAGAGCTGATTGTATTCTTGGGCATCGGTTTTTCTTTCGAGCGCCTGAGCAATGCGAGCCATCAGTTTTGTGCTGTGGGCGAAGTATGCGGTTGCCAGGACGGCCTTGTCGGTCTCGGCGTCAATGCTGAGCCAGTCGCCGTATCCTTTTGCGGGCCTGATGAGGCTATAGCTGTTTTTTTTACAAAAATCTATCCAGTCGGCCATATTGTCGTAATATCTTTCGAGGACTCGTTTGTCGCCATAGACCTGGTAGATTGTCCAGGGGCAGATGATGCCGGCGTCGGCCCAGGCGGCGGTGCCGCAGCCATCGGCTATAACCCGCGGAGCGACATCCGGATAAGCGCCGTCGGACCTCTGGGCGTCGGCGAGGTCAACGAGCCATTTTGTAAAGAAGGCGGCGACATCGTTGTTGTATGTGGCGGCCCTGACGAAGACCTGGGCGTCGCCGGTCCAGCCGAGCCGTTCATCCCTCTGGGGACAGTCGGTGGGAATGTCGATGAAGTTGGCTCGCTGGGTGGTAACAATATTTTCGTAGAGCTTGTTGGCCATTTCATCGGAGCATTCGAAGACGCCGGCGAGCGGGGTGTCGGAGCTGAGGGTCAGGCCCGTGACGTCGTCGATTGTTGGAGTGCCGGGGTAGCCGGTAACCTGGACATATTGGAAGCCGTGGAAGGTGAAGCGGGGCTGATAGATTTCGGTTCCCGCACCTTTGCAGATATAGGTGTCGGCGGCCCGTGCGTTTCGCAGGTTCGTAAGATAGACGGTGCCGTCGGCCTTGAGGCGCTCGCCGAAGTGCAGGGTGACTTTACGCCCCTTCGGGCCTTTGACTTTCAGCCGGGCAAAGCCGGCAAAGTTTCTTGCCATATCGAATACAAAGACACCCGGCTTTGGTTCATTGACGCTTACCGGTTTTATTTCGTCGAACTGCCGGACGGCTGCGCCGGGATACGGCTGTAACATAGCATCTATATGTTTTGTAACATCGACCGGTTTCCAGGAGGTGTCGTTGTAGTCGCAGTTTGCCCAGCCGGTCAATTCTTTTGCAGTGTCGTACGTTTCACCCATATACAAGTCGGCTTCGCGGATGGGCGAGGCGTTTGCCTTCCAGGAGCCGTCGGTAATAATCGTATCGTTCGTCCCATCCTCGTATTCGACGTAAAGTTGTGCGAAGAATCTTGTTTTGTCGCCGTAGTTGTCGCGTTTAGGTTTCCAGCCGAGGTAGCCGGCGTACCAGCCGTCGGCGAGGACGGCGCCGAGGGCGTTTTTGCCCGGGCGCAGCATCCCGGTGACGTCGTATGTATTGTAATAGAGCCGTTTTTTGTAGTTTGTCCAGCCGGGCGTGAAGTAGTCGTTTCCTACACGCAGCCCGTTGATGTGAAGCTCATAGATACCGAGTGCGGAGGCGTAGATGACGGCCCGGCTGACCGGCTTTTCGATGTTGAAGCTTTTTCTCAGGCATACCGCCGGCGGCAGTTTGACCTTATGTGTTTTGATGTACCCGACTTCAACTTCCGGCAGGTTTTTGCGGGGCAGGTCAGAGCCGACCCACCGGGCCTTGAAATCCGTTTTTTTCAGCAGCCCCATAGACCAAAAGCCCGGCGGCCCATAGTCGGTAACACAGCCGTCCTGGTCCCAGGAGCGAGCCTTCCAGCAGCATTTCATTCGGCTCTTGAGCAATTTTCCTTTATAAACGACTTGATTTGTCCGGTCAGAGAGGACTTTGCCGCTGTTCCAGAGGTCCGCACTGTTTTGCCGGAGCTTTTCTTCGGAGCTGGCGACGAGGACTTGATAAGCGGTTTGCTTCTGTACCCTTTTGTCACTGTCGAGCGTCCAGCTCAGCCGGGGCCCGGCGACAGCAATGGCGAGCGGGTCTTTGAGGTATTCGCATCGCAGATTTTGAATGCGGATGTCGCTTTCAGGCAGCCCGGCGGATAATTGCGGACCGGCACAGCCGACGATGCTTAATAACAAAACAGTTAGAACAGCGGTAATTAGTTGTGTCATTTTTCTACTCCTGAATAGATTATTGACTCATCGATTCGAGCATTTTTCCCCACCTGTTGATATGGCCGATTTCGTCGGCCTGATTTTTTTCGATAACTTTTCGAGTATCGTCGTCCCAGTCAACTTTCTCGAGCAGCTCGGCATAGTGGTCAACCGCTTTAGTTTCGACCCAGATGCCGGTTTTAAGTATGGCTTTTTTGCCGAGGATACGCGAGCCGAAGCCGAATGCAAAACCGACAAGCCAGTATGCCCAGCGCAGCTTGAAGGGCTTGAAACCAAACTCGTAGAGCTTTATCTGAAAGTCCTGGTAGTGGCCCATTTCGTTGCACATAGCGGCGATTAGCTGGCGGTTGTGCTCGAAGGGTTCTGACGTAAGCTGAAACTTATAGATGTTCTGGGCCATAAGCTCAAGTGTATGCAGGGCATGCAGGGCCTTTTTGACGGCCTTTAGACGGCGGGGCGGCATTTGTTCTGTTCGCAGCTTGAAGTCATCGGCCGTCATTTGCGGGCGGATTATTGATATGTCATACGCCACTTTCGTCTGGGTGCGAGGATGGTCGGAGTCCATATCGTAACCTTTCAAAAATCACTGCCTGTCATTATGGCCGAGATGATGGGTTTTGTCAAACGGTGAACCTTCCTGTGCGAACAGCTTGCACGGTTCGGTACGAGTCTGTGAAAAAAGAGAAATTTTATACTCGAATTGAACGAATCAAACGTATCGGTTAAATAAAAACGCTTGCGAAAACCGGGAGCTGCGGTTATCGTAATGCGGCTTTTTCATAGATGGAACCGTATTTGTAAATTCTTATTTTCAGGAAGGTTATGATGAGTGGAGCTGCGAGGATTACCGGTTTATCCCAACTTGATGAGCTTTGTGTCGATACGATTCGATTTTTGTCTGCGGACGGTGTTCAAAAGGCCGGCAGCGGACATCCGGGTATGCCCATAGCAATGGCGCCGGCGGCATACGTGCTCTGGATGCGCTATATGAAGTATAACCCGGCAAACCCGACCTGGCTTAACAGGGACAGGTTCGTTCTGTCGGCCGGTCACGGCAGTATGCTTTTGTATTCGCTGCTGCACCTGTGCGGCTTCGATATGAGTTTGGATGATTTGAAGAGCTTCCGGCAGTGGGCCTCCAAGACGCCCGGGCATCCCGAGTATAAGCCGAAACTCGGGATAGAGGTGACGACGGGGCCTCTGGGGCAGGGTATAAGCAATGCGGCGGGAATGGCGATTGCGGAAAACTACCTTGCTAACTACTTCAACCGCGAGGGATTTACAATCATAGACTACGACATTTATGTACTGGCGGGTGACGGTGATTTGGCCGAGGGCGTCTCAGCGGAGGCGTCATCTTTGGCGGGGCATTTGGGGCTTGATAATCTGATTGTGATTTACGACGACAATCACATTACGATTGACGGCGATACGGCCCTGGCGTTCACCGAGGATACTGCCAAGCGCTATGAGGCATACGGCTGGTACGTTCAGCAGGTAGGCGGCGACGGTAATGATATGGCGGCGTTCGCCAAGGCGCTCGACAATGCCAGGGCACAAAGCGACCGGCCTTCGCTCATAAAGCTGCGTACTCACATTGCATACGGGGCCCCGAATATGCAGGATACCGCCAAAGCACACGGAGCACCCTTGGGTGAGGACGAGATAAAACAGATGAAACAAAATTTCGGGTGGGACCCTGAAAAGACATTTTATGTACCCCAGGAGGTCAGGGAATATATGGGCAGACAGGTCGAGGTGGGTGCAGAGGCGGAGGCGGGCTGGAACAAGATGTTCGATGAGTATGCCGGGGAGTACCCCGATTTGGCCGAGCAGTTCCGCAATGCCGCCGACGGTAAATTAGGCGTGAATATCGATGAGCTGCTGCCTAAGTTCGAGCCGGGCCAATCAATTGCGACTCGAAAGGCATCGGGCAAGGTACTGGATGCCCTTATGCCGGGCTGTCCTATGGTGCTTGGAGGAAGTGCCGACCTGACGCCCTCGAACAATACGCGGTTCAATGGCGCAAAGGATTTTCAAAAGGACAGCCGGCTCGGCAGGTATATTCGGTACGGTGTACGCGAGCATGCGATGGGCGCAATAATGAACGGGATATCGGTCAGCGGCCTGGTGCGTGCATACGGGGGGACGTTTATGGTGTTCAGTGACTATATGCGCGGGGCGGTTCGCGTGGCGGCTATGTCGGGCTATCCGACCATATTTGTATATACGCACGACAGTATCGGGATAGGCGAGGACGGGCCTACGCATCAGCCGGTGGAGCATTTGGCTGCGCTTCGGGCGATGCCGAACCTGCTGGTGTTCAGACCTGCGGATGCCAACGAGACGGCGCAGGCGTGGAAGTTTGCTCTTCAGTACCGCTCCGGGCCGGTAGCTCTTTGTCTGACGAGGCAGGCGCTTCCCGTGCTCGACCGGAACAAATTAGCTTCCGCTGAGAACTTGAGGCGCGGCGCCTACATTTTAGCCGACGGCGAAAGTCCTGATGTTTTGCTTCTGGCGACCGGCTCGGAGGTTGCCGTTGCGCTGCAGGCCTACGAAAAGCTCTCGGCTGACCGGATAAGCGCACGTGTAATAAGTATGCCCTGCTGGAAGCTTTTCGAGCAGCAGAATAAAGAATACCGCAACTCGGTGTTCCCGGCCAAGCTGACAGTAAGGGTCGGTATCGAGGCGGGTGTCGAATTGGGCTGGCGCAAGTGGTTGGGCGAAAAGGGTATCTTTATCGGGATGTCCTCATTCGGCGCATCGGCCCCGGGCAGGGTTTGCTTCGAGAAGTTCGGGCTCACGGCGGATGCGGTCGTAACGGCGGCGAAGAAGCAGTTGGGTAAATGACCAAAACTCAAGGCCGACGTGAACGTAATTGCGCATCCGTCAATTGCTTTTGCCCTGCATGCGAACTTTAGAAAAAAAAAAAGCTGTAAAAAGCCCTTGCAGAGGCCGGCGCTTTGACGCATACTCACGGCAAAGCAGGCAACACATTTTATTGTTCTCTGATTGTTAAGGAAGATAGCTATGGAACCTGATTGGGAAGCTATTCCGATTCGAGGCGCCGGTTTCCTGCGAAAGATGGGCCCTGTCGCGGTGCTGGTGGTGATTATTCTCATTGTGCTGGCCTTTTTATCCGTAACTTCCATTGTCAAAATCGGCGGCACACAGGTCGGCATCGTCGAAAAGAAGCTCGGCGGTGGGTCTCTGCCGGCCGGCCGGGTCATCGCCGTAAAAGGCGAAAACGGTATCCAGGCCCAGGTCCTTGCCCCGGGCTGGCACTTCTTCTACTGGCCCTGGCAGTACGGCATCAAGAAAGTACAGTGGACCCAAATCAAAGAGGGCCAGGTCGGCCTTGTCACGGCAAAGGACGGACAGACCCTCCCGCCAGACACTATCTATGCCCCCGAATGGTCCGACCCCGACAGAATGATAGACGCCGCCTACTTCCTCAGCGAAGGCAATGGCTACAAAGGTCCTCAGCTCAGCGTCCTTAACCCCGGCGCATACCGTCTCAACACCGACCTTTTCGAAATAAAGCAGGTCACCGTCATAAACGTCAGGGTCGGCACCGTCGCTGTTGTAAAAAGCAATGTCGGCCGGACGGTCGAGACCGAAGACCGTCTCGTCGAAAAAGGACAAAGAGGTATCTGGAACAAGCCACTCGGCGAGGGCCAGTACTACCTCAACACCAACGCCTACGAAGTCACACTCATCAGCATCCGCCAGACAAAGGTAAGCTACACCGCGGAATTGGAGCGAGGCGAGACCGGCACCGCCCAGCCGCTCAAGCCAATCACCGTCCGAAGCGCCGACGGCTTCACCTTCCCCGTTGATGTCAGAATCACCTACCGGATAGACCCCGAAAACGCCCCGCGAGTAGTCGCGATGATCGGCGACGATGCTTTGATTCTCGATAAGCTCGTAACGCCCAGAGTCAGAGCGACTTTCAGAAACAATGCCGAGAAGGTCAAGGCACTCGCATACGTCCAGAACCGTTCCGTCCAGGAACAGCAAAGCGCCCGGATGCTCAGAGAAGACCTCGCCGAGTATGGCATCACCCTACTCGAAATCAGCATAGGTGACATCGGCGACGAAAAGAGTCTCGGCGCACTGCTCAAAACCCAGACCGACCGTGAAATCGCCCTCCAGGAACAAGCCACCTTCGAAGAACAGCAGCGCGCCGCTGAAAAGAAAAAGGCCCTGACGAAAACCACCCAGGAAGCCGAAGAGGAAAAACGGCTCGCTACTGCCACCTATGACGTCAGTATCGCCGAGCAGGACAAACAAAAGAAAATCATCGCAGCCCAGGGCGAAGCCGAAATGGTCCGCATCGTCGCCGAGGCAAAGGCCAAGGCCTTCGAGCTTGTCTCAAACGTCATTGGCCCCGACAACGCCGCACTTATCGAAGTCCTGAAGATGGTCTCCGAATCCGATATGGAAATCACACCGGAAGTAATGGTCACAGGCCAAAGCTCCGGCATGACCGATGCGCTGATGGGCACCATTCTCAAAGGCATGCTCAACAAGCAGGGTTCAGGCGTCAAGGCCGGTAAGTGACAGAGATGGGAAACACGTGGGGCACAGCCCCGGCCTGCAGATGGATTCGGCTTCTTAGTTTTGATATGGCAGCGGCTTCGGGTCGAGCCAGGCGGCTACTTTGCTCTTGATTGCCCAGGCCGTGAAGAAATTGCCCGCAGGGCTGTGGTGGCCGTTGTAGTATTTTCTTAAATAGCCCTGCACATTTCCGTCGGAGTATTTGAAATCTGCGCCGAAGTAATCCCGCATATCAATCACAGGGTAGGGTTTGTCTTTCAGCCAGTTTGTGAAATTCCGGTCGAATGCGGGTTTGCCGGTCAGCGCCGCCGCGATATTGCCCTCTGAAAACGACAGGATGAGCATCAGTTTTTTTCCTGTTTTTCGGCAGAACTGTTCGGTCCAGGTGACGACGTTTTCTGTTGCGAACAGCGAGGCCTCGGTGTACATCTTCTCGATTTTTTCCCCGGCGGCGGTTTGTTCGTTCGGCTCCTGTGCGATGCCGAAGCTGACCGCGACGGGGCTGACGAGCTTTGGCGAGATTGTCCGGCCTTTCCTTAAACTCAGCATCACCTGCAAAACGGGGTCGTCTTTGAAGGTTTTGTACACGAAGGCCCTGTCGCAGAGCCGATATACTTCACCGGGTTTATGAAAGAGGTTCGGCGCCTGCTCGCAGAGGCCTTTTTGCAGATTAACCCGCAGGTGCGGCAGGGTGAAATCGTCGGGAATGACGCGCCCGAAACGGACGGGCCTCCAGGCGTCCAGATTGCGGTAGTGGTCGTCGTCCCAGATATTGAGGATAATATACTCAGCAGGGTTGTTTTTCTCGACCTTCAGCATCCGCAGGTATGCCTGATAGACACTGTAGCCGCCGGCGCCGTAGTTGCGCACCGGCTCCTGCAGGTGAGCGGCGAGAAATTCCTGCCAGGTCTCGCCGTCGTTGACCTGGTCGCAATGGGTAAAGCTGTCGCCGAATGTATGGATTCGGCAGGGCCTATCGGCGAAGTTTGTTACCCTGCGGGCGCCGTCGGGTTCGTAGTGATAAAATGTTTTAGATTTATCCACGCCGTCTCGACGCACACAGTCGCTGATTATCCAGCCGAGGTCGGCGTCAAACGTCCAGCCCTTGTTTTTGCTGAGCTGTTCGGGGCCCTGTTTGCCGGTGATAAACTTTTTCACGTGCTCGCGGCTCGGCATAATGGAATAAAGGTATGCCTTGATATCTGCTTCGGTTATCCGGTCTTCCTTTCGATCTGCTCGAAGGGTCGGGACGGCAAGCAGCCCGGCTGCGATAAGGGCGAATAATACCTTCTTTCCCATCTTCATCTCCTTTTCAATGTGTATGGTTTGCTGTCAGTTTAACAAATTGGCCATTCTGTGACAACAGGTGTGTCATCGGCAGTTTCTTTGATTGTGCTCGTTGCGGCTGCGGAGGGTTAGGGGGGGCAGAGTGCGGCATTGTATTACCTGTGGCATAGCTTCTCAAGAGCTTTACAGTCCCCTTGAGATGGCGTGGCCATATAGTTCAGAGCTTTGCGCCGGCCTTGCGACGGTCATCAGTTAGGGTGCAGCTGCGGCTGTATTCTTCAGCCAGGGTTTCAATAAGCTCTTTGACGGAGATGATTTTGTTTAGTCTGTAGGCGTTGGTTCCGGCGAATGCAAATCCGTGCTTTAGGTCACCTTTTTTGGCATTTGTTAATGCCGCACCGATGCAGTACGGGGCGTTTTTAAAATCACAGGATTTTAAACACTTCCAGGGACATTTGAAATCCTCCTTGATTCCGGACGCAATGCGTTCGAGGAACTCACAGCGTATTGCCCTTCCGGGCAGGCCGACGGGGCTGTCGATAATGACAATGTCTTCTTTTGTACACTCTAAGAATTTCTGTTTAAGTTCCGCAGAGGCGTCACATTCAGAGGTTGTAACAAATCTGGTGGCCATCTGGACGCCCTGAGCGCCCAACCGGATGAATTTATGGATGTCTGCACCGGTGTATATTCCTCCGGCGGCGATTACGGGGATGTTTTTGTTGAACTGCCGGGCGTATGGTTTTATCGCAGAGATTGTGTCGGGGAGCAGTTTTTCCAGTGCGTATTCGGGGTCGTCGAGCTGGTTTTTTTTGAATCCGAGGTGTCCTCCGGCGAGTGGGCCTTCGACAACCACGGCGTCCGGTACATGACGGTAGCGTTTGGCCCATGCCTTAAAGATAATGTCAGCGGCTCTGGCGGAAGAGACTATGGGGACAAACTTTGTATGCAGGTCGCCCAGCGTGTCGAGTGGCAGAGTTTTAGGGAGTTTTATCGGGAGTCCGGCACCGAGAAGGAGTATATCCACCTGTTCATCGACGGAGCATTTTATAAGGTCGTCGAAATCCGAAAGGGCGACCATAATATTTACACCGATGATGCCGTTAGAGTTGGCCCTTGCGTTTCTTATTTCTCTGCGCAGGGCTCTCGTGTTCGCCTCCTTATAATTCGTGTACCAATCGGGCTCGAACTGACCAATTCCGGCGGTGGCAATAACACCTATAGCGCCGGCTATTGCAACGGCCGAGGCCAAGCTTGACAGGGAGATACCTACGCCCATGCCTCCCTGTATGATTGGGACTTCGGTCTGAAGATCACCTATTTTTAGTGGCGGCATTTTTCCTGAGTACATATACGGCCTCAGTTAACATTCACGGGATACTCGATAGTGCGGTGAATCCAACGTTGGTGTGATTATATGGCAGGGCTGGGGCTTTGACAAGCGAGAAATCCGCCAAAAAGCAATTGTGAGGATGTGTGTTTGGGATTTTTGGGCTGGTTTTGAGACGGTGGGCGGCGAGGCAGGGATAAGGGCGAAAACAGTAGCGATTCTTTTAGAGGGTGTTATAATGGTGTACGGTAGCAGGGTTGGCCGAGAGGTTTTACTTGTAATCTTCAAGGAATTGCTTATCAACGGCCGATAATAATCAGGTGTACTCTCAGGTTTCACTATCTATGACACCATTTGGTAATGAGGGTGAGGTAATGGGTAAGAAAACAAAAAAGAGTTCGCGGGAGCTTGGTCTTGAGGTTGCGGCTATATGCGGCAAGCATTTTTTCAAGCTGGACCACCTGCATTACGGATATTGGCCCCTCGGCCTTGACGTCAACATAGCCAATCTGCACAAGGCACAGCAGGAATATACTGACTTTCTGGTATCGCACATACCAGAGGGCGTCAAGACAATCCTGGATGTCGGGTGCGGCGAGGGATATGTGGCCAAACGTCTTGTTGATGACGGTTACAGGGTGGATTGTGTCTCGCCGAGTCCTTTTTTAAGTGAGCGGGCGCATTCTCTTCTCGGTGCCGGCAGCAGAATATACCGGTGTGAGTATGAACGGCTCGATACCGAACAGCACTACGATATGGTGATGTTCAGCGAGAGCTTTCAGTACATAGGTCTTGACGATGCAATCCAACAGACGATGCGGTTTGCCACAGACAACGGTTATCTGCTGATATGCGATGTATTCAGGGTGGATACGAATGCCAACGGGGTTATGGGAGGAGGGCATAAGCTTCGGCGGTTCTACGAAAGAATAGACAGTTATCCGTTCGAGCTTGTGGATAACATCGACATCACCGAGCAGACGGCGCCGAATATGGACATACTTGACGATGCGCTGAGAAACGTGGTTCAGCCGGTGCTGGATTCGAGCATGAGCTTTTTAGGCGGCAGATACCCGTTGATGACGAAGTTTCTGCGGTGGAAATACCGCAGGCGTATCGAGAAGCTGAACAATAAATACTTCAAGGGCGGCAGGCGGAGTGAGGATTTCAAGAAGTACAAGAGCTATCGGTTTTTCCTGTACAGAAAATGCACCGCGGTACCGTGCGGTTCAGCTGGTGGCAAGGTTTTGAAAGCAGCAGTCGGTGCTGTGTATGTGTAAGGAGGCGTTCCAGGGCCGTCGGCGGCGATGCGCTTAGCGGTTCAGAGCTATTCGCCCGGCTCGGTCTTTTGCGCCTTTGGCGGGTCCTGATGTTCGTCACTTTGCCCACCAGCCGCCGCCTGCTCAGCCGCCTTGAACTGTTCGATGTCGGCACCTTCAGGCACAACGACAACCTTCACCGTCGCCGTCAAATCAGCCGCGAACTCCAGCACCACCTCGTGGGTGCCCACCTCCTTGATATTCTCCCCGAGCCGCACAACGTCGTCGCTGATTTCAAAACCCTGTGCGCGCAGATTTTCCGCAATAGCTCGCCGGCCGACAGAACCAAACAAATGCCCCTGCTCGTTCGCCGCCGCCGCTATCACCGCCTCGGCTGCCTGTACCTGCCCGGCAACCTTCTCAAGGCGAGCTCGCTCCAGACGGCGCTGCTGAACCCTGTGCCCCTTCTCAGCCGCTATCGTACGTATATTTTCCTTCGTCGCCGGCTGAGCAAGTCCGGCCCGGAGCAGATAATTCCTGGCGAATCCATCCGCAACCTCCACGACCTCACCCAGCCAGCCCAGCTTGTCAACATCACTCGTGAGCAATACTTTCATAGTTCTTAGTTCTTAGTCTGTAATTATTAGTCTATAGTTCAATCGAAAACGAACAACGTCCTATGCACAATATGGCAATAGCGCCATAAAGCGGGCGCGCTTGATTGCCTTCTTCACCTTCCGCTGACAGCCCGCACAGTTGCCGCTGCGCTTCCGGGAGTATATCTTACCCCGGTGCGTCAGCAGCTTGCTCAGCGTCGCGATGTCCTTGTAGTCCACGTATTTTTCTCCTCTTCTGCAGAACCGGCACTGTGTCTGCTCCCGTCGCGCCGTTCTCCGCCCGGCTGGAAACGGCTCCTTCTCTCTGCTCTCTACTATCGCCATAACCTGTCCTCAAAAAAGTTCATTGTTCTTAGTCCCAAGTTCACAGTTCACAACCTGTAAGCCGCAGCTCAAAAGGGTATATCGTCCTCGCCCGACGGTAGCTCGCCTACGCCGGGCGTCTCGCCGCCGGCTTTACCGACGTTTTCACCGCCGGTCTGTCCCGCGCGTCCGCCGGCGCCGCTCGGTCCGCCGGCTGCCGTTGGGCCGCCTAAAAACTGAAAATTTTCCACCGTAACCCGGTGCTTGCTCCGCTTGCTGCCGTCCTGAGCAGTCCAGGCATCATAGGTCAGCCGGCCTTCGACAAACAAAGGGCGGCCTTTGCGCATATACTTGTTAATGTTTTCCGCCAGCCGACCGAACGCTCGACAATCAACAAAGCACGTCTCATCCCGATTTTCGCCGTCCCTGCTCTTCCACTTCCGATTCACCGCCAGGCCGAAATCCACCACAGGCGTTTCGCTCGGCAGATAGCTCAACTGCGGGTCACGCGTCAAATTCCCTATCAACAGCACTTTATTATAATTTGCCATAAAGTTCCCCTCAAAATAGTTTATAGTCTCCTGATTACTGACTTATGTCTTCTGTCTCCGCGTTTGTTTTGTCGCTGTCGGCCTCTGCGGCCGGCCCACGCTCCGCGCTTGTTTCATCGCTTTTGTCTTCTGCAGTTGGCTCGGCTTCAGTACTCGTTTCGTCGCTTTTGGCCTCCGCAGCCGCTGCCTCCAGGTCCCTGGATGCCTGCGACCGCGCCCTGGCCTGCTCTAACTGCCTCTTCGCCCGCATCGCAGGCGTCTCCTTGGAAATATCCGCCTCGGTCCTCTCCTCGGCGCTCAAAATCAACGCTCGCATAATCCGTTCCGAAAGCTTCACCTCGCGCTCAATCTCCCGAACACGCTGACTGTCAAGACGGAAATACGCCAGGATATACGTGCCGCGCTCAACCTTGCCAATCGGATATGCCAAAGGTCTTTCGTCCCACTTCTGCAGGGATACAATCTCGGCATCCGACCTGGCCAGTATCGTCTCAATGGCGTTCATCACGCCGGCCCAGTCCCGCGCCGCCTCGCCCGAATCAACCAAAAACATCCCTTCGTAAAGTCTCTTAGTCGCCGTTTCCAAATCTATTGCCTCCAATAAAAATCGTCTGCGCCTCTTTTCTACTCACGTGTATCTTCACCTGCCGCAGAATTAAATCGCGTCATTGCCTCGTCAACTCCATACTCGGCCCAGCAAAGCACGGCGTCTTTCGCCCTGTCAATGGCTGCGTCAATCAGTGTCCTTTGCTCCGGCGTCGGCCTGGAGAGAACATAATCCGCACCCCAGGAGCCCTTGCGGGCCGAATCCGGTTCGTCGCTTCGTCCTATTCCTATTCGCAGTCGCACAACCTCGTCGGTCCCGAACCGGGCCAGGACGTCTGCCAGCCCCTTATGCCCGCCGGCCGAACCCTTCGCTCTTATCCGAATCCTGCCCGGCTCGAGCGCCATATCGTCAAGCACAACAATCACATCACCGGCCCCGAGGCGGTAAAAACCGGCCGCCGTCGCAACCGGCTCGCCGCTGCGATTCATATACAACTGCGGCTTCAGCAGTATCACCTTGCCGCCCGCAAATTCGCACTCGCCGAAGCGGGCGCCGAACTTGCTCTTTTTCACATCCGTACCAAGAACCTCTGCCAACAAATCAACCACCTCAAATCCTGCATTGTGCCGCGTCCCGGCGTATTCGGCGCCCGGATTGCCAAGTCCGACTATCATCCTGATTTCAGCCATACCATCAATTCGCAAAACTCCGGCTCTACCCTGTATCGGCTTGTGAAGCTTCTTGCTCTTCCGGCCTGACTTCGGTTATGACCTCCGGTGCTGCCGGCACCTCTTGTTCTAATTCTTCGGTTGTTTTCGCCGCCGCAACCAAATGACACGTCACCACAAGCGTATCAGGCGAGCTTACAAGCTTAAGCCCTTCGGCAAGCTCAATGTCACCGGCATGAAGAGCATCGCCGACGCCCATCTCCTTCACTGAGACAACAATGCTCTCCGGAATGTCCGTCACTCGACACTCTATCTCTAAATGGTCCGTATTCTCCTCGATGATGCCTCCCTCATGCGTGCCCTTCGCGGTACCTTTAAGCTCGACATGCACAGTCACCCTGACCATCTCCCCGATATCCACGCGCATAAAGTCGGCATGAATAATGTCCTTGCCTAAGTGGTCGTACTGCACGTCCTTGACAATCATCTTCTGCTTCTTGCGGCCTATCTGCACATCCATCAGCCGATGCCCGTGGTGCAGCCCTTCCGCAAACACGCGAGCGTCCACTGAAATCGCCACCGGCTCGGTCTTGTGACCATAGATAATCGCGGGAATCCGGCCTTGTTCTCGAAGAGCAACCGCCGCCTTCGAGCCCGTGCGCTCCCGAACCTTCGCCTTTAACAGCAACGCCTTATCCATAAACTTTCCTCACTCAAGCACTTCTAAGAACCTGTGAACAAGCTGCTCACAGACTCGTTTCGGTGAATCCTCTTTATCGCCTCACCTAACATCCTCGCAACCGTCAAAATCTTGATTGTACCCAGTTTCTTCGCTTCCTTGCTCAAAGGCACCGTGTCCGTCACCACGACCTCGTCGATAGGCGCTTCGCCCAGCTTCTCCAGCGCTGGGCCCGCAAAAATACCGTGCGTTGCGCCGACATATATCTTCTCCGCGCCTCGCTCCTTAACCAGATACGCCGCACTGCACACCGTGCCCGCCGTCGTTATCATATCGTCGCACATCAGGATATTCCTGCCGCGCACGTCGCCAATCAGCTCCTTGGCTTCAACCTCACTGCCGCTGACCCGCCTCTTGTGCACTATTGCAAGCTCGCTGCCTAAGTGCGCCGCATACTTCGCCGCAATCTTCATATTCCCGACGTCCGGCGAAACAACCGTCAAATTGCCTATTTTTTTATCCAGAAAATACCTGCTCAAAATCAGTTCGCCCGCCAAATGGTCAACCGGTATATCAAAAAACCCCTGAAGCTGCGGCGCGTGCAAATCTATCGCCAGCACCCTGTTTGCGCCGGCCGTCGCTATCAGATTCGCCACAAGCTTGGCGGTAATAGGGACACGACCCTCGTCCTTGCGGTCCTGCCGGGCATAGCCAAAATACGGAATCACCGCAGTGATGCGCATTGCACTGGCCCGCCTCAGGCAATCTATGTAAATCAGCAGCTCCACTAAGTGCTCATCCACGGGTTTGCACGTTGACTGCATAACAAAGCAGTCTCTGCCGCGAACGTCGTCCTCCACGCGAATTATCTTCTCCCCGTCCGGGAAACGCTCTATCTGCGCCCCGCCCAGGGGGATACCAAGATACCTGCATACCGCTGCCGCCAGCACCTCGTTACTGCTGCCGGAAAATATCTTGATGTTATCGCTTAAAAACATAGTTTCTCCTCACCGCCTTGATTTACCATGCCGGCCTTGTTCATTCGCGTTATCCTGCGAAACCACCGTCCCGGCGTCAATATGAGCGCCGTCCTTCAACGCAACGGGGGCTATCAGTATCGAGCCGGAGCCGATGTAGCAATCGTTGCCTATCTCGGTTCGGTTAACGTTTTTGCCGTCGTAGTTGGCCGTTATCAGGCCCGCACCCACGTTCACGTTCTTACCCACGGTAGCATCACCCAAATAGCTGTGGTGCCGCGCCCGCACGCCGTCCGCTAAGCTCGAATTCTTCACCTCGGTAAACACCCCCAGAACCACGTCGTCGCCGAGAACGGTTCCGCTTCGCAAAAATGCAAAAGGCCCCACCCTGCAGTTGCGGCCAATTTTTACCTCACCGTGTATGTACGTAAACGGCTCAATAACCGTATCCTGCCCAATCTCAGCCCTGACGTCAATCCAGGTATTAGGCGGGTCAACTATCGTAACGCCGTTCTCCATCAGCCGGCTCTGTATCCGCTCCTGCATTATCTTGCCCGCCTCGCTAAGCTGCTGCCGGCTGTTGACGCCCATCGCCTCCTCGGGCCGAACCGCAGTAACCGCAACCACCTTATGACCGCTCGCTATCATCAGCGCCAAGCCATCGGTAAGGTAATACTCGCCCTTGACGTTGTCCGGCTTGACCTTATCGAGCGACTCGAACAGGATTTTATTGTTGAACAGATAGTAGCTTGGATTAACCTCGGTTATCTTAAGCTGCTCAGCCGTGCAGTCGGAGTCCTCGATTATCCCCTGTATATTGCCGTAGGCGTCTCGGATTATGCGTCCGTAACCCGCCGGCTCGGCAAGAACCGCCGTAGCTAACGTCGCCGCGGAGTTCTCCGACTCGTGCTTGCCGATAAGTGTCCGCAGCGTCTCGGTCCGAATCAAAGGCCCGTCACCGCAGAGAATCAGCGTCTGCCCGTCGGAACCCTTCAAATGCTCCCTGCAGCACATAACCGCATGTGCAGTGCCTTTCTGCTCATCCTGCCTGACCCATACGATATCGCCCGCATCCCTGAACCGGTCCTTAACCTGCTCGGCGCTGTAGCCCACCACCACGTATATCTTCTCAACCCCCACCCCCCTGCAGGCATCCAGCACATAGGAAAGCATAGGCCTGCCGCACACCTCGTGCAGAACCTTGGCTAACTTCGTGTTCATCCTGCTGCTCACACCGGCAGCCAGTATTATCGCTACCCTGTCCGCCATTTCATCCCGGCTTCTTCGCCTTGAGATTCCGCATTTTCGAATTTTGCATTTTCAACTTTGAATTTCCTATCTACCCGGCCAGGACTCGAACCTGGAATGTAGGCACCAAAAGCCCATGTGTTACCAATTACACCACCGGGTAATCCAATTGATAATTGATTATTCAATATTGATTAACAGCACCCGGCTGCTGAGATAAAAACAACCAATCATCATTCATCAATAATCAATTCTCATAGCTGTCACGCAAGGCCGTTCAGAATCGGCCCGAAGAACCCCATCGGAGGCTTGAGTCAGCCAAGCCGTGATTCTGCTGACCCCACGCCGCTATTCGCGGCAACCGCAACCCCTTACGACGGAGCATACCAAAACGACTACTATAATACATTGCCCCGCCTTGATTCAACAGTTTTTCTCGATTTCTGAAAAAACTTTTATAACCCCATTACCCGTTCTCCAACGGGCGCCAGCGCCGGCAGATTGCTCTCAGGATTGTCGAGATAGAAATACGCACAGCAAGACCAGTCGTCCTGACGCTCGAAAAGCCCGTATGTCGGCGGATTCGCCTCGTCGGAAATGTCAACTTCAACCAGGCCGGGACCGTTCTTATACAAAGGCTTGCCAAGCTCAGCCATCTGCTCGCGATTGCCCGGGCTCCAGCAGCCGATCTGATGGATAGTCACACGGATATCTCTGCGGAAGTATATCGGGTCGAGGACATGCCAGCGGTAGAAGCAGAACTGCATCTTCTCATGGTCGGCTAAGTGACAGCCCTGGTAAAGATTGGCGTATTGGCCCTGTCCCCATGCGGTGCCGATATAATCCTCGGTGCCCGTCCCGCAAAGCGTCGGCAATTCCATATCGCCGTCCAGATATACCTTAACCTCGCCCTCGCCCCACCAGCTCTTGAAATAAAGCTCCTGGTTTGCGATGGCCCCGATATTGGCGCCGAGAAAGCGTCCGGCCCCTTCGACTTTCGGCAGTATCTCGAAATCCTTCTGCATTGTCGTCGGGTTCTCACGTCTGAAATTCGCGTGAAAATAAAGCATGTTGTCGGCAAACTTATCGCCGAGGGTAAAATCGACATCGTAATAAACCGAACCGAGTGTCCGGCTGGTCTCGTTCGTCAGCACGACCTTCATACCCGTCTTGAACGGCATGGGGATATAGCAATTGAAGCTGCGTCCTTCCGGGCTTGAAAACAATGCCGACTCGAACGTTGACATCCTGCCGATACCGTGGCAAAAGAAATCGCCGAACGGAGCCGAGACCGCGGGCTTATCCGCCCCGTCCCAGTAAATATCAAGCCTCAGCCCTCTCAGCATAACCGCATCCCGCTCGCTGATAGTAAACCAAATTCTGCGAACCATACCGCTTTGCCCTTTGACCTCGGCAAGCACTTTGCTCTCGCCTCGTTCCATAGGAAAACAAGGCGAACCCTTCCTTCCTGCGTTGACTTTACCGCCGGCCCCTCGCTGAGAATCCCAGTTCTCAGGACTCGCCCAGCGTGTCTCGACTCCTTCAGGCAAAACATAAAACGTTCCCGCCACATCTGAACACACCACGCTGTCCACAAAGCTCAACAAAACCACTAACACCACGCACAACCTGACCATAATCGTTCTCATGACATGCCTCCATAACACAAATGCAACAATTCCTGACGTAAATCCGTACCGCTATTCTAACGGAAAAGCCCTCCGATTCAACCATTTGAAATAGCACACAGAAACTGCGAATTACAATCCCTTTACCCGCTCTTGCACGGGCGCCAGCGCCGGCAGATTACTCACAGGCTTATCTAAGTAAAAATAAGCACAGCTCGACCAGTCGTCCTGACGCTCGAAAAGCGGCACATCCTTCTGAGTCTCCCAGTCAATTTCAACAAGCCCCGGCCCGGTCTTGTGAAGAACCTGCCTGCGAGCCTTGAACTTATCGAACGTACCACTGTCCGCCGCCCCTATCTGCTGAATCGTCACTCGTATATCGCTGCTGAAATAAACCGGGTCCGGTATATGCAGCCGGTAAAAACAAAACTGCATGTTCTCATGGTCGGCTAAGTGACAACCCTCGTAAGGCTGCACATATCTGCCCTGTCCCCACCCCGTACCGATGTAATCCTCCGTCCCCGTCCCGCAAAGCGTCGGGTAATCCGTGTCGCCGTCAAGGTATATCTTCACCTCCCCCTCACCCCACCACGAGTTCAGGTATTTTTCTGTATCCGCAATCACTCCGACGTTCACACCCAGAAACCTCCCCTCCAACTTCGGCAAAAACTCGTAATCCTTCTGCAAAATCGTCGGGTTCTCACGCCGCCAGTACGTATGAAAATACATAACATCGTCGCCCAGCTTGTCCCCCACGGTATAATCAACCTCGAAAAATAACGCCCACAAACCGTATTCGGTCTCGTTTGTTATCTCAATCTTCATCCCCTTCTTAAACGGCATCGGAATACTGCAATTGAAGCTGCGCCCCTCAGGACTCGAAAAAAGCGCCGAGTTGAACTTCGACATCTTGCCCAGCCCGTGACAGAAAAAATCCCCCAACGGCGCCGATACCGCCGGTTTATCCTCACCGTCCCAGTACATATCTATCCGCGCACCGCGAAGCATCTTACCTAATCGCTCTCGCTCCTCTTGCGGCCCCCACTCCCAGCAGCCGATGATCGTCCCCCACATCCGCCGAACCATTCCGCTTTGTCCCTTCACCTCCGCCACAACCTGGCTTTTTCCCGGTTCCAGCCCATAACACGGCGACCCCTTCCGACCGCCCTTGGTCTTTCCGCCCTGGCCCTTCAGAGCCTGCGGATTCTCCGCCGTCGCCCATCGTGTTTGCACACCTTTCGGCAATACATAAAGCGGCGTCGAATCCCCCGCCAATACCGACTCATCCTTTCCCATAACACACCCCGTACAGCAAACAACAACCAATGTCACAAAGACAAAATAACTCTTCATAACCAATTCTCCTTATCAAAAGGAAATCACAAATGCCACGGGCTACGCATCGGCCTCGATAGCATTTTGTTCGCTTCCTCATCACTAACAAAACGTTCTTTCATAGGATCCCACTTAAGCTTTCGCCCCACCTTCATCGTGATTAGCCCCAGCTGACCGACCGACATTGAGCGATGCCCCGCCATCGGAGGCTTGAGTCAGCCAAGCCGTGATTCTGCTGACCCCGATTGCGCTCACCGCAGCAAATGCTACCCCATACGACGGAGCTTCAAGACAGTAACTTTACCCGATTGTCGCTCTCCGGTCAGCACTGTTTTTTATTCTTTTTGCCAAAAAAATGTTTGGCCCCCGCAATCGAGCTCAATCCCTTTTTACGCCGACAAGCCGGAATATGTTGTTGAAAGATACCGGACGGATTATAATCATTACAGCCCGCACGGAAGCTTGAGCCCTATGCACCGCAAACAGCGATGACGAGACGGCGGCAACCTTCACAGGAAAGAACGCAAAATAAGATGAAGAAGCTCAACCGCAGCATAATGTGGCTGGCGTTAGCGGCAATATGGTTACTCGCGGCCCTGTCTGTCCTGGGCGCCTTTTTGGGAGCGGAGGATGCTGGGCGATTTTTCAACTCGATGCCGCTTGGTTTTTTCTGGTATGCCCTGGCAGTGCTGCTGGCAGCCGGTTTTGTTGAGTTTCCCCGGCTGCTTCGCAGACCGGGGCTTTTTATGATTCACGCAGGTTGCTTATTGGTGCTTGCCGGGGGGATGTGGGGCTCGCAGGCCGGCCATCGACTCCAAAAGCGGTTTTTAGGCATAAACAGGATTCCCGGCGGTTATATGGTTATTCCCGAGGGAAATTCGGAAAATTGTGTAATTGCAGAAGATTTCAAGCACCGGCTGGGCGAGCTGCCCTTTAGTATCCGGCTGAAGGATTTTCGTCTTGGATACTACCGGGCGGACAAAGATTCGGCTCGGCGGCTATACATAAAAACGCAGGATGGGCGGCATTTGCAGCTTGCCGCCAGGGCCGGCGAGGAGGTTTCCTTAGGCACAGATAAGGGCAAGCTCAAAGTGCTGGATACTTTCAGAAATTTCAAGATTCGGCTCGAAGACGGCAAAAACATAGTAACCGACGAACAGGCCAGCGGAGAAAATCCGGCGGTGGAGGTTGAGATTGAACTGCCCGACGGGAGCAGTTATACGCGTTATGTGTTTGAGCGTTTTGCAGGTTTTAGTCACGCTGAAGACGGCTTGCAGTTGAGTTATGTTTCGCAGGGGCCTCGAATGATACGTGATTATTTCAGTGATGTGGTGGTCATCGAAAATGGAAAAGAGGTGGTAAGTAAAACAATCGAGGTGAACCATCCGTTACATTACGGAGGGTATCATTTTTATCAGTACTCCTATGACCCGCAGGCAGAGAGTTATACCGTTTTGTCGGTGACGTCTGATTCGGGTCTGTATGCGGTATATGGCGGATACTGGCTGCTTGGTTTTGGGGTATTGTGGCAGTTTTGGCTCAGGCATATAGTCGAGCATATAAAAAATCGAAAAACATAAACGACGACCCCCTATTTTGTAATTCATCGCAAAATGGGAACCAGAGGTGTTGGTGCAATGGCGATTAAATATACTTTTCAGGGCCTGCTTATCTACTTGGTGATTGCGGCATATCTATTTGCGTTTTTGTCGGCGGCGCTGGGCAGAAAAAAAGCGGGACGCCGTATCTATCTGGCAGGGTTCGCAGCGGCGGTGTTCGCCTTCGGTTATCGATGGCACGATGTGCGTCACGTTCCGTTCCAGAATCTTTTCGAGGTGTTTCTGAGTATGGGAATGCTTGTTTATCCGCTGTCGATATTCTGCAGGCGATTCCTTCGGGTCGGCGGCGAGACGGCGGACATGCTGCTCGGGGTAATAATACTGCTTCCGGCGGGTTTTGTTTTTCACGCCGAGCCGCAGAAGCTTCCGCCGGCCCTGCAGAGCTGGTTATTCGCTCCGCATGTAGCGGCCTATCTGATATCTTACGTGATAATGGCCAAGGCGACGGTGCAGGCATTTTGCCAACTGAAAATCAATGTTGACAGCACGAAAGAAAATCTTGTTGGCTATGAAGACGGCACGTACAGAATGGTCTGTCTGGCTTTTCCGCTTCTTACATTAGGGTTGATATCGGGAAGCTGGTGGGGAAAGCTGGCCTGGGGCGACTATTGGGGATGGGACCCAAAGGAGCTGTGGTCTCTGGCATCCTGGTTAGTGTACGTGGGGTATTTTCATTTCAGGTATCTGTACGGCAAAAAGTATGCCCGTATCAACAGCGGCCTGGTAATTTTGGGGATTGTTACGATTGTGACAACACTGCTGTGGGTAAATCTGTCCGGAATATTCTCCGGGTTGCACAACTATGCGAGCTGATGCTTGCTTATCGGCGACAGATGTGTTATAGGGTTGGTTCCGGCGTAAAATGAAAGGTAAGATTTTATGGAAGCAGCGGAACTGAAATCAGCAATATCTCAGTTGCGGGCCCGGGTTGAGCAAATCCGGGACTGGCTTTGACTTGACGACAAAGAAACGCGAGATGGCTGAGCTCGAGGGAAAGATGAACTCTGCGAGTTTTTGGGACAATCGGGAGTCGGCGCAATCGGTCGTTTCGCGATTGAGCGCGGCCAAGGCGGTTGTCGAGCCGGTCGAGGAGCTTACGGCGGAGGTCAAAGACCTGGCGGAGCTTTTCGAGTTGGCCGGCTCGGACGCCGGCGAGCTGTCGCAGTTGGCGGACGACCTTCCCCGGCTGGTGAAACGCTGCGAAAAGATAGAGCTTACGGGCCTGCTCAGTAGCCCGAACGATACGAAGAATTGTTTTTTCAGTATTCACGCCGGGGCGGGGGGTACCGAGAGCTGCGACTGGGCAAATATGCTGCTTCGGATGTACACACGGTATTTCGAGCGCAACAAGTATGCCTTCAGGCAACTGGATATCACGCCCGGCGAGGAGGCGGGGATACGGTCGATAACGCTTCGTGTGAGCGGGTCTTTTGCGTTCGGCAAGCTGTCGTGCGAGACGGGTGTGCATCGATTAGTGCGTATAAGTCCTTTCGATTCGAACAAGCGGCGGCACACGAGCTTTGCGGCGGTGGATTGTATTCCGGAGTTCGATGAGGACATTGGCGTCGAGATCAAGGATGATGACCTGAAGATCGATTTTTACCGGTCCAGCGGTGCAGGGGGCCAGCACGTCAATAAGGTCAGTTCTGCGGTTCGCATTACGCACATGCCAACCGGTATTGTCGTGCAGTGTCAGGACGACAGGAGCCAGCATAGGAACCGGGCGAGCGCGATGAAGGTGCTCAAGGCACGGCTTTATATGCTGGCCCAGCAGAAGCGAGACGCCGAGATAGCCAAACTCTACAGCGACAAGGGTGAGATCGCGTGGGGCAGCCAGATACGCAGCTACGTTCTTCAGCCCTATCAGATGATTAAGGACCATCGAACCGAACACCAGACGGGAAATGTCGATGCGGTGCTGGACGGGAATATCGAGGAGTTTATCGAGGCGTACCTGCGGCACAGGGCCAGGAGCAAACAAAAAAAGAAACAGGGCAAGGGACTATGAAAGAGATTATCGAGGTTGAACTTAAATCGAAGAAAGCCGTTCCGGTCGCAGTCGAAACCGACCTTCTGGTTGTCGGGCATTTTTCAGACTCGAAGGGACTGGACAGGATATGCAGGGAGCTGGACAGGCGGCTCGGCGGCGCGATAAGCAGGGTAATCGAGCTGGGAGATTTCAAGGGCAAAAGCGGCGATAGTGCGATTTTTTACGGTGAGGGCAGGGTGGCGGCCAGGCGTGTTCTGCTTGTCGGGCTGGGCGAGAAGACCAAGGCGGGGCTTGATACATTCAGGCAGGCGGCGGCGCTTGCGGCGAATAAGGCGGTGGAGCTAAAGGCGCGGACGGCTGCTCTTGTCTTGCACGCTGCGCCGGGGGGCAGGTTTGATGCGGCAACGCTTGCGCAGGTGATTGCCGAGGGGACATACTACGGCAGCTATCGTTACGACGAGTATGTTACCGGCAATGAGGACGGCCGGTTGAGCGCTCTTGAGGTTGAGCTGATTGATTCGGATTTGCAGCGGCTCAGGAAGCTGAAGGCACCGCTGGCAAGGGGGACTGTCATCGGCAGGGCGCAGAGTTACGCCAGGACGATGGCGAACCGGCCCGGCAATGTAATGAATCCGCCTGCTCTTGCACAAGAGGCGAAGAAATTAGCGGCGGGCACGCCCGGGCTTACCTGTACCGTTCTGGATGAGAAGCAGATGAAGCAAAAGGGGATGGGCGGTGTTCTGGCGGTGGGCGGCGGCTCGAACAGGCCGCCTCGATTCATAGTGGTCAGGTACGTTTCAAAGCACGCCAGGGCGAGGAAGCTGCCGAGAGTTGCTCTTGTAGGCAAGGCGATAACGTTTGACTCAGGGGGGATAAGCATCAAGCCGGCGGCGAATATGGACCAGATGAAGTTAGATAAGTCGGGCGGGCTTGCGGTGCTGGCCACGATGAAGGCGGCCGCGGAGTTGAAGCTGCCGATAGAAGTTTACGGTATTATTCCGTCGGCGGAGAATATGCCCGGCCCGGCCAGCTTCAGGCCCGGTGACATAGTGACGACGTTCAGCAAAAAGACGGTCGAGGTTCAAAATACCGATGCGGAAGGCAGAATGATTCTTTGTGATGGGATAGAGTACGCCGTCAAGCAGGGCTGTGACGTGATTATAGACATTGCGACACTGACGGGGGCCTGTATGGTGGCGCTGGGTCTGATGAGCAATGACGAGGCCCTGGCCAGGCAGTTAAAGAAGGCGGCTGAGATGAGCGGGGAGAAGCTCTGGCAGTTGCCGTGCGGGGAGCAATATGCCGAGGAGATGAAGAGCAAGATAGCGGATTTGAAGAACATCGGCAGCAAGTGGGGCGGCGCGTGCACGGCGGCGGCGTTCCTGAGGCAGTTCGCCGGCGAAAAAAAATGGGCGCACATCGATATGGCCGGGATGGACGTATTCGAGAAGCCGAAGGAATCCGTCTCTGCCGGCGCGAGCGGATACGGGGTTCGGCTGTTAACAACCTATCTGATAAATCTGGCGAAAAAGAAGGGCTGAGTATATGAGCAGGACAGGCAGGAAGGTGGACAGGGCAAGAATTGAGAAGGCGGTCAAAGAGATTCTGTCGGCGATTGGCGAAGATGCCGGGCGTGACGGGTTGAAAGAGACGCCTCAACGAGTGGGTCGGATGTACGAGGAGCTTTTGGCGGGGATGCACGACGACCCGAAGAAACATCTGCGAAGCGTCTTCAGCGAAAACTACGATGAGATTGTTCTGCTTCGTAACATACCTTTTTATAGTATTTGTGAGCACCATTTGATGCCGTTCATCGGCACTGCCCACGTTGCGTATCTGCCTTCGGGCAAGGTCCTTGGTGTGAGCAAATTGGCCCGGATAGTGGATTGTTTTGCTCACCGGCTCCAGACGCAGGAACGGCTTACGTACAAAATAGCGGATTTTATTATGACGAATCTAAAGCCCCTGGGAGTAGGTGTGGTTATGGAGGCCTCGCACAGTTGTATGACGATTCGAGGGATTAAAAAGCCCGGCTCGGTTATGGTGACATCGGCGATACGCGGGATATTCAGGAAGGACCCGCGGAGCCGAAATGAGCTTATGAGCTTGATACATAACGGTAAGAGGTAAAGGACGAAGAAGGACGATTTTATACCCTTCAGGGTAGTAAATTCCCGCGAGTAAAATTACAGCTTCTTGTTCTAAAATCAGTTACCCGCGAACTAACGGGAAAATTCAATTGTAAGTAGGATAATTTATGCACAAGCTGTCCCACGAAGTACGTTTTTCGATAAATCCTTTTTTGGCCGAGGACAGCGTCGGTTTTAACACTTTTGCATCGAGACCGGCGGGGCGGGGATTAGCGTTTTTTCTTGAGCTGAGCGCGGAATTAACCGGCGAGCCGGCCCCGGATACGGGGTTCGTTGTGAATGTCAGTGACATTGACAGCAAGCTGCGCCGCTATGCCGTGCCGGTCTTTGCCGAGCGAATAAAGGGCCGATGCAGGGCGGGCAGGCATATCGGATTTGTCGAATTGACTGAGCTGCTGTGCAGCGCCTGGCAACAGTTGAGCAATAAGTTCGGCGGTGCCGTGGTGAGTGGGCTGGGTTTGAAGCTGAACCCTTACAGACGGCTTTCGATAGAGAATGGGGACGGTGAAATGGTTTATTTCAGTGAAAAGTTTGAGTTTGCCGCTGCGCACAAGCTCTGGAACGAGCAATTCAGCGAGTCCGAGAACGTCGAGCGTTTCGGCAGGTGCGCCAACCCGACGGGGCACGGCCACAATTACGTTGCGGAAGTTACAATCAAGGCACCCGTGGGGGAAGGGGATTTAAAGATAGCCGATTTTGAAAGAGCGGTCAGCGAAGAGCTTATAGAGGTCGTTGACCACAAGAATTTGAACGCCGATGTTGCGGAATTTCGCGAAACCAATCCCACGGTCGAGAACATATCGGTCTTCGCCTGGAACAAGCTTGTGGGCGGATTCGGAAAGGCGACATTACATTGTGTCACGGTATGGGAGACGGACAAGACCTGCTGCACGTGTTACGGATAGCTTGAGAGGCTCCTAAAGTGGCTGAGCCGAGCCGGAAGTTTACTTTTAATGCCAGCTTATGATTGTCAGGCAAATCCTGTATCTAATGCTCGTTGCTGCCAACGGGCATTTCTGTTATGATTGAGTGACTCGGTCGGGCCGAGCACCGTGAAGCACAAACGCAAAGCCGTAGAATTCGACACCTTTTGGTTTTGTTCTGAGGATGAAAAATGGCTATTGGCGCGAAGGAGGTTTCGGCGTGTCTGGATGAATGCAGGGAGCATCTGACGACCGAACTTCTGCCATTCTGGCTGGACCGCTGTAAGGATGAGGTCAACGGCGGTTTCATAACGCACTTCGATAAGGACGGCAAGGATACGGGCGAAGATGAGAAGTCCATGCTCGCGCAGATGCGGACGATATATACGATGGCTTCTGCGCATCGGGCCGGGTACGGAGACGGCAAGTGCGCCGAATATGCCAAGTTCGGCGTTGACTTTGTTATTGATAAGATGTGGGACGGCGAATACGGCGGCTTTTTCTGGACGACGGACCGCAAGGGCAACGTCGTCATCGACAAGAAGATTCTGTACGGGCTGAGCTTTGCGATGTATGCCCTGAGCGAGCACACAATATCCGTCGGCGATCCGCGAGGCCAGGAATACGCCGAGAAGGTCTTCGACCTGGTCAAGAAGCACTGCGCGGACACGATGTACGGCGGATACTTCGAGATCTTTGAGCGGAACTGGGATTTGTGCGGGCCCGGCAGCGGGGGCGGCGACCGCAAAACGCTCGACGTGCATATGCACCTGATGGAGGCCTTTACGACTTTGTACGAATGCACGGGAAAGAGCATTCACCGGCGGACGCTCGTGGAAGATATCGAGCTGCTCGCAAAGAGGATTCTGCACCCCGAACATTCGACGGGGATATCGCAGTTCCGGGCCGACTGGAAGGTTGCGCCGCAGATAAAGTTTGACATC
>CAYMYK010000006.1:0-38633 GCA_964394625.1 uncultured Pirellulales bacterium
TTATCAAATTCTATGGTCTTTGCGGATGATGGTGCGGTAGCCGACATCAAGACCGGCAGCCCAATTCTTTGCCGGGTTTGATTTTTTTTAGTCGGTCAAGCTGGCCGATGTTCTTAAGGCGTTTGTATATGTATATAAGCTGCCAGGCACAGAGTCTGTCCGGCCCGACCTTGCAGTGTTTCGCGGAATAAGGGCTTGTGTGTTCGCGGCGGACTGTGCGACGGCCAGCAGAGAAGCCACTGGCATCTGATATGTTCGTCGCTGGCTTAAAACAGGAATTGTAACACCACGAGTATCTATGCTGATAGAACGCACGATGCGAGAGCTTGGGCGCCGTCTAAAACGAATGGCGTTCGGCTGGAGTGAAGAAGGAGCCGCGAAGATGGCAAGAATCATTATCAAGCGTTTCACTTCAGCCGGCCGGTGGGAAAAATACTGGCGAGACAGGCTGAGAATTCAGGATAATGTGATGCTCGTTCTCAGGAGCATTAAAGTTGAAAATCCCCTAACTTTGGGACATTAATAAAATTCTGATGTATCTCCCGGGGCTCCACTAAATAAGCAAACCAAGAAATCGTCCGAAAATGGGCTATTTGCAGAGCGTGTCAAGCGTGGACCGAGAAGCCCTAATCGCAGGAGCACACCGTGATTGTCACCTGCCGAGTCATTGGCATCTGTTCCACCGCCTTAATCGAGCTGCCACCGGCCGACCAGAGCAAGGTTAGCGTCGTGACTGTGAGTTGTGAAGCTCCAGATATTACCTTTCACCGCGCGCGCGGGCCCGATCTCATCGATTCGCCAGTAATATGTTGTGTTGAAATCGAGGCAGCAGCCGTTGAAGTTGTTCGTATCCCAGGTGTTGCCGTCCTGGTTGCCCATATGCACGTTCGCATCTGTTATGCCCGCGCTCTCAACTTCACTTAAGTCGGTGCCAAGATAGACATCGTGCGACACAGCACCGTCCCCTGCCGACCAGCTCAAAATGGTTTTAGGATCGACATATATGGTATTATTCTTGGGGTATGGACTCCACGCGAGGCCGACATAGCAGCGAAGCCAGGAGTCTGCAAGAGCCCCTATGTCCTCGTAAGTTGCACATTGAACCCTTGTTAGGTCACCGGGAAGGGAGTTGGAGTCACACGGGTCTAAGCAGAGCAGCCAGTCTGCTGCGAGAATCGCATAATCGGTGAAGTTGACGAGCCAGTCGCCGCTGATGTCAGGCAAGAGATGGTCTCCGAAGTAGTGATACCCCATATTAACAGGGCCCATATCTATGATCCCATCGATTCGCGTGGTGAATTGGTCCATGCCGAGGTTGGCGGCCGTGTCACTACCGGCATCTATGCAGGGACTATCAACCATCTGCCCCGCGGCCGTGTGACTGAGATAGTAGTCACCGAAAGGCCCTGCAACAAAACACGGATCAGCATCGATATTCCCCTCCTGCCAGTAAAAGATACTACCGCTACTGCCATGCCATATTCCGGCTGTGCCGTCCCGGATGTCACTGTAGCTAATGTAAAGGATGCCAGGATACCACAAGGGTCCTGCTGTGGAGCCCTGTGGTCCATACGCAGCAGAATTACCCCATAAGATGCAATTGTTTATGTCTGCCCGAGCGCTACCGCTTACCCATGGGTAAATGCATATACCACCGCCCCACACAGCTGAATTACCCTCAATCCTGCAATGTGTAATTGCAGGATCGCTGTTGTCACTACAGCCTACTCCACCTCCAAGCATTCCACCACTACCGATTATGGCACATCGCGTTATCGTCGGTCCACTGTCTTCGCATAAGATGCCGCCACCAAATTCGTCCGCGTAGCCGTTTGTGATTGTAAGACCGTCCTGCCGCGGCCGGAATCTCGCTTTCCTAATCCAGCGGCTTTATCCGCAGGTCCTTAAACCAAATGGGGTTGCCGTGATACTGCAGGCCGATATGACCCTCTCTGGGCATATCCTTATAGGCGGTGTTGAACTTATTCGGCGAGCCATCGGGGTTTTTATGTGGCTGCGTCCACAAATCGAGGTCCATATCGATAATATCCTCGCCGTTTAGATTCACGTAAATCTTGCTGTCGATACAGGTTATAACATAGTGATTCCACTCACCTGCCGGTTTGACCGCCATTTTCGATGGCGACAGGCAGTCATAAATCGCTCCACACTGGCCGTGCGGCGTCCCATCGGTGGTCGAGTGTATCTGCACCTCAATCGCAGTACTCAGCCAATGCTCGATACTGCCGGTACGAATGAATACCCCGCTGTTGCCCCCTTCCGGCACCTTGAAGTCCAGTTGCAGGATAAAGTTGCCGTATCTTTCCTTCGTCCACAGGTCTAAGTCGTGGCCCTGTGTTGCTTTGCTGGCCAGGACGCCGCCGGAGTCAAGTCCCCAACTGCCCGGCTTCATCACAGCATTCGATAAGTCCTTGTCGAACAAATTTTTCCATTTGGCGTGGCTCAGCCCTGCGGCAACCATTCTGAAGTACTCGCCGCTCTTTTTAATATCAGCGACGTTATGGTTCCAGTTGTACTCGTACTCGGCTGAGAATACGCCCTTGAAGTGCTGAGTATCCAGCTCGGCGAGCATCTGTTTTACGTCGGCAACTCCCGTACCCCAGACGACATCGTGCGCATCCTTGTTGCCGAACTCGTTTAAGTCCTTAAAATGCAAGCTCCTAATGCGACCCTTGAGCTTTTTGAGCGCCTCGATGGGATTGATACCGGAGCGCATCCAGTGGCCCGTATCGGCGCAGGCGCCGATGTATCTGCTGCGGCCTTTGCAGACCTTCAGCACCGTATCGGGGTTCCAGTAATGCGACGGTTCGGGGTGGTTATGGATGGCGACGTCGATTTTGTACTCCCGGCAGAGCCGGTCGATGAGGTCAAATGCGTCTTCCGGCGGCTCAGAGACGATGGTCTCGATGCCCATATCCTTAGCGAAATCGAAGACCTGGCGGCATTTGGTTTCATCGTTCGGCAGGGCGACCACTCCGTAGTTGACCAGTTTTACCCCGGCTTCGGCGAGCTTGGCTTTGACATCGGCCCTGAGCCGCGCCGGCATCAGGTGGTGCATTTTCGCACCCGGCTTATCGGGACTGAGGGACTGACCCGGGTATGCCTCGATGTAGCGCAATCGCGCGGTTTCGGTCTTGTCAATGGCCTCGTAGAATGTGAATTTATTGAAGCTCCAGGCCTGGACGCCAAGCCGCCAGCCGTCGTAAACGTCTTTTTGCATTGGTTTTGCCTCCACGGAACTGATACGGTAATTTACAGATATGGTTACCAAGGCGGCGATAACTGCCAGTTTTGCTTTGCGAGTCATTTTTTTCTCCTGTCTTTGAATGATTACCGTAATTTGCCTGTTCTTTCGCTTTTTAGAGATGCCAGGGGCCTGTCATTGCCCGGCTCAGCATTTTATCGGCCTGAGCGTCGTTGACGAACATTTCGCTTTCCGGGTCCCAGCGGAGCTTTCTGCCGAGCTTCAGAGCGATATTGCCTAAGTGGCAGAGCGAAGCCGAGCGGTGCGCAATCTCAGGCGGCACTATAGTATCACGTCTTGTCTTTACGCAGTCAATGAAGTTTCTGTGGTGCTCGTCGCTTCGGTAGAGATGGATTTCGCCTGAGCGGATTTTTGACGTCAACAGCGATTTCGGCCCGGCGTCGATGTATCCTCGCGCAAAGACCCAGCCGTTTGTGCCGTTAAAGCGGACGCCCTGGTCCATTTTTGCAATGTCGCGTGTGGCGCATATAAGCTCTACGCCGTTTTTGTACTTGTAATGCACCTCGAAGTTTGTGGCGGTATTCCACAAGCCGTCTCGCGGGAATTGCCCGATGCCTTTGATTTCGACGGGGCCTGTGTATTCGGTATCGTTGCCCCACTGGGCGAGGTCGTTGTCGTGGGCGCCGAGGTCGGTCATAACACCACCGGCATAGTCGGATATGTACCTGAAGGTGCCGTGGCACCGCCGTTTTGTATAAGGCGCCTGCGGGGCGGGGCCGAGCCACATATTATAATCGAGACCGTCAGGAACGGGCATTGTCGGCTGAGGGGCGATGGCGCGTCCTGTTGGGACAGAGGTGCGAATTGTGTGGAGCCGGCCGATTCTGCCGTTGCGGACAAGCTCGCAGGCGAAACGCGCGGGCCGGGCCGAGCGCAACTGCGTCCCGGCCTGGAACACGCGATTATGTTTTTTGATTACGTTACAGAGTGCACGGCCTTCGGTTATTGTCTTAGAGAGGGGTTTTTCGCAGTAGATATCCTTGCCGGCTTTGGCGGCGGCAATGGAGATGAGCACGTGCCAGTGGTCAGGGGTGGCTATCAGGACGGTATCGATATCGTTTCTTTCAAGGAGGTCGCGGAAATCGTTGTATTCGGCGCAGCCGGCGTAGTCTGATTGGCCGAGCGCCGACCGGTAGTGCCGCTCGACTTCGCCTTTCGCCCGTTTGCGGTGGGCGGCATCGACGTCGCAGACGGCGACGATTTGGACGTCGCCGAACTTGAGGAAACCCCTCATATCATTAAGGCCCATATTGTTTGTACCGATGCAGCCCATAGTTATCCGGGCGCTCGGGGCGGCGGATTTGGCCAGGCCGAGTGCGGATGAAGGGACTATTAAGGGTAAGGATACGACGGCGGTGCGTTTCAGAAAATCACGTCTCGACAGCTTCTCTTTCATAACGACATTATGCTGTTAGCCGGATACGCAGCCAGAGAACAGCCGGTGCATGCGGCAGGTCACTTAAGCTCTCGGATAAATACGTTTCTGAAATAGAGCGGCGAGTTGTGCGCCTGCAGCTCTATTGTACCTGTCGCGAAAATTTCCCTGTCCCGCTGCCAGAAGTTTTCAAGCTCTGTAGTATCCACGACGAGCTGGTCGTTGAGATAGACGATAACCCATTTGCCAATCATAATGATTCTGAAGGTATTCCACTGGCCGGATGGTTTGTCGGCGGTTTTGATGGGCTTGTCGGGATTGTTCTTGTTGTTATAAAGTCCGCCTGAGCCGACGTGGGATTTTGCGGGGTCCCAAATCTGGACCTGCGGACAACCACGAAGGTAGATACCGCTATCGCCGCCCGGCTCGATTTTCCAATCGACGAAAAGCTCAAAATCGGCGTAGTCCTTGGCTGTGCAGATGTTGTCATAGCCGGCGCCGCGATAAACGAGTATGCCGTCCTCGACCTTCCAGTGGCGGTTCATTAGCTCGTCGGCTCTTTTCCGGGCTTTGGCGAGCTCTTCGGGGGTCATTTTGGCTCTCGAAACGGGGTCGCCCACGATTCCTTTCCATCCGGCGAGGTCTTTGCCGTTGAACAATGCAGTGAAACTTTTAGGGGGCCTGTTCAACTGACCATAAGAAGCACAGCCCTGAAAAAACACAATTGCGCTCATAATCGTTATAAGTGTAACTTGTCTTCCGCTCACGGCAGCTCTCCATCATAAAGCATTTTTAGAGTGTCCAGCCCTTGCGGTAGGGGCTGTGGACAAATTCGTTTGCGGCTTCATCGTTTGTAAATCTCATATTCTTGCCGTCCCATTCGAGCGATTTGTACGGGTTGCGAAGGGCGAGATTTCCCATAACGACGGTTTCTGTAAATGGGCCGGCGTAGTCAAAGTTGGAGCCGGCGGGCGGCCCGCCCTTGCAGGCGTCGAGCCAGTTTTTTTCGTGACCGTCCATGCCGCTTTCCACACGAGGCAGCGTATTCGGGGGTCTTTTGTATTCTCTCATTTTTGTTTCGGGGACAATGCGGGGATTTTTCCCGTAACAGCCGCACATAAGAATGCCTTTGTCGCCGATGAAAAGGACTCCGCCGTCGTTATCGCCCATTTGTCTGCCGGGTTCAAGCTGTTCGGGCCGCGGGGGGAGCAGTCCGCCGTCGTACCAGTTGACTTTGAGTTCGGGCATATCGACATTGTTGACAGATGCGCGGGCGGGGAATCTGAATCTGATAATGCTCGCCCTCGGATAAGTTTCCCTGACACCGATTTTATCCCAGCCCTCGCCGGCCAATCGTGTCGATGAGCAGGCCGTAACGGTAACCGGGTATTTCAGATTAAGCGCCCAGAAGGCGGGGTCGAGGATATGACAGGCCATATCGCCGAGGGCGCCGCAGCCGAAATCGACCCAGGCACGCCAGCCGAACGGATGATAGAGGTCTTTAACATAGGGTCTTTCCGGTGACGGGCCAAGCCACAGGTCCCAATCGAAATATGAAGGGACATCATCAACCCGTTTCGGTCTTTCGATTCCCTGGGGCCAGACGGGTCTGTCGGTCCAGGCGTGCACCTCGCGGACGGGGCCGATGGCGCCGTCCCAAATCCACTCGCAGATAAGACGGATTCCTTCGCCCGAGTGGCCCTGGTTGCCCATCTGCGTTGCGACGCCGGCCTGCCTGGCGGCTTCGGTGAGCTTTCTCGCCTCATAGACGGTATGCGTCATCGGTTTCTGGCAATAGACGTGCTTTCCCATTTTGATTGCCATCATTGCAGCGACGGCGTGCGTGTGGTCGGGCGGGGCGACGATAACCGCATCAATATCTTTTTGCTTTTCGAGCATCTTGCGAAAGTCTCTGTACGTTTTCGCCTTAGGATATTCTTTGTAAACGTCGGCGCCCCGTTTGTCATCGACGTCACAGAGGGCGACGATATTCTCGCCGGCATCGGCGCATCTTTTGGTGTTCCAGCGGCCCATGCCGGCGGCGCCGACGGTGGCGATGTTGAGTTTTTCGCTCGGCGGAGTTTGGCCGTTTGCGCCGAGGACGTGACGAGGTACTATAGTGAAAGCCGCCACTGCGGCAGTAGAGCCCAGGAAATCTCGGCGAGAAATTGAACCGCGGTGTGTTCCATTCGGTTTGAAACACCTGGTCATATTACTTCTCCTGATTATTTAACTGCTCGGCTACTGTCAGTTCTGTTCCATATACCGCAGCATCCTTTGTGCCTGCTGACGGACTGTTTCGCTTTTGGCGGTCTTCAACACCTTTCTGAGTAAATCTTTTGTTTCCTGTGGATGTTCCTTTGCGGTGCTGCGGGCGATTTTAACGACGCCGGCTGCGGCTTCCTGGCTGAGCTGCGGGTCGTCAAGGTATCCGGCGGCCATCTGCATACCTTCCCAGGAGCTTGTAGTGCCGACTCCGGACAGGACCATTTTCTTTTCGTTGACATTCGGGGCAAGGCCCATAGCAGTCTTATACATTTTAATGGTCTGCTCGGTCGGCCTGTCGCTTTTGATACCGATAAGGCGGATGTAGCCGCGAAGCGCCAGGACCTTGTGAACCTGGTTTTCGGAGGTTTGTGCCACGTTGAGCAACTCGGCGGCGGGTTCAGGTGTCGGCCATTCGGAAAGTGCGCGAACGGCGGCGTCTTTGATTTCAGCGTTGGCGCTATTTAGGGCATTACGAAGGACCGGCAGTGCTTTATCGACGCCGATTTTGCCGAGTACACTGAGCAGCGAGCACCTTGCGGAAATGTCTTTGACCGACGGCAAGGCGGCGAGGACGGTGTCGGCCTGGTCTTTTTGCTCAGGGATTTTGCGGGTGACGGCGACTATAGTCTTTTCGAGCTCACCTCGTTCAGAGCTTTTTGTGGTGCGGACAAGGATATCGATGAGTGTCGGCAAATCCGCCGGCTTTGCGACCGTTTTCAACGCCTTGATTGACTCGATTCTTACACCGGCGTCGGGGTCGTTTAGCGCCCTGAGCAGAACAGGGACAGAGCCGGCGGTATTTCGCTGGTCAAGGGCGCGTACAAGCTCGATTTTTTCGGCGGCGGCAGCGGCAGGGATTTTCTGCAGGATGGCCCGGTCAACATCTGTTCCGCGGAGCCGATACAGCCCTTGTCGGGCGGCCTGCTGCTCGTCGCCTGTGGTTTTTGCGGCGGTATTTACGAGAAGCTCAACTGTAGAGACGTCGCCGAGCTTTGCCAGGGCGCCCAGGGCGGCGATGCGAACGGATTCGTCCGAACTTTTTGTTTGGGCGACGACGGCAGCCAGGACGGCCCTGTCGCCGCAGTCGGACAATGCAGAGAGCAGTTGTACCCGGCTGGTGACGGACAGCTTCGGCAGTATAACGGCGACGGCCTTTACCATTTCCGGAGTGGCGACATCTCTAAGCAGGCCTATTGCGACGGTCTGCATCGACTGGTCGCCGTTTTTAAGCATATCGACGACGGTCTGTGTCGGGTTGTCGGCGGTTATGACCATACCCCTGAGTGCGGCGGCCCTGATGGGGACGGGCTTTTCGGATGTGTAAATCTTCTGATAGATTGCAAATGCCTCGTTTTTTTTGCCGGCTGCAGCCAGACGGTCGGCACATTTGAGATATGCATCGAGCAGTTTGGTTCTGAACTTACCGGCTGTCTGGTCCAGGGCGCCGCTGAGTGCATCAGTGGCGGCAGCGTCGCCGATTTGGCCCAGGGCGGCGACGGCGGCTGCGGCAACCATTTGGTCGGAATCATCGATGAGCTTTGCGATTTGAGGGACGGCTTTTTTGTCGCCGCGGACGGCGAGCGTATTGATTATACCGACTTTTGCCTTACCGGCGGCCTTCGGCAGGGCATTTCTGAGGGCTTCATCGACGGTTGGGCCGGGTATGCGCTCGAGGGCGTATCTGGCCATATCGGAGTATTTTTCGTCGGTCAGCATCGGCGCCAGTGCATCGACCGACTCGACGGTGCCGATTAAGCTCAGCTTCCTGCAGGCGAACTGCTTGGCGGCGAACGTGGCATCGGAGCGGACGAAGTCGTCGAGCCGTTTTTCAACCTGCAACAAGGCGTCGGGCGAAGTGCCGGCTTCGCGGATTATGTCCGTGATTTTCGTGAGGTTCTCGCGGCTCTGGCCGTAATCGTAGGTCTTGATTTGAGTCAGCAAGCTGCCCAGCGTCTGCAGGTCCACCGCGGCACGACAGATGCCTGCTGTGAAACCAAAACAGATAATGACGAGTGAGACGGCTGCAATTCTGGTCCAACGCTTCATAATTCTATCCTTTCCGAACGTCTGAATATTAACATTTTGGTTAAAAGACAATAGCTATTGTAATATGGCTGCCATAATCATTACTGTTTTTTCATCGGGCCGCTCGGCGTGGTGTCCGCAGGCAAATCACCGAGGGCGAACTGTATTCCCGCAAGCAAGTGCCGCAGGATGGCAGGGTGACGGAATATCTCATTGTTGTGTCCCATACCACAATAGAAAACCCGGCCCTTTTCATACTTGCGAATCCAGCTTACGGGTGTGTCCTGGTCCTGCTCTCTGACACCGGAAGCGCTTTTTGTGTTTTCGTCGGTAAGGTCGAGACGCAGCAGGACGTGACAGTTATCCCTGAGGTTGAGCTGTTTTGTCCTGTAGATTTCGTCTTTTACCTTGAAATCCTTGCCTTCGAAGCCGGCGTTGATGGGATGGTTCGGGGCGGCGTTTTTCATCGCCCAGATACCATCGGCTGTCCAGGGATGTCCGCTGAAGAGCCCACCCATCATTTCGGCGGCTTCGGGCCAGTCGTAAAAGTTGTCGGTGGCGGCGTGGATTCCAATTATGCCTTTGCCGTTTTTGACAAAGTCGAGCAGCGCCTTTTTGCGTGCGGGGCCTTTGAATTCGAGTTTCGTTGTGTTGTTGAAAAGAACGGCGTCGAACTGGTTGAGCTTGTCGGCATCGAACATCGACATATCGTTGCTGGTGACAACATCAAAGGCGCCGGTTTTTCTGCCGAGAACCTCGATGGCTTTGTTGGCGACGGGGATGCACTCGTGGTAGAAGCCGTTGCAGAGCCAGAACACGAGGATTTTTCTCGGTTTTTGTGGCTTTGCGGCGGGCTTATCCGGGACGGCCTGCTCGATTTGGCGGATTTCATCCGGTTTCAGTGTTCGCAGTCGTTGTGGCGAGCCGGCTGCAAAAGCACCGGTTGAAATTACAAGAGAACAGAGGACTATTGCCGGCATAAAAGCTGAAAAAACCTGCACGGCGGTTAATCTAAGATGATTCATAACCGTTCCTTTCATTTGTATTGTCGCAAATGCAAAAAAACTATTATAACGCCTGCGGGCGCACATCCATACCACATTTTCCGCCCATTTACAAGTGCCACGGGCTTCGCATAGGTCTTTTGAGCAGATTATTCGCCTCATCGTCGCCGGGAAACGATTCTTTGACAGGGTCCCACTTGAGAGTCCGTTTGAGCCGAACAGAGGTCTCGGCGAGCATTCCGAGCAGTGAGGCCTTATGACCCGATTCAACGTCAGAGACCGGGTCTTTTCGAGTTTTCACGGAGTTTACGAAATTTTCATGGTGCTCTGTTGATTCATCCAGATGGATATCGGATGGTTTGAGTTTGACGTCCAGCAGTGACTTCGGCTGTGCCCAGATGCCGTAGCGGTTGACGTGGACCTGAGCCGCGTCGCCTTTGAACGCACAGCCGTCGTTCTCATCGGTGCGTTCGGCCGCGTCCGTGTAAACCATCTTCAGGCCGTTTGCATAACGGAACTCGCCTCGCCAATCGTTGATGTTGTCGGTCAGGCCGTCGTGGCGGTACGAGCCGGTGAATTCAAGCTCGCAGGACTGGTTTGCAACATCAGGACAGCCCCAGTTGGCGATGTCGAGATGGTGGACGCCCCAGTTGACGATAAAGCCGGCGCAGTAATCCCAGATAAGGTACCAGTCGGGCCAGGCGAGTCGTCCACCGTTGTAGGGCTTCATCGGTGCCGGACCAATGTACATATCGTAGTCAAATCCGGGCGGAATGGATTCTTCGACGGGAGGCCTTTTGTATTTGCGCTTGTACACAGGCCCGGGCGCGCCGACCCTTACGGTGTGGATTTTGCCGAGGTAGCCGTTTCTTGCCAGCTCACAGGCAAATCTGAAATTGCGGTCGGAGCGCTGCTGCGTACCGGTCTGGAAGACCACATTGTATTTGCGCACGGCATCACGTATTGCCCGGCTTTCGGCGACGGCGACGCCGAGAGGTTTTTCGCAGTACATATCCTTGCCGGCCTTTGCGGCGGCAACGGCGATAAGTGCGTGCCAGTGGTCCTGCGGGGCGATGCAGACGGCGTCTATGTCGTCGCGGGCGAGGACGTCGCGCCAATCACTATAGGCACGACAGGACTTGCTTGCCTGGATACTGTCGGCGATACCCTTTGCCTTTTCTCTTTTCTCTTTTACCACGTCACAGACGGCGACGACCTGAACATTCGCCTTGCCGCAAAAGGCCTTCATATTGTGAGTGCCCTGTCCGCCGGTGCCGATAGAGGCCATCACGATGCGGCCGTTGGCAGGAACAGACCCATCCTTCCCCAGTGCCGATGAGCAAACAAGGTAAGGAAAGGCAATTGAACCGGCAGCCGTTTCGGCCGCTTTTGCCAGAAACGAACGTCTGTCTAAACCCCTATTACGTCTCATTATGGACCTCCTTAACAATGCCTATAAGTGCCATGGACTGCGCATGGGTCTTGTGAGCAGATTATTTGCCTCCTCATCGCCAACAAAGCTCTCTTTAGCAGGGTCCCACTTGAGCTTGCGTTTCAGGCGGACAGAGGTTTCGGCGAGCATTCCGAGGGATGAGGCCTTGTGACCGGCCTCGACCGGCGAGACCGGGTCTTTTCGCGTCTTGACACATCTGAGGAAATCCGCTCTGTGGTCGTTTGATTCGTAAAGCCGATTGTCGGAGGATTTAAGCTGCACCTTCAGGAGGGACTGCGGCTCTGCCCATATCCCCGGACGATCTACATGCACCCAGCCCTTATCCCCATAGAAAGCGCACCCACACTCCACAGTGCCCTCATCCGCACTCGTGTACACCATCTTCAATCCGCTTTCGTAACGAAACTCTCCTTTCCAGTCAAAGATGTTGTCCGTCAGCCCATCATGGCGATAAGTCCCCGTAAACTCAAGCTCACAGGGCTGATTTGCGACGTCCGGGCAACCCCAGTTGGCGATATCCAGATGATGCACGCCCCAGTTCACGATGAAGCCGGCGCAGTAATCCCAGATAAGGTACCAGTCGATGCCGTAAACCCTGCCGCCGTTGAAGGGCTTTTTCGGAGCCGGTCCGAGCCACATATCCCAGTCAAAGCCGTGCGGAATTGGCTCCTCAACCGGTGGATTCAGGTATTCGCGCTTGTACACCGGTCCAGGCGCGCCGACTTTGACTGTATGTATCTTGCCGAGATATCCACTGCTCGCCAACTGGCAGGCAAACCGAAAGTTTCTCTCGGACCTCTGTTGAGTACCGGTCTGAAACACTATCCCGTACTTGCGGACTGCATCGCGTATTGCCTGGCTCTCTGCCACGGCGACCCCCAGCGGTTTTTCACAGTACATATCCTTGCCGGCCTGCGCCGCCGCGACAGCGATAAGGGCGTGCCAGTGGTCCTGTGTGGCGATGACAACGGCATCGATATCGTCGCGAGCGAGCAGGTCGCGGAAGTCGTTGTACATTGCGCAGTCCGTATTGCCGTATTTCTCGTCGATGATGCCCTTGGCCTTTTCACGTTCGGTCTGCTGAACGTCGCAGACCGCAACAATCCGGGCCTGTGGCAAGCCCAAAAAATCCTTTACTTTCCAGGTGCCCTGGCCTCCTACTCCTATCGAGCCGATAACGATTCGCTTGCTTGCAGCGACAGTGCCGTCTTTGCCAAGGGCCGAAGAAGAAACGATATATGGAAAACTAATTGCCCCGGTGACAGTGGCGGCTGTTGTCTTCAAGAACTGCCGTCTCGCAATAGTATGTTTCTGTGACATATTCAAATCTCCTGTATTATTACTCGGCTGCTGTTGTCTTTGCCGGCTTTTCTCCTGCAAGGCGAACACCCTTCACAGCCAAATTGTCAAAACGGTAAGGCGACTCGCCTGCGGCCCAGGCAATGCCGCGGAGCAATAGTATTCGAAAATACGGGTCATCAAACGTCCAGGTGTAGTGGCCGGGCTGGCAGCCGAAGACACGTCCTTTGCCATACCGGTATGTCCAGAAGACCGGCTGGGGCTTCTTGTCTGCCTTATCATTAACCTTCTCGTCCGACGTTGCGAGAATGGTAACATCATCCATGATAGGCGTCGGGGGCCAGTAAGTTTCGTCGTAGAAGTGCAGTTTTTCAGGCAGGCCCAGGCATATAGGGTGCTTCGGTGCGATGATTTTCATTTCGACGTGCCCGTGTCGGTATTTTTTATAACCGCCCACACCGAGCAGCCCGGCGACCTGCTGTGACGGCTGCGGCTGATGCCAGCTTGCGGGGTGGATGGGTACAAGGCCTCCGCCTCGCTCAAGGTAGCGCTGAATTTGCTGAATCCTCTCGGCCGAATCCAGTTTCAAATAGCAAAAGGCGACGATACAATCGGCGGTCTTGAACTGCTCATCCGTTGGCCAGCTCCAGGCGGTAGTAACGGTTACCTCTGGTGCGCCGAAGGTTTTCTGTGGTATTGCGGGGCCGAACAGATTGGTCTGCTTTTCATCGGAGGCGGCCTTTCCGCCGAGCAGCAGCGCCCATCGCTTTTGCCAGAGGGGATAGTCGTGCTCGTTTTCGCCGTGGTCCTTGACATCAGCAAGCAGAACGATATTGAGATGTCTCAGCTTGCTCTGTGGCGTTGCCGGCGGGGCCTTGGAGAGTATAGATTCGATTTGCGCCCGGCCCGGCGCCACCGGCGGCTGGGGACTGAGGGCGCCAGCGACGGCTGCCCAAAACGAAACAACAACCATACAGATGAACGTGCCTTTCATAGCGTACCGCCTCTCTTCAATTCTTCAATAAAAGGTTACGCGCCATAATCTAACCTCCAGGGGTTTCTTATTGACCGGCTGAGCATTCGGTTCGCCTCGTCGTCTTTGATGAAGCGTTCTTTTTCGGGGTTCCATTTGAGTTTTCGGCCGAGGCGGATGGCGATGTTGCCCTGATGACAGATTGTATCGGAGTGAACGGCCACGTCAATGGGACAGATTGTCTGCTGTCTTGTTCTGATGCCGTCGAGGAAATTGCGCATATGGTCGTTGCTGCGATAGAGTTTTATTTCGTTTGGGCCTATGACGGTTTTTGCGAGGTTGGCCGGCTGAGTGTACAGACCCTGCCGGCTGACAAAGACCCAGCCGTCGCTACCGAGAAATAAGATTCCCAGCCCTTCGTGGAGCCAGAACTGAGGCGCCTTTTGCCTGGCTGTTTTGGTGTCCATATGGACTAAGGTAACGCCGTTGGCATACTTGTGAGTAATCTCAAACCGGGTGGCGGTGTCGGTAAGGCCGTCTCTTGGTATCAGGCCGGTTCCCTCAATTTCAACGGGCGTGGTATCGTCGGTGCCGTTGCCCCACTGGGCGATATCGACATGGTGGATACCCCATCCCGACAGATGGCCCAGTGCATAATCGCTGATGACATACCAAGCGCCGGCGCCTTCGGTACGCGGGCCGCACCGCATAAAACTATAGGGCGCCCAGGGAGCGGGGCCGAGCCAGAGGTCGTAGTTGAAACCTTTCGGTATGGGTTCGGGCTTTGAGTTGGGGACATACCAGCTCGGAACCGAGCCGACCATAATGGTCTGGAGTTTTCCTATTCGCCGGTTGCGAACGAGCTCGCAGGCCTGGCGGAACCTCTCGTCGCTGCGCTGCTGGGTTCCGAACTGGAAGACCACACCCGAGCGATGTATTTCTTTTCGCAGGGCCTGGTTTTCGTTGAAATAGACGCTCATTGCCTTTTGCAGGTAGATGTGTTTTCCGTTGCGGGCCGCTTCGAGACCGACCAGGACGTGCCAGTGGTCACAGGTTGCGATGACGACGCCGTCGATGTCGCTTCTGGCGAGCAGGTCGCGGAAATCGGTATATGCGGCGCAGTCGCTGCTGCCGTAGTGTCTGTCAACAATCGCCTTGACCTTCGTTTGTCGGACGGGCCAGATGTCACATACGGCTGCAAGGTGGACATCGGGGTATCCGAGGAGCTGATAGACATGACCTGTGCCCATACCGCCCACGCCGATAGAGCCGATTACAAGGCGATTGCTGGGCGCTATGGTGCCGGCTTTTCCAAGGGCCGACGAGGGTACAAGGTATGGAAAGCCAACTGCGGCGGCTATGACTTTTGTCGCTTTTCTTAACACCGAACGTCGACTGATAGTTTCCGCCATAAGTTCAATCCGCCAATTCCAAAGCCGTTTGCTCGAAGAAATCAATACATTTTGCGATATCGGGCATGGAGTTGTCCCAGTTGTATTCGTATTCGATTGCGATTGTGCCGCGAAAGTTTTGTCGTTTCAGCTCAGCTAGAACAGCGGGGACATTTGCTTTGCCTGTGCCCCAGGGGACATCGTGTGCCCTGAGATTGCCAAGCTCGTTGAGGTCCTTTAAGTGCAACGATATGATTCTTCCCTCGAGAGTTTTTAGCCCTTCAACGGGGTCGATGCCTGAGCGCATCCAGTGACCTGTATCGGCGCAGGCGCCGATTCGTCTGCTCCGGCCCTGACAGACTTTCAAGACTTCCGCCGGGTCCCAGTATCGGGACTCACCTTTGGCGTGGTTATGTATCGCTAAGTTCATCTCATACTCGTCACAGAGCTTCTCCAGTATATCAAGCCGGTCGGGGTCGGGCTCCGAGACGAATGTCTCGATGCCCGTCTCTCTTGCGAAATCGAATATCTTTCTGCACTGTTCCTCTTGTTTCGGCCAGGCACCGATGTAGCAGTTGATGATTCTTATTCCGGTATCGGCAAGTTTTTGTCTGATTTGCCGGAGGGTGCTTTCCGGCAGGGTGTAGCTTAAGATGGGTTTCGGTTTTCCTTTTTCGAGCTGCTGGCCGGTGTTTGGCCCGAAGATGAACGCCTCGATGCGGCTCAGGCCGAGCCGTTGGGCTTTTTCGATTGCCTCGTAAAATGAAAAGCGATTGAATGACCAGCACTGCAGTGTGAGCTTGAAGTTGAGTTTTTCCTGTGCCCTGACTGCATCTGTCCGCTTCCCGCTCGGCGTTGTCGAAGCGGGCAAATCGCCCAATGCAAACTGTATCGCTGCAAGAAAATGCTCGAGGAACATCTTGTTCCAGAACACATGTGGGTTGTGGCCGATGGTTGTATAGTACACCCGTCCTGCTCCGTAGGTTTTTATCCAGGCGAGGGCATAGTCGTTGTCGTCGCGGAAGCAGTTGCCGTAGGCGCGTCCCTGCTCCATATCCGTCTTGTCAACGTCGATACTGAACAGCACACGAACATTGTCTCTCGAATAGATTTCGTGGAATCGGAAAAACTCATCTGTGAATTCGAATCCTTTTCCAGCGAAGCCGGCGTTGAGTGGGTGGGTCGGGTCGTCGAGTTTGGTCGTCACTGTCTCGTCACTCTCTCTGTGACTGGCGCCGAATGCTCCCAACATCTGAGAGTATTCGGCAAAGTCCATTGTCCCGCCCGGCTGCCTGGCAAAGCCGACACTTGCGGCGTGATTGCCGAGCAGGCCGCCTCCGCGATAGACAAAGTCCAGCAGATTCTGCCTCAGCTCTTCGCTGTTAAAGCTATCGCCAACCGTATTATTAAAGAAAACCGCATCAAACTCACTCAGCTTATCCGCCTCGAAATACGATGGATCCTCGGTCACAACCGTCTCATAAGCCCCTAATCTTTCCCCCATCAACTCCACCGAGTAATTCGCGTGAGGCACCGAGGGATGCTTGCCATGGCCGACACTGGCATCATAAACCAACAGTTTGCGAGCATTGCGAGGCTTCGCCGCAGCTACCTTCGGTATCGCCGCCTCGATCTTTTCCTTCTCCTGCTCACTCACACCGAGCCTTCGCCGAACCCCACGAGTCCTGCCAATGTATGCACGGTGATAGCTCACGATTGGAGCAATTATCTTATCAAAAAATTTGATGGACCGGGCAATTTGCTTTGTGTTGTCTTCGAAATCGTAAGCGTACTCGATGTTCCAGAGCGTAGGGTTGATTTCGAGCTCGTAGGCCTTCTTGAAGAACTCATCGAGTTTGGCCACACCGGTCCCCCAGGGGACATCGTGGCCCTCGGGACTGAATTGGTCGAGGTCGTGAATGTGAAAGGTGATAATTCTGTCTTTCATTTTCTCCAGCGTTTTCAAAGGGTCGTAGCCGGCCCGTATCCAGTAGCCGAGGTCCGGGCAGGCGCCCATTCGTTTGCTCCTGCCTTTGAGGACCTTGAGGATGTTGTTCGGGTCGTAGTAGAATGGAGATATGTCTTTGGTGTGATTGTGGATGGCGAGGTTGATGTCGTATTTGTCACAGTATTTTTCCAGAAGGTCGAGCACCTCCGGTTCCGGCTCGCCGACGATTGTTTCGACGCCGAGCTTGCGGCAGAAGTTGAAGAGCTTTTTTACGACCTTTTCGTCATTCGGTATTTTATGGACGTAGTATGAGACCATCCGAACATCCGAGTCGAGCAGCTTGTTTCGCAACGCAATGACCTCATCATCGCCCATATTAAAGTCAGGCCCACCCTCGATATATCGCAGCCCCAGCGCCGCGGTCTTATCGATTGCCTCGTCAAATGAGTATTCCTTAAAGCTGTACGCCCCAATTCCCAGGCGCCAATCGAGGGTCTCCCGAGCGCGAACGGCGCCGGTGAGTTTGGCGCTCGGGGTCGTGGGGGCGGGCAAATCGCCAAGGGCAAACTGGATTCCAGCCAGAAAGTGCCCGAGGATAGGCGCATTCCAGAAGGTTTTTTTATTGTGGCCGAGACAGCAAAAAAAGACCCGCCCCCGGCCGTAGTTGCGGACCCAGCTTACGGGAAAGTCTTTGTCTTTGAAGCGTTCGGGCAGAAAATGGCGTTTGGGATTCATATCGACTTTACTCGTATCTATGCTCAAAAGGATGTGCAGCCGGTCGCGTGAATAGGGTTTGCGAAACTGAAAAATCTGGTCGCTGATTTGAAAACTCTTTCTGTTGAAGGCGGCATTCAACGGATGGTCGGGGTCGTCGAGTTTAATCGTTACCGTCTCATTTTTTTTCCAGGGATGGCCGCCGTCTTCGTAGCCGCCTAACATTTCGCCGAACTCGGGCCAGAAGTGATAATCGGGCCACTGCGCAAACGTAGAAGCAGCGGCGTGGATGCCGATGAAGCCACCGCCGCCATAGACAAAGTCGAGCAGAGATTTTTTGAGCTGGGGGTCGTCGAAGAGTACACCGTTGGTATTATTGAAACAGACCGCGTCAAACTCCCCTATGTTCTCAGGCCTGAACATCTCAATGTCATTGCTGAAAACAACTTCATAAGCACCCATTTTTTTGCCCATAAGCTCGATGGCATAGTTGCTGCAGGGTATCGAGGCATGGCCTTTTGTGACCTTGCCGTCCCTGACATTGAGGTTGACGACGAGCAGCTTTCTCGGTTTTCGCGGTTTGGCAGGCGCCTTTTGGGGTATCGCCTTTTGGATTTTTTCACGTTCGTCGGCGGTTACCTGGGCAAATACGCAATCGGCGAACAGCGCAGCTAACAGAATTGCGAACAGGATGACGTTGACGATTTTCGTTTTTCGGTTCATCTTTGCCAGCTCCTTTCGAGAATAATGATTTTTTTATAAGTGCCATGGGCTTCTCATCGGTCGGCTGAGCATTTTGTCGGCCTCGGCGTCGCCGATGATTTCTTCGGTCTTCGGGTCGAAACGAATTTTTCTTCCTAAGAGCATAGCGATTTGTCCAAGGTGTCCGGATGTCACTGAGTGGTGCGCAACCTCGCAGGGTGTGATGGTGGGCCTGCGGGTTTTTATACAGTCGAGGAAATTGCGATGGTGCTCCGGTGAGCGGTATAACTGAATGTCGTTCGGGCCGAACGTCTCTTTAAGCAGGCCCGCAGGCTCGGCATCGAGTCTTTCTCTATCGACCCAGACCCAGCCGTCCTCACCGATCCACTTGGTTCCTGAGCGCAGGCCGGCACCGCCGCCGATTAGCATTTCGACGCCGTTGGCATAAACGGCCCTTATTTTGAACCTGGTTGCGCTGTTCCAGAGGCCTGTTCGGGGATACTCGCCGCGGCCTTCGACCTCGACAGGCGATTCGTAATCGAAGCCGAGCCCCCAGTGTGCGATGTCCCCATGATGACCTATCCAGTCCATAATCTGACCGCCCCCGGTATCGAGATGCCATCTCCAGTTCTTATGCACTCTGGAGATCGCGTATGGCGAATAGGGTGCGGGACCGAGCCAGAAGTCATAGTCGAGCTCACGTGGCGGGGGCTGAATTTTGTCCTGGCCTTTTGTTCCTGCAAAGTCGGTATGGCCGGCGGGCAGACCCACCTCGGCGCGGATGACTTTTCCGATTCTGCCGTTGCGGACAAGCTCGCAGGCAAAGCGAAAGTTTGCAACCGAACGCTGCCAGCTTCCGGTCTGCCAGATTCGACCGTACCGTTCGACGGCGTCGCACATCGCTCGCCCCTCACGCAGCGTGTGCGATAGCGGTTTCTCGCTGTAGATATCTTTGCCCGCCCTGGCTGCTTCAATTGCAGGTATGGCATGCCAGTGGTCCGGCACACCCAGCGAGACTGCATCGATGTCATCCCGCGCAATCAGTTCACGGAAATCATGATATGTCGCACAATCCTTGTTGCCGTATTTCTCGTTCACGAGCCGGGCTGCGTTATTCAAGTGATTTTTGTCGAGGTCACAAACGGCAATAATCCGTGCATCGCCCTCGTTGAGGAAACTTTGAAGGTTTTCAGTCCCCATCCACCCCGTCCCGATACAGCCGAGCGTAATGCGGTTGCTCGGCGCAGCAGTGCCAAAAACCGAATCCGGCACCATATAGGGAAAACCGACCGCTGCCGCTAATGCCACAGCCGAATCTTTCAAAAAACGACGCCGTGTGAATCGTCTGACCTTTCTCATATCCTAAATTCCTTCTGTGAATCTTCTTACAGGCGCCACGGACTGCGTTTGGCACGCGAAATCATTCTATCGGCTTCTGCATCGTTTACGAATGTCTCGGTCTGCGGGTTCCATCTCAATTTTCTTCCGAGTCGCAGGCAGATATTGGCAATATGGCAGGTGGTAGTGGAGCGATGGGCGACTTCGGCAGATGCTATCGGGACAGCCCTTGTCTTGACACAATCGAGGAAATTGCGATGGTGTCCGGCCCAATTGGATGCGTCGGTCCAACTCTGTCTTGTGGACTTTCTCCCTTTGAGGATTGATTCTGGTTTGGCAGCGAGATTTCCGCCGTCATCTACATATATATAACCCTCCTCTCCCTCGAACATCACAGCCAGCTCACCGTTCATAACCGGCCAGATGTCGGGTGTTCTCTTGTCGTACATGACCAGCTTGATTCCATCAGCATAGGTGGCGGTGACATGCAGCCGGACAGGGACATTGCAGAATCCCTCCGTGGGAAACCTGGCAATACCCTCATATTCAACCGGTCCCGTCAAATCCGTACCATTGGCCATCTGTGCCAAGTCGTTGCAATGGGCGCCCCAGTCGGTAATCATTCCGCCGCAATAGTCGTAGCGGCTTCTCCAGGTGCTGTGCACAAACTCGGCGCTGTAGGGCGCATACGGCGCCGGCCCGAGCCACATATCATAATCGAACCCCCTCGGAATCGGTTCGGGCGTCGGCATCTGGCATATCCAGCCGGCGTTGACAAAGCTGTGCAATATACGAAGCTGTCCAAGCCTCCCGCTCCTGGCAGTCTGTACGGCAAACGCAAAGTTCCTCATGCTGCGCCGCTGAGTGCCGCACTGGTAAACCCTCTGGTAATGTTTGACGGTATCGGCCAGCGCCCTGCCTTCGGCGATTGTCAGTGACATCGGTTTTTCGCAGTAAATGTCCTTTCCCGCCTTGGTGGCATAAATCGATAATAACGCGTGCCATCGCTCGCCGGTTGCAATCAGCACTGCGTCGATATCGTCACGAGCCAGGACCTCCCGGAAGTTATTGTATGCGGCGCAGGACTGGTGGCCGTAGTTTGTATCAACGATTTTCTTCGCTTCCCTGAGTCGCTGCGGATCGACATCGCATACTGCAACAAACCGGACATCGTCCTGGGTCATAATGTTTTGCATATCGCGGACACCCTGCCCACCCAGGCCGATTGCACACATTATAATTCTTTCACTGGGGGCAACACTGTCGGCTAAACCCAAAGCCGATGATGACACTACATAAGGAAAACCCACCGCCCCCACAGCAAAGCGGGCTGCCCTTTTTAAGAACCGGCGCCTATTAATATTTTTGGTCTGCGACATCATGCACTTCTTCATAGTTAAAACACTTACAAATGCCGGGGGCTGCGCATTGTCCGGGATAACCGGCGGCCGACTTCATCGCAGTTCACTGCTTCCACATTGCATTAATTCGCCTAACGGTTTCATTAACCAGTATCTGTCCGCCCTGAGGCCCGACAACATATTCCTCGGCGCTGTACCCTCCTCCTTTAACAGCCCTGGCGGTGGGCAAATATCCGCAGTGCCGGCAGGATAGTTGCACCACAAAAGTAAGCACGGCCTTACTGCCGGCCTTCATGGCGATGCCGTAATCAAGATACAACTCGAACGGATTGGTAGCCAGGGCAACGTCTCCAATGCGGATTACATGGAATTCTATCGGGTTAACGCTATCGGTCTTGTAAAAGGGTGGAGCGGGCGGCTTCCTGGTAGGCAGGTCAACTTTTCCAACCGTATGCTTGAAAACAACCCTGGTCTTGATATCCTCCCTGGCATAGGGAAATACATTATCAACCGCGTTGGCAATTCGCAGCGCTATCTCCTGCCGGCGCGATATCCCTTTTCTTTCGAGCATCTTCTGCTCGGCATGTTTTCGGAAAAGCAAATGCGGAGATATATCACCCGCCGCCCCGCACTGGGGCAAGACAAATAAGTCCTCGGAATATCTCTTTCTGATTTCCTTTCTCACATCATCCCAGAAATCCGCAGAAACTTCAGACCATCCTTCCGTCTCCTGGGCAGGACAGGGAACATTAATCACGATGCCGGTAAGTTTCCGCTCCTGGTTCCAGAGGAACAACATCTCCACGCCGTGGTCCTCATAACCTTCGACATTGGAAAACTTCGGCGTGTTGGTGGCGCCATACATCTTTGCACGTCCTCCAAAATATACTGCTCTGCGATTGTGCCCCACCACAGCCTGGCCCAGCCCCCAGCTAAAGCCACCCGGCTCCCGGCCGTTCCAGGCCTTCACCACAGTCTCACTGACACGATTCAGGAAAAAATCGCCGTATTCTGACGCCTTCATTCCCCCCTTATCCTTGCTGACGTCATACAGACCGTAGAAGGCGTTATCTATCATGCCCGGCGCTGTATGGGTGTGGGTGGCGTTGATAAGCAGCTTGCTCACATCAAAATCGGGTATTCTCGCTGCTATCAACTTTCTTAGCCCGTCTAATATGGCTTTCCTGGTCCACAGCAGGTCGCAGGAGACCATAATGGCCTGTTCCTTTTGTCCATCATCTGTCCTGGTTTCCAGCGCCAATACCGTTGCCGTCAGGGGGTCATGGACACGCGTTGCAATCCGCTTATGCCTTGCTCCCAACAATGCCACTGGTTTGTCAGGGGTGATATCGGTGGCGGCCCAACCAATGTAAAGCTGACCTTCCTCCGCTGCCTCTGAAATGCTGTTCGTGGCAAACAACATAAACAGACAAGCGAATATGATGGCGACTGTTCGCTCTAATGACTTCATTAGTTGTTCATTTTCATAAAATATCAGGAGTCTTTACACGTGCCGGGGACTGCGCATTGTCCTTGCCAGAAAACGGTCGGCCTCACGGTCATCTACGAAGTGTTCGCTGGCCGGTTCCCATTTGAGCGGCCTGTTGAGACGATAAGCAATGTTGCCCAGATGGCAGACGGTAACGGAGCGGTGACCGGTCTCGACGTCCGCAACCGGTTTTCTGCGTGAGCGGATACAATCGAAGAAGTTTGCCTTGTGGTCGCTGCTGTAATACAGGCGCTTTTCATTCGGACTTATCTTGTGCAGAGCCAGTGGACGCGGCTTCGTCCGAAGCCAGTCGCGGTGCATCTCAACCTCACCTTTGCTGCCGATTACCCGCACCGAATACTCGCTGTAATCCGCCGGCTCTTTGCGAACCATCGTGACTCCGTTTGCATAAACAAATTTGATTTCACGTGTCCCGTCCGGCGGATATACCTCCACTGGCCCGCTCTCGTCCATACCAAGGGCCCACTGGGCGATGTCGAAATGGTGGGCGCCCCAGTCGGTGACCGAGCCGCCGGAGTAATCCCAGTAGCTTCGCCATCTTCGGAATATGGTGTAGTTGTAAGCCCTCAGTGGCGCCTGCCCGAGCCACATCTCCCAGTCGAGTCCCTCACGGAGCGGCTCAGCAGGCAGGTCACAGTCACCCGCATGGCCGTGAACGCCGACGACTATATGTTTGACCTGGCCGATATACCCGTTGCGTACAAGCTCACAGCCGTGACGGAAGTAGTAGCCGCTGCGCTGCTGGCTGCCCGTCTGAAAAACGCGACCGTAACGCCTCACTGTCTCGACCATCGCCCTGCCCTCCGCGATGGTCAGCGTCATAGGCTTCTCGCAGTAAATGTCCTTACCCGCCTGGGCCGCTTCAATTGCGATTATTGCATGCCAGTGGTCCGGCGTCGCAATAATAACTGCATCGATATCGTCCCTTGCCAGCAGCTCTCTGAAGTCACGATAGGCCGCACAATCTCGGCTGCCGTAAGCTTCGTTCACCCTGCCACACGCACGTTCTCTCCGCTCGGTATCAACGTCACAAACCGCCAGAACCTTTGCTTGCTCTCTTGAAAGACAATCACGCAGGTGCACCCCGCCCATCCCACCTATGCCGATAGACCCGATTGTAATACGATTGCTGGGGGCGGTAACGCCTGATTTGCCCGACGCGCTTGAAGGTACGATATACGGAAAGCCAAGGGCTCCAACGGCCCCGAGTGCTGCTCTTCTCAGGAATGTACGTCTATTCATTTTACCCCCGGCAATTCTGCCACACTCCAACAAACTAAAAACTCTACAAACGCCATGGACTTCGCATAGGCCTGGCCAACATGCGATTCGCTTCATCATCATTCGTAATTTGCTCTCGCCCGGGATCCCAGGCGAGCTTCTTGCCGGTCAGCATAGCAATATTGACAAGGTGACATATTGTGCCCGTTCTCTGGCCAACCTCTGCCGGTGCGAACGGCTGGGTTCGTGTCCTCACGGCGTTAAGGAAATTCTCATGATGGCTCGCAGTTCTGCCGAGAGTGATTTCGTTCGGACCAATCTGCTCTCGCAGCAGCGATTTCGGCTCCGCTTCGAGGCGACCGCCGTGTATGTGGACAAAAATCCAGCCGTCGACGCCCTCGAACTTGATACCCCTGGGGGCTTTGCTTACACCCACCAGGCGGACGCCGTTAGCGTACTGACATTCAAATTGAAATTTGTAGAACGTGTCGAAGAGACTGTTCTCGGGCCTTCTGCCGCGACCTGACAACGCAACCGGGCCGCTGCTGTCGGAATCATTGCTAAGTTGGGCAAGGTCAAGAATGTGGGCGCCTCTGTCGGTCATTTCGCCGCCAGAGTAATCAAGAATATAGCGAAAACTGCCGTGACAACGCTTCTGCGTATAAGCAACCCAGGGGGTATGACCGAGCCACATATCGTAATCGAACCCCTTGGGGACAGGCATAACCGGTTGAGGAGGAACTATTCCGTGCTCGACGGGCATATTGACTCGAATAGTCTGGAGCTTCCCTATATAACCGTTGCGCACCAACTCGGCGGCAAAGCGAACGCTGTCGTTTGAGCGCTCATGGCTGCCGGTTTGAAGGATTCGTCCGTATCGCTTCACGGCTTCACAGACCGCCCTGCCCTCGGCGATAGTGTTGGTGAGGGGTTTCTCGCAATAGATGTCCTTGCCGGCCTTGGCCGCAGCAATACTTATCACACCGTGCCAGTGGTCGGGAGTACAGACCGTTACGGCATCGATGTCGTCGCGGGCCAGCAGCTCGCGGAAATCGTTATAGACCACGCAATCGCGATTGTTGTACCTTTTGTTGACGATATCTCTTGCCCTGTTGCGGTGTTTTGTATCTACATCGCAGACGGCAACTACCTGGACGCTTGATTTTGAAAGTTTCGGCGCATTTGCCACGTACCAGACCTGTTCGACGGCGCCAAGGAAAGCCTTGAGATTATAAGTACCCTGGCCGCCGAGGCCGATGCACCCCATCACAATACGGTTACTCGCTGCTATATTGTCGGCTTTTCCCAACGCAGAAGACCGGACCAGATACGGCAGTGCAACACCACCGGCGGCAATGCCGGCAGCTTTCTTAAGAAAACTGCGTCGATTCATAATCGCAATCTGCTTATGAATAAAAGCGTGTCGTTCTTTTACTTATCAAACTGGCCATCGAATGCCAGTGCCGACGGCTTAAAATCTACGGCTTTGGCAAAATTACAGGCCTCACTTACGCCGTGTTCGCGGTCCATTCGGCTGTCCTCCCACTCGACCGAGAGCGGCCCTTTATAGCCGATGTCGTTGAGGGCGACGATAATCTCTTCAAAGTTGATGTCACCGTGGCCGAGCGAGCGAAAGTCCCAGTAGCGACGCGGGTCTGCAAAGTCGGTATGACCGCCGAAGACGCCGACCGTGCCGTCGCCGTGACCCCACCAGACATCCTTCATATGAACGTGGAAGATTCTGTCGCCGAAGGTGCGGATAAACTTTACATAGTCAACACCCTGATAAGCGAGATGGCTGGGGTCGTAGTTAAAGCCGAACGATTCGTGACCGTTGACGGCCTCGACGGCCCGCTGAGCCGATGCAATATCGAAGGCGATTTCGGTGGGGTGCACCTCAAGGGCGAACTTAACGCCCTCGGCCCTGAAGGCGTCGAGAATTGGTGTCCAGCGTTTTGCAAAGTCATCGTATCCGGCCTGAATCATATCCGGCGAGACCGGCGGGAAGGAATACAGATATTGCCAGATGGAGCTACCGGTGAATCCGTTGACGACATTGATGCCGAGTTTCCTTGCGGCCTTTGCGGAATCAATAACCTTCCGGGCGGCTCGCTCGTGAACGCCGTCGGGGTCGCCGTCACCCCAGACGTCCTCCGGCAATATCGCCTTGTGGCGCTGGTCGATATTGTCACAGACGGCCTGGCCGACAAGATGATTTGAAATCGCAAAAACCTCAAGGCCGTGCTTTTTGAGCATTTTGCGTTTTGCCCTGCAGTAGTCGTCGTTTTCCAGGGCCTTGTCAATCTCGAAGTGGTCGCCCCAGCAGGCCAACTCGAGTCCGTCATAGCCCCAGCCGTCGGCCTTCTTCGCTAATTGTTCCAGCGGTAAATCAGCCAACTGACCGGTAAACAGTGTAACAGGTCTTGCCATTTTTCAGTCTCCTTGTCTTTATTATTACTCAACCTGACCGGCTTATGCGGCACGTTATTTCTTCATCGCCGTCCACTTTGTCTTGCTCTTGCTGCTGGCGACGACCGTCTCGATAAACAGCATTCCGCGGACGCCGTCCTCGACATCCGGGAAATCCAGGGCAAGGGCGCCGGGTTTTTTACCTTGAATGACGCTCTTGATTGTTTCACAGAAATTCGCGTAGTTGTTCGCAAATGCCTCGAGGAATGCCTCGGGATGGCCCGAAGGCAGACGGGTGTTTCGCCCTGCCGCCGGGCTGTATTCGGCCACGTATGGATTGCCGCGTTTCCAGACCTGTTCCGGGCCGGACAGCGGCCTGAAGTACAGGTAGTTCGGGTGCTCCTGATGCCACTCCACGCTGCCCTTTTCGCCGTGCACCCAAATGGCGAGGTTGTTCTCTTCGCCGATTGATATCTGGCTGGCGTGCAGGACGCCTTTTGCGCCGTTGTTGAATTTGATAAGGCAGTTACAGTCATCGTCGAGGCGCCTGCCGGGGACAAAACTCGTAAGCTCTGCGCAGATGTTGGTGATTTTCAGTCCGGTGATGTACTCGGCCAGATTCGCGGCGTGTGTCCCGATGTCACCGACGCATCCGCCGGCGCCGCTTTGCTTAGGGTCGGTTCGCCAGCTTGCCTGCATCTGGCCGGTCCTCTCCAGGGCGGTGGCGAGCCAGCCCTGCGGGTACTGCACGACGACCTTGCGGATTTTGCCGAGCTTTTTCTGCTTGACCATATCCTTTGCGAGCTTGACCATAGGATAGCCGGTGTAGTTGTGGCACAGGGCGAAAACCAGCTTGTTTTTCTTCACCAGAACCGCCAACTGTTTGGCCTGCTTTGAGGTGATAGTCATCGGCTTTTCGCACATCACGTGAAAGCCGGCCCTGAGGAAGTCTCTTGCAATAGGGAAATGCCAGTTGTTCGGTGTGGTCACAGCAACAAAATCGATTCTCTCGGATTCGGGCAGCTTCAGCTCGGCTTTTATCATCTGTCTGTAGTCGCCGTACACTCGCCCGGGGTCGAGGGCCAGGTCTCTGCCCATTTTTCTGGACTTTTTGGGGTCAATATCGAAGGCACCGCAAGTAAGCTCGATTTCACCGTCTAATCGGGATGCCTTGCGATGAACTTCACCTATGAAGGCACCCGGCCCGCCACCGACCATTCCCATCCTCAACTTTCGGTTTAGTTTCATATCAACTCCTTTCAAACCCTGGTCTGTGAACTATGCTCTGCAGAGCGCTACGCATAGCAGAGCGATGTTAATACATTTGACTCAAGAATTCTTTACTGTATGTCTGCAGGGAGGCTGTGTCAATGCCTAATTTTGTGAGAATTAGACGAAATGGAGCGATGGGAAATCCCGGGGCGAAAAGAGAACGGCTATGTCGCTTCTTCGCTCCGGATGTGTCGGCGGCTGAGCTTGACTAACTGAACGTTTCGGAAGCTGTCGAGCAGGACGGCGAGAAATATAATAGCACCCTGGAACAGGGGCTGAACGTAGAGGTCAACCTGGGCGAAGACCAGCCCGGCGGAAATCATCTGTATCAGGATTGTCCCGAGCACGGCGCCGGGAAAGACGTTTCCGATTCCACCGAAGAGACTGCATCCGCCGAGGACGGCGGCGGTGATTGCGTCAAACTCATCGCCCTTTCCGAAACCGGCGTTGACGATGCCCAACTGTGCAACGGAGACAAAACCGCCGAGTGCGGCAAGCAAACCGCAGACGACATAAGCAATCGTCCGGACGCGGTCGGTATCTATTCCCGCTTTTTTCGCGGCCTCGATGTCGTTTCCGACGGCGTAAATCTGGCGGCCGATTTGAGTGCGACGTAAAAACACATGCGCACAAACCACGACTGCGGCAAAAATGACAATCGGCAAGGGGACAACGCCGAACAGGCGTGCCGAAGCGATTGTGATTACGCTGTCCGGAAAGGAAACCGGGCGTGACTTTGTGAACAACAGGGCGATTCCCCGCCCGGCAAACAGCGTGCCGAGCGTTACGACAAACGGTATGATTTTCAGCTTTGTAACGGCGAAGGCATTGACCAGACCGAAAGTAAGCCCGACGAGCAGGCAGACGACAAGTGCGAGCCAGACGGGTACATTGTAGTTCTGGATGAGCAGGCCGGCGGCTATTGCCGACAGGTACATATTCGAGCCGACGGACAAATCGATGCCGGCGGTAAGAAGCACAAAGGTCATTCCGACGGCGACTATGCCAATGTAAGAGGCCTGCTTGACGATGTTTTCAAAGTTCTTTGCGCTGAAGAACCTCGGCGACAGGACGCCGAATACAACGAAAATAGCAATAAAAAGAATGATTGGCGCGTTCGCCAGCACAAAGACAATAAACTTGTCGCGTTTTTTTTGCATAATCGAAAAAATTGTTTTTTGTATCAGCCCAGGCGGCATCCGTGTTTTCTGTGACCTGCGAATGCAGCGTGCAGGATTTTTTCTTCGTCGAACTGTTCGCGTGTAAATGAGCCCCGAAGCTCGCCGTTGCTCATAACAAGAATTCTGTCGCAGCCGCCCATCAGCTCTTCAAGCTCCGACGAGATAAACAGAACGGCGGCTCCGCCGGCGGCCAGCTCGTTAATAATACCGTATATCTCGTATTTTGTACCGACGTCGATACCTCGCGTCGGCTCATCCATAATGAATACGGCCGGTTTCGCGAGCAGCCATTTGGCTATGACGGTTTTCTGCTGGTTTCCGCCGCTGAGATTCCTGGCAGGCTGTCTGTCAAGCGAGGCGGACTTTATTCGCAAGCTCTCTGCGGCGCCAGCAACCGCCCTGCTCAGCCGGGGTTTGTCGATAAAGCGAAGCAGCCGTCGGCGAGTGAAACGCCGGGCGGCGACAAGCGCGATGTTGTCGGCGATTGAGGCATCCATCAACAGCCCCTGCTCACGGCGATTCTCCGTTACAAACGCGATACCCCGGCGTATGCTCTCGGCGGCAGTGAAACGGCTTTTCTTAGCGGCTGCGATGCGGATGGCTCCTTCTTCAAAGGAATCGAGGCCGAATATGATTCGGGCAAGCTCGCTTCGACCCGAGCCCATCAGGCCAAAGAGGCCCAGCACCTCGGCTTTGTGTAGTGTGAAAGTTATGTTCCTGACGATGCCGGGCTGAGACAGGCCCTTAACCTCAAGCGCGGCCTGGGCCGAGGGCCTGACTTTTCGCGGGGGCTGCATCCGGTCGATGTCGCGCCCGACCATTTGCGATATCATTTTCCCGACAGTATAGCTGCGTCTTTCGCCGGCTCCCACGATAAGGCCGTCCCGCAGAACTACGATGTCGTCGGCTAACTCCAGGACGTTGCCGAGATTGTGCGATATGTAGATTATCGATTTCTTTTCGGAGCGAAGCTGCTCGATAATTGCGAAGAACCGCTCTGTTTCCCGTGCGGTAAGCGAGGTAGTCGGTTCGTCGAATATGATGAGCTCTGCGCCGAAGCTGAGGGCTTTGGCGATTTCGACGAGCTGTCTTTCGCCGGGTGAGAGCTTTTCGACGAGCGTATCGGCCGGCAGGTCAAGCCCTACTCTGGCGAGCAGACCAGCAGTTTTTTTCCTGAGCATCCGGGTGTTTATCAAACCAGTGGGATGCAGGCGCGGAAAGTCGTTGATAAACATATTGTCGGCGATGCTGAGATTTGTGAACAGGTTAAGCTCCTGGTGGATGAATGCAACGCCTGCACGGCTCGCTCCGGCGGGATTTTCGGGTGCGTAGGCGGCGGCGTACAGTTTCATTGTTCCGCTGTCCGGCTTAATGACGCCGCCGAGGATGTTCATCAGCGTCGTTTTGCCCGCGCCGTTTTCGCCAACCAGTCCCAGCAGATGACCCCGATGCAGGGTGAAACTGACGTTTTGCAGGGCGCAAACGCCGAAGAAGCTCCTGGAAACATCTTCAAATTGTAAGACCGGCTCGTCCATTGAGAAAACCTTATCTTAGCCCGCCCTGTTCGGCCGTCAGGCGGGTTCGCGTGACGTCAATAAGGGCGGCCAGCAGGATGACACAGCCCTTGACGATGTCAACCGTATAGAACGACAGGTTCAGGATGTTCAGAGAATTCGACAGCAGGGTGAAGAACAATACGCCGAACAATGCCCACAGGACCTTGCCCTTGCCGCCGAAGAGACTTATGCCTCCGATGACCACGGCGCCAATTATGTCGAGAAGCAGGTTTTGGCCGAGCGTGGGCCGGCCCGCCTCAAGCCGGGCCGAATACAATATCGAGCCGACGGCGGCGCAAAAACCGCTGAAGACGTAGGCGTATATGACGACGCGGCCGGCGGGGACGCCGGAAATAACCGAGGCCCTTACGTTCTTTCCAACGGCGTAAAACCAGCGACCGAGAAGCGTTCGGCTCAGTATAACGTGCGCAGCCGTTCCCAGAACGAAAGCGATGAAGAACGAGTACGGGACAAAGCCGAGCCGGCCTTTGCCGATGGCGATATACGCCTTTGGCAGATGGATAATATTCTCGGAGCGCGTCAGGTAGATTGCCAGGCCGCTAAAGAACATCATCGAGACGAGTGTTACCATAAACGGCGGCATTTTGAGCTTTGCAACGGCGATACCGTTGAGCAGACCGATGAGGATTCCGACCAGAAGCATAACAGCTACGGCGACGGGGACGGCGGCGCCGCCACTTAGTAGTCCGCCGTTCTCGGAGATAACGACTCCCCATAGAACGTTTTTTTCAAACAGAGCGGGGTCAAGCTCGGAGGTCATTATGAGTGCGCCTACGACGCTGGTGATGGCCATAATCGAGGCCTGCGACAGGTCAATTCCGCCGACAATGAGGACAAACATCTGGCCGAGGGCAAGCGTAAAGAGCGGCCACATATTCGAGGAGATATTGCCCAGGTTGTAAGCGTTGGCGATGTTGGGTCTGAAAAGCCAGAGCACTACAAAATACAGGATGCTCAGGTACAGGATAAAGTTCTCGGACTTGAAACGCGGCGCAAAAAATCGTTTGAACAACGGCGGCATCCTCTTGATAACGGCGTTTTTCTCTGAATGCTCGGCAATCACAACAGACCTTTTGAAATATTGGCGAATTATGAGTTCCAATGCTACTTTGCGTAGCGCGCTGCGTAGCACGAGTCGGAAATCATGAGCCGGAAATCGCACATTTACTATTCGTCGAGCAGCTTGCAGCCCCACATATCCATTTGTCGTTCGGCCATATTTGCCTGGGTCAGGGCGAAGCCGGGGTCATCCATCCACTTCACCGGGTTTTTTTCACCCGCTGCGATTGCCTCCAGCAGCGCATTCATAAGGACCTTCGCTTCATAGAAAAGGTCCTGGACGCCGGTTGCATCGACGTAGCCGTCCTGCATGAGCCGGCAGGCATTGCTGTCGCCGTCAAGGCCGCCCAGGATTACGTGACCGGGTTCGCCTATTTTTTTCCACTTTCCGAGCGGCTCAAGAACGGCCCGTACCTGCGGGTACAGAAAATCGGATGAGACGAACAGAAAGTCAATGTCGGGATTGCCCTGCAGGGCCGCCTCGAGGTTGGCCAGGCAGGTGCCCGCGTCCCATTTGCTCGGAACCTCGATTACCTCGTTGAAGATGTCGGGATTTTTCTCGATGACGTCCATAAAACCCTGTCGTCGTGCGACGGCATTGCGGTCTCCGAGGTCACCGACAACAATCAGGGGATTGAGTTTTTGGTGAGTTTTCTCAAACTTTTTTTTAGCTTCTTCGGCCATATAGGCGACGGCCTGAGCGGTGATTTTCTCGTTGTCGGCCACGATAACAATAGCGGGATTGCTGCGGTTGGTGGGCGGCCGATTGAAAACAGCTATGGGAACGCCGGCGCGGTTGGCCTCGCCGACGATGGTGACCGCGCTTTCGCCGTCCTGCGGAATCAGGATAATGCCGTCAACGCCCTGGGCTATGGCGTCTTTTATCTGTTCGAGCTGCCTGTTTGCACCCTCGTTGGCGTTGCGTTCGAGAATCCTTATTCCCTTTTGCCTGAGCGTCCGGGTTATCGCCTTGTGTGCCGCCACCCAGAAGCCGGTTTCGAGGTCCTGGAAGGCAAAGCAGATAGTGAGCCGGTCTTCGTCCCGGTCGCCGGCCCTTTTACAGCCGGTCAGCGTCAATGATGCTATTAGAAGGATGCACAAAACTTTGATGGTTGTTTTCATAGTTTTGCGCTTCTCCATAAGTCAACGGCATTTTGATTCATTCGAGACATACTTCGCCTGCAATTAAAAGGGTTATTCCTGTTTATGTGCAAGTTTTCCGCCCACAGCGCCTTCGGGATGAGTTGCGCCGAACTGCTCTTTCGTATAGCCGGTGAGCTCAAGCAGCAGCACACAGAGCACGTCGCAGGCGGCGGCATTGACCAGCGAGCTTGCGGTGGCAATCATTCCGTAGGGGTCGATGTCGTCGGGGGCCTTTATTTTGTAGAGCACATCGCTCATAGCGGACAGCGGTGAATTGTCGTTTTCGGTCAAGGCGATTATCCCGGCCCCCCTGGCTTTGGCAATCTGGGCGAACTTGTTGATTTCTTCGCTGCGGCCCGCCTTCGAGATTACAAACAGCACATCGTTTGGTGTAACGGCGCCGGCGCCGCCGTGGAGGGCGTCGGCGGCGTTGATAAAAAGAGCCGCTGTGCCGCAGCAGGCAAGCAGATGTGCGAACCGCTGCGCAACCGCCCGTGAGGTGCCGGCTCCTGTTACGAGAATGTGGCCCTTACAGTTGACCATAATCTCGGTGAGCTGTGCGAGCTTATCATCCATCTGTTCCTTCAGAGCTGCGACAGCCCGGGCTTGGCGGTCAATCACACCGCGCGCACGGTCAATCAAATCCTTCGTGCCAAGCTTTGCCATTTGTTCGCTCCCTGTCGGTCATCATATTTGCAAGAGGCCAAATTAAAACCTGCGAGAAGAGTACCCAACGTCTCTGTTAAACCGGCATTTTGTACAAACACCGGTGAGAAGGCAAGCGAAAAACGAGATACTTCACGATTGGTGGACGGCCAAAAAACGGTTGCTGAAGGCCGCAGGAACACTACAATGCTTCGAGAAGGAAGAATGCCGAAGCTCTATGGAGATTTGTTATGTCCGATTTTCTGCTGGGAATTGATTACGGCACCGGCGGGGCAAAGACAACGATAATCGACACCGGAGGCAATGTGCTGAGCTATGCTTTTGAAGAGTATCCCATCATTACAGACCATCCGGGCTTCTCGGAGCACGACCCGCATCTCTACTGGGAGATTGCCTGCAGGATTATCCGCAGGGCCATCAGGGATGCCAATATCGAACCGGCAGACATAAAAGGCATCGCCGCATCGTCGGCCCTTCCGTCGATGGTAATGGTGGACAAAAATCACGACCCGGTGAACAACGCCTACAACCTGATGGACAGGAGGGCCACAGACGAAGTCAAATGGGTAAAAGAGAACGTCTCAGAAAAGCGTATCTTCGAGATTTCAAAAAACCGGCTGGAAGACCACCCGACGCTGATTAACCTGATGTGGGAAAAGAACAACAGGCCCGAGTCGTTCGCAAAGGTGCACAAGGCCCTGACAATAGATGGGTTCATCACACTGAAGCTGACGGGAAAATATACACTTAACTACTCGGCAGCGGCATTTTACGGTGTTGCCTACAACCTGACCGAGCATAAGTTCGAAGCCGACATCCTCGACAAGATAGGAATAAGCGAAAGTCTGCTTGCCGAGCTATATTCCTGCGAGGACATCGTCGGCGAGGTAACTACCGAGGCGGCGAAGCAGACGGGCCTTGCGGCGGGTACACCAGTGGCCGCCGGCCAGGTGGACTGCAACGCCGGCTGGTTGGGCGGCGGCGCCATCAATGCCGGTGACATCCAGAGCAACTTAGGCACCTGCGGCAACTTCGGCATTATCCACCGGGGGCAGGTTTTCCTCGATACGATGATTAACTTCTCGTACACGACCGATTCGCGGAAAGTTTATATCACCGTCCCAACGACCACCACCGGCGGACAGTTGATTCGATACTTCAGGGATAACTTCTACCGAGCGGAAATGGCGGCAGAAAGCAAGAGCGGTATCGATACGTACGACCTGATAAATCAGGAGGCCGAGAAGATACCGCCAGGCAGCGAAGGGCTTGTCGTGCTGCCTTTTCTTATGGGAGAAAGAACGCCAATATGGGATGTGTATGCCAGGGCCGTGGTTTTTGGTCTCTCCCTGTATCACACGCGAGGCCACCTCGGCCGGGCCATGATGGAGTCGGTGGCGTATGCATTATATGATTCATTCCGCCTGATTAAGGATACGGATTTGAAAATCAACTTCCCGATGGTTCTCAACGAGGGCGGCGCCAAGAGTGTTCTATGGCGCAAAATCATCACCGATACGTTTGATGTGCCTACGGTGCTTGTCAAGCGCAGAACGGGTGCGCCGTTCGGGGATGCAATTTTAGCCGGCGTGGCCTCCGGCATATTCAATGACTTCTCAGTTGCAAAAAAATGGGCCGAGTATATCGACCCGATGGAGCCGGACGGAGCGAACCACGAAACATATATGAAGTACTTTAAACTGTACAAGAACATTTATAACCACGTCAAGGGCGACTTCAGAGACCTCGCCGAGCTGCGAGGCAAATACCGTGGTTAGAAGCATGAGGAGCACCAAGGCACTATGGAGCTTGTTACCAAACTCAGACAGCGTGAGGCAGACGATAATCCGGTCAATATCGGAGTAGTGGGCTGCGGCCAGATGGGTTCAGGGCTGGCACACACGATTGACAGAATCGAGGGCATGGCAATCAGGGCGATGGCGGACATCGAGCCGCAGCGTGCAATCGATACCTTTGCCGGGCTCGGCTGGAAAAAAGGTGACATCATCATCACGGAAAAGAAAGGCCAGGCCGAGGACGCCCTGCGCAGAGGCAAAGTGCTCGTAACCTCTGACGCAATGCTGATGCCGCAATTGGACGCACTTGAGGTCAACGTCGAGGCGACCGGCTATACCGAGATTGGAGCAAAAGTCGCCTGGTCATCGATTATGAACAAAAAACCGATTGTGATGCTCAACGTCGAAACCGATGTCACCGTCGGGTACCTGCTGAATTATATGGCCAGAAAAACGGGCGCGCTTTACACCGTTGCCTCCGGCGACGAGCCGGGCGTCTGCAAAATGCTCTACGAGCAGGCCGTACTACAGGGCTTCGAGGTGGTGTGCTTAGGCAAGGGCAAAAACAACCCGGTTCAATTTGACGTCACATACGATGAGTGCATCGAAGAAGCGAAACGGAAGGATATGAATCCGAAGATGCTGTGCTCTTTTATCGACGGGACAAAGACAATGGTGGAAATGGCGGCGGTCTCAAACGCAACGGGCCTGCTGCCCGACGTTCCGGGGATGCATGGGCCTAAGGTGGAGATTGCGGATTTGGCCAGGGTCTTCATACCAAAGCCGGACGGCGGCATCTTCGAGCGAAGGGGGGCCGTTGAGTACTCGACGGGCAGGGTGGCACCGGGCGTCTTTGCGATTGTATATGCCGAAGATGCGCGGATGCGAAAGGATATGAAGTTACTGACCGGCTCGCAGGGCCCGTACTACCTGCAGTACCGCCCATATCACAACTGCGACCTTGAGACGCCGCAATCCGTAGCCGAGCTGGTTTTGTTGGGCGAGGTTACGGTAACGTCAAATGAGATGAACAGCGAGGTCGTCTGCACCGCCAAGCACGACATAAAGGCGGGCGAGAAAATCGGCGGCATAGGCAGCTCCGATATTCGCGGCCAAATCTTCAGGTATAAAGAGGCAAAACAAAAGAAGGCCGTTCCGCTCGGTATAGCGCCGGGCGGCGTCGCCAAAAAGGACATAAAAGCTCAGGAAATTATGACCGAGAGCAACTTTGCTCCCGACGATACGACGTTCGTGTATCGATTGAGAAAGATGCAGGATGCGCTGCATATATTAACACCAGGACACCAAGTCACAAAGGTAGAAAAGAATAACAACGTAACATAGTTGATTTGTCAGTTTTCGTGCCTTTGTGCCTTCGTGGTAAAAAGCTGATTTGACAGGCGGACAAGTTCAATGTCGAGCAAATCCACTTATGGCTTTTTTGATGAAAACGCCGCCGAGTACGTGATAACCCGGCCGGATACCCCCCTGCCGTGGATTAACTACATTGGCTGTAAGGACTACCTTGGGATGATTTCCAATACCGCCGGTGGATACAGCTTCTACCGGGACGCCCGCCTGAGACGGCTTACCCGCTACCACTACAATGCGATTCCAAAAGACACGCCCGGCAGATATATCTATATTTGTGACGGCGAAAACACCTGGAACCCCGGCTTTATGCCGACAAAGACCGAACTCGACGATTACAAATGTCGTCACGGGCTGGGCTATACCATAATTGAAGGCCGGCTGAACGGCATCAAGTGCTCGGTTACGTACTTTGTGCCGCTCGATATGGATGCCGAGGTCTGGTCGGTGATAATCACCAACACCGGCGACAAAGCACGCGACATCGACCTGTTCAGCTACGTCGAGTTCTGCCTGTTCGATGCGCTTGACGATGTGACAAACCTCCAGCGAAACTACAGCATCGGCGAGGTCGAAGTAGAGGCAAATACCATATTCCACAAGAGCGAGTACCGTGAGCGGCGAAATCACTACACGTATTTCCGGTGCAGTAAGGACGTCGCCGGTTTCGATACGAGCAGGGATGCGTTTATAGGAAGGATGAACGATTACAGCAACCCGGCGGTGGTAAAGAAACGGACGGCCTCGAACAGCATCGCTCACGGCTTCTCGCCCGTCGGCTCGCACCAGGTCAAGCTAACGCTGCCGCCCGGTCAAAGCGAACGGCTTCACTTTCTGCTCGGCTATATCGAGAACCCGCTGAAACAGAAATTTGCAGCAGCCGGTATCATCAACAAAGACAGATTTTTCGAGGCGGCTGCCAAACTTGAGACAACTCAGCAGGTCGATGCGGCATTTGAATCGCTCAGAGATTTCTGGACCGAGTCGCTGTCCGGCTATCAGGTGCAAATCGACGACGAAAACGTTAAACGGATGGTCAATATCTGGAACCAGTACCAGTGTATGGTGACATTCAACCTGTCGCGGTCGGCAAGTTTTTTTGAAACGGGCGTCAGCAGGGGTGTCGGCTTTCGCGACTCGAACCAGGACATTCTCGGTTCGGTGCACATTGCAGGCGGCCGGGCCCGGCAGAGGATTATCGATTTGGCATCGACCCAAAACAGCGACGGCTCGTGCTACCACCAGTACCAGCCGCTCACGAAAAAGGGCAACGCTCGTCTCGGCACCGGCTTCAGCGACGATGCGCTCTGGCTTATTGTCTCGACCGCAGCCTATATTAAGGAAACGGGCGACTGGACGATTCTCGACGCCGACGCGGGCTTTCAGAACGTCGAGCAAGGCGGCGCGAACTCTACCCTTCTGGACCATCTGCACCTTTCGACGAGGTATGTATTCGGGCGGCTCGGCCCGCACTGCCTGCCGCTGATTGACCACGCCGACTGGAACGACTGTCTCAACCTGAACTGCTTCAGCAACACGCCGGGCGAGAGCTTCCAGTGCACCGGGGACATCGAAGCCGGCAGGGCCGAGTCGGTGATGGTCGCGGAGCTGTTCGTCTATGCCGCCAAGGAAATGATTGAAATCACAAAACATCTGGGCCGCGAAAAACAAGCCGTTCAATACGCCGAACAGCTTGATACGATGCGAAGGGCCATACTGGATTACGGATGGGATGGCCGATGGTTTATCAGGGCCTATGACAACTTTGGAAAGCCCGTTGGCTCCGACAAGTGCGACGAGGGCAAAATTTTCATCGAGACGCAGGGCTGGGCGGTGATGGCCGGCATCGGCACCGACGATGGAAAGGCACTGTCGGCCCTGGACAGCACCTGGCAATACCTCGGCGATGAAAACGGGATACTGCTGCTGCAGCCGGCCTATACACAGTATTACGATTACCTCGGTGAAATCACGTCCTATCCGCCGGGCTACAAGGAAAATGCGAGTGTGTTTTGCCACAACAATACCTGGATAATCATCGCCGAGGCCATTCTCGGCCGGGGCGACAGGGCCTGGCAGTTGTACAGGAAAATCTGCCCCGCCACAAAGCAAGCCGCACCGGATGTCTATCTCTGCGAGCCGTACTGCTTCGCTCAAATGCTCGCGGGCCGGGATGCCGCAACGCCGGGCCAGGCAAAAAACTCCTGGCTCACCGGAACGGCATCCTGGAGTTTTGTCGCAATGATTTTATGAAAGCGTGTCTCCCAACGGGTAGAATACACGTAAAGAAC